>QEVR01000001.1 GCA_003576745.1 Candidatus Uhrbacteria bacterium | reverse complement strand
GCATGCCGCGCCCTGTAGGACGTGGTTGCGTAGGGAGGCATGCGGTAAGCGGGATGCGGGGGTGCGGTATGCGCCCCGTAACCCGAACCCCATAACCCGTAACCAATAACCCATAACCTGTTTCCCTTAGCCCTTGGGTCAGTAGGTTCGTAAGATCGTAGGTCCGTAGGTAAGCGGTTTCATCCTAGACACGAAACCCGAGCCCCGAACTCATTGCTGCCATCACAGCATGACGCTCAAAGCCAGATTTGCAAGAGCACTCCCGTCATCCGTCGGCAACGCATCAAAAAGCGCAATACCCATTTGACGCCGTCTTTCACTGTCCTTTAAAAGAGATTCGATAGCAAGCCGTAATTCCTCCATCCAACCATCCGTCCCCTGCTCTACGATTATGACGGCATCCTTTAATTCGCGTGCATTTTGTATTTGAGGGGAATTCGGCAGAGGCACGAGGACGGCGGATTTTTGCAATGCCGCGAGCTCGGAAATTGCACCCATACCTGCGCGGGAAACCACGATATCCGCGGCCGCATAGGCGGCGATCATTTCGTCCGCAAGAAACGGCAACACAGCATAGCCGGGACCGTCAGAAACGAGATCGGGTGACTTTCCTTTTCCGGTCAAATGAATGATCTGAACCTCCGGAGAAAAACGTTTTCGGATATGCGACATCGCGTCGTTCAGCGTGCGTGCGCCCGTGCCGCCGCCGGTAACGAGAAGAACGGGCTTTGTCGGATCAAGGGCGAATGCGCGGCATGCGGATTCGCGCGAAGGAAGATCTTGTTTCCGGAAACGCGTCGGCGTAGGAATCACGTAGGTTGTTGTTCCGGCCGGAAACGGGGAATGCATATACGAGAATGATGTCGTGACATAGCGGCAATAGCGGGAAATCATTCGATTACTCAAACCCGTTTCATAATCGAGTTGATGAGACAGGCACGGAATGCGGCGCCGATACGCTTCCCGAACAACCGGAACGGCGGTAAACCCCCCTGCGGAAAGAACGGCATTCGGATGTTCGCGGTCAAGCAAGCGGGCGCTCTCCATTCGCGCCCGCATATAATCGAACGGCAGCGTCAAAAGCTGTCTCGACGCATATCGAGTCAATTTTGCCACCGGAATGGACGTAAACGGTATTCCCCTCCTTTCAATCATTTCCCGTTCCGGACCGGAATCTGTTCCTGCCCATAAAATGCGGATCGTATTGTCCGCTTCGCGCAAACGGTCAGCCACGGCAAGAAGAGGCGCAACCGGCCCCAGCGTTCCTCCTCCGGCACATAAGATCTTTTTCATGGACGTACACCGTGTATGTTCCCCATGCGGCTCACGGACGCGATAAGTCCCAAGCCGGCAAAAAGACTTACCATGGCCGAATTCCCATAGCTCACAAATGGAAGCGTAACGCCGGTAATCGGCATAAGTCCCGTCATGGATGCGACATTCGCGAATGTTTGCACGGCAATCCACGTTCCAACCCCGATGGCAATGAATCTCCCGAAGGTATCGGAGGCATTCCTTGCGACCTGAAAGCATTTCCAGACGAGAAGCGCCATGGCCGCCAAAAAAATGAGCGTCATCACGAATCCAAGCTCTTCCGCCATCACGGCAAACACGGAATCTCCCTGCACTTCCGGAAGATACAAATACTTTTGGCGCGATTGGCCGAAGCCGAGTCCGAAGAGTCCTCCGCTTCCGATGGCAAGAAAGGCTTGGTTAATATGATAGCCGATGCCAAGGGGGTCGAGTTCTGGATGCAGGAACGTCATAAAACGGGCGGCGCGATATGGAGCAATGGCAATGAGTATTCCGACGAGGGCGGTCCCGATAAGTCCTGCTCCCACAAACCACAACAATGGCGCACCGGCAGCGAAGTACATAAGCATGGCCGTCATAACGATAATAGACATGGTCCCCGTATCCGGCTGAATAACTAGCAAAAACATAATCGTGCCGATAGCCGCAAAATACGGCATGGAAGCTTTCAGCTTATCTTCTACGCCCTTCGTGGAGAGCCATGAGGCGGAATAAAGTAAAAACGTGAATTTCACGAATTCGGAAGGTTGTAACGTAAAACCGGCAATTTTTATCCATGACTGTGAACCTCCGACGCGTGATCCGAGGCCGGGGATAAAAACGAGCAGAAGCAAAACAACGGAAAGAGCGAGGAGGGGAAATGCATAGGGTTTTAATTTCCGATAGTCCATTCTGGAAATCAAGAGAAAAACGAGACCTCCGGGAAGCAGACCGAGGAAAATCTGGCGGCGGACGAAATACAGCGGGTCGCTGTAATATTGAAAAGACACCGCCCCCGACGCTGATAAAAGAACGATGAGCCCGAATAACGAGAGGCCGATGAGAAGCCCGATCAACAGGCGGTCGGAGGATTGTGGCTGCCGTGGCATACCGCGAATTCAGACGAGACAACGATTCAACAGACGAGCGTTTGTCCTGTTATTACAGGAATAACGTGCGATCGACCAGGGCGAGAACCACGCCTATCGCTGCGCTCATCAGCGAGATAATCCAGTTACGCAGAACGATCTGCTGTTCCGGCCAGCCCACAGCTTCCAGATGATGGTGCAGCGGCGATGAACGGAACAGTTTTTTCTTCCGTATCTTTTTCGAAGCGATCTGCAAAAGGACGGATGCGGATTCAATGACAAATGGAAGGCCGATAATAGGGAGAAGAAGCGTGGTATTCGTGATCATCGCCACGACGGCGAGCACGGTGCCGAGCGACATCGCGCCGGTATCGCCCATAAAGACGGAGGCCGGAGGAACATTGAACCATAAAAATGCAAGGAGCGCGCCAAGAATCGTTAAGCAAAATGCCGCAAGATCCAGCCTCCCCTGCGCGAAGGAAATGAGGGCCATGGCCCCAAAGCTCGTCATGAGCGTTCCACCGGCGAGGCCGTCCAAACCATCCGTTTCGTTCACGCTAAATGAAGTGGAAACGACGACAAAAACAAAAAACGGCACATACCACCATCCTATGTGATATGTACCGACAAACGGAATATGAACGAAATCCCACTGAAGCCGCGAAAAAAACCAGTATGCTCCGGCAAGCGCGATTGTCGTATAGGAAAGGAGTCGAACGCGCATACGGAGCCCCCCGCCGCGCGGCCCGATTTTTCGAACGTTCAAATAATCATCCATCAGACCGAGCAACCCTGCCCCAACCAAAATGCCGAGCGGCAAACGCGTTTGAGCCCGCGAAAAAAAGGAAAGATTGCAGAGCGGTTCGAACTGAAAATAGCAGGCGGCGCGATACGCAAAAATCAAAAATACCACCGTCCCCCAAATAACAAGGCCGCCCATGGTCGGCGTCCCCGCTTTTCCGGCATGGAGTTTTGCCATAATGGGAGCGGATGATTCGTCGCGTATGGATTTCCCGACATGCCATTTTTTAAGCAAAGCAATCCAGAGTGGCATAGCCAGAAATGCCACCACGAATGCCGTGGTGGCGATAGTAACGAGTCGCGCTACATGAATGGCATCGATAAACATACTAAACGTTCACGGAAGTAATGAAGAATGCCGCGAGAAACAGCAGGACCGTAAAAACCGTCGAGGCGCACAGAAGAACCCTGCTTGCTATTTTATCACGCCGAAACAATCTTGCAGAAGCAATAATGTTTCCGAGGACCACGAGGATCAGAAGGATAGGCACGAAGAGTACCCACCACCAAGCATGGACTTCATCGATCCCGAGATACAAATTATAGTGGAAGATGAGTTGGCCGTTTCGAAGCCCGACGGGGATAAGCCTCCAAAGAAAAAAAAGCGAGCCTAGCATCACGGAAGCCAGCGTCAAACTCGTCTGCCAGCGAAACCACGCATCATCCCAGGCAATTTCAAGGGAAAATCGCCATTCATCAAGCGTCATGCCGGTGTTTGGATTGCGATGAGTCCGAAACCGCAATAACCTCGCGCACCTCCGGAATCACGCTCTTGAGAAGGTCTTCAATCCCCGCCTTTACCGTCATGTCCGACAGCGGACATCCAATGCACGCTCCCTGGAGTCGAACGGATACCGTGCCGGTTCCTTCATGAAAGTCCACCAGTTCGACGCCGCCGCGGTGCAATGACAACCCTTTCCGGACAATATCCAGCGCCTGCTCTATTTCCACGCGAATATCCGCCGTTGTTTTCGCCATACTGCCGGTATCCTATAGAGATTGAAACGCCTTGACAAGCCGCGCGTACACGGGTATATTCTTCGCACGAATTTCTCATTTCTCTATGGCACATAAGAAGGCTGGCGGTTCTACAAGTAATGTACGCGATTCTCAGGGCCAAAGGCTCGGCGTAAAGCTGTACGCGGGAGAATACGCCAAAACAGGAAATATCATCGTCCGTCAGCGTGGTACCAAAATCCGCCCTGGCTTAAATGTGAGCAAGGGCAAGGACGATACCCTGTTTGCAACGGCAAGCGGCATCGTCAAATTCACCACGCGCCGTATCGTCCGATACACCGGACAAATGAAGCATGTAAAATTTGCGGATGTCCTACCAGTAAAGAAGGCTTAAAAAAAATTATTTTTTCAAAAAGAGAGGCTTCGGCCTCTTTTTACGTTTTGGACAGATTACGAGAAAAGTTTGTAACAGGAAAACTTTTGGCAATCGGGAATTGGGCAAAGGGCAAAGAACAAAAGGAAACAGGTTGTGAGTTATGGGGAAGATTACAGGTGGGAGCTTTTGGCTATTGGCAATGAGGCCGTTCAAGAGTTTTAGGGTTCTAGGGTAGGGAAAGAGTTTCGGATCTTTAATAAACAGCGCATTACCTGCGAACCGACGATCTTACGGACCTACGAACGTATAAATGCAGGGTCATAGGGCTAAGGGAATGGGTTACGGAGTTCGGGGAGAATTACGCTCCCCCTACGCAACTACGTACTACGCAAGTACGTACTCTTCCCACCTACGCAACCATGCCCCCCCTACTTCCCCCTTCCCTCCCCCGTTGCCGATTTCAAGAATCCGAGAAACAGGGGGTTTGGACGGAACGGACGAGAAGTGAATTCCGGATGGAATTGGCTGGCCATAAAAAACGGATGATCTTTGAGTTCGATGATTTCCGCAAGTTTTCCGTCTGGCGACGTACCGGAAATGATAAGCCCCGCATCCTCGAGGGGCTTACGATAGTCCGGATTCACTTCATAACGATGCCGATGCCGTTCCTCGATAACATCGCGTTTTCCGTATAATTCCCAACCGCGGCTTCCCTTCCGCAAACGGCACGGATAGTTTCCAAGCCGCATACTGCCGCCATAATCCTGATGCTTCATTCGCTCTTCCTGTTCATTCATCAAGTGAATAATCGGATGCGGCGTATGCTCCTCAAATTCCGTTGATGCGGCATCCCCGAGCTTAAGAACGTGTCTTGCAACTTCAATGACAGCAAGCTGAAGACCGTAACACAGCCCCAAATACGGTTTTCCGTGTTCGCGGGCATACTGAATGGCCATAATCTTCCCCTCCACGCCGCGCGACCCGAACCCTCCGGGAATCAATATCCCGTCCAGATGCTTGAGTTTGCCGGCCACGCTTTTCGGATTCTTCTCAAATTCTTCGCTGTTCAGCCATTCGATTTCAGGCTTTCTTCGTACGCTCCATGCCGCATGTTTGATAGCCTCTAATACGGACAGGTATGCATCACTAAGCGTGAAATCACCCGTAGAGAAATACTTGCCGATGACGCCGATGTGTACAGGATCGGCAGAAGACGCAATGCGCTCATTCAGTTCGACCCAGGGCTCGAGATTTACACGGACCTTCGGCAAATCCAGCACGTCCACAATACGGTCCGTAACGTGTTCCGCATTGAACTTGAGCGGTACTTCGTAAATAGACGATACATCCGGCGCGGAAATAACCGCTTCTTTCGGCACATTGCAATTGATACTCAACTTCCTCTTCCGGACATCATCGAGCGGGAATGCGCCGCGACAAATCAACATGTCGGGCTGAAGCCCGGCGGCATTCAACGTCCGGCACGCATACTGCGTGGGCTTTGTTTTCATTTCGCCTAAATTCGACGGGACCGGAAGATACGATACGAGGACCACCATTACGTCCTTCGGTGATTCGAGCTTCATCATGCGGCACGCCTCGAGGTAAAGGACATTTTGATATTCGCCTACCGTCCCGCCGATTTCGATCATGGTGACGTCGGCATTCGCATCCTCGGCCGCGGCTTTAATGCGATCGATGACTTCAAGGGGGATATGCGGGACGGCCTCTACGGTTTTTCCTCCGTATCCCATGGAACGTTCGCGTTCAATGACGCTCAAATACACAATCCCTGTGGTCATGTAATTCACGCGATGCAAATTTTCATCCAAAAACCTCTCGTAATTCCCCAAATCCTGGTCCGTCTCCAGTCCGTCTTCCGTAACGAATACCTCTCCATGCTCCACAGGATTCATTGTCCCGGGATCCACATTCAGATACGGATCTATTTTGACGGCTGTGACGCGCAGACCGCGTGCCTTGAGAAGGGCGCCGATGGAGGCCGTTGCGACCCCCTTTCCGACGCCGGACATGACGCCTCCCGTGACAAAAACGAATTTCCGCGCCGGCCTGCGCTTCGGCATATTGAACAAGATCATAGCAGACGGAACAGTCTATGACGAATGGTATGAACAAATTGCGAATCAGGGAAAAAGGGCAAAGGGCTAAGGGAATGGGTTACGGAGTTCGGGGAGAATTATGCTCCCCCTACGCAACGACATCCTCAGGGCGCGGCATGCCGCGCCCCTATATCCCACTCCCCACTTCCTACTTCTTCCCCTTCTCCATCCCCCCTTCTTTTTCGGTAATAATCCGCATCGCATTCCCAAGGAGACGATCAAGATTTCGATATCCGCTCGCATTAAAGGCTTTATGCACCTGCATCCACGCGCCCTCCCAAATAGCCCCTTCTCCGGTGAATTTCTCCTTTGCATCAAGCGGCGCCTCGAACAAAAAGAGATAGACGGTTTTTTCGATGACATTACCGTCTCTCCTGAATGTAAAGCTCGTCCGTCCGAGCGGAGCGACGAGTCGGAGACCTTCGAGATTCGTCTCCTCCCGAATTTCACGAACTGCCGTTTCCGCAAGCGTCTCCCCTAGTTCCTGATGTCCCTTAGGGAATGTCCACCGACCGTACGGGTCCTTGATAAAAAAGACTTCTACTTGCCCGTTCCGTTTGCGGTAAATAATCCCTCCGGCCGAAAGCTCGTGCTTCGTCGGTTTGCCAAGGGCCCGACGCTTATACGGCTTTCGTGCCGCGCGCCGGGAACTTTGGCTATTACTCTGCTTGGAGAAGCTCGAGGGCTTTTTCGAGCTGGGGGTCTTTGTCTGCATTGTAGTCTTCAGGCGTCATGTCCACATCAACATCCGGCGCTATCCCTTCCTTGTCAATAGAGCGTCCATTCGGCGTCAGCCATTCAGCGATTGTCACCTTGAGCGCACCGCCCTCCTCATATTCTTTCAAATCCTGTACCGAACCTTTCCCGAACGTTTGTTTACCCACAATCGTTGCCAATCCATAATCCTGAAGCGCGCCGGCGAGAATTTCAGATGCGGATGCCGACCCCTCATTCACGAGCACGATAGTCGGAATGCCTCGGAGCTTTCCCCGCCCCGTCCCTCGATAGCGTTCGCGGATTTCACCGCGCTCCTTTTGCTGTACAACGATATCCTCCTTCACCCATTCCCCGGTCACGGCGACCGCTTTATCAAGATATCCTCCGGGATTATTGCGAACATCGATCACGAGGCCTTTCGCGCTTCCAGCGAGAGCTTCGTCTACGGCCCGGGTAAACTCCTCGGAAACATCTTCGTTAAAACCTCGTATTTCTATAAGGAATATTCCATTTTCCTCCCGCGATACGGCAACGCTTTTTACCACGATCGTATCGCGCGTAATAGGAAGCTCGATCGTTTCTATCGTCTGTTCACCTTTATCGTCTCGACCGAGCCGCCCGAGCGTTAATACGACATTCGTTCCTTTCGGTCCTCGGATTTTCGTGACGGCCTCATTTACAGGCATTTCGAGGGAATCTTCCCCGTCAATTTTCAAAATAAGATCGCGTGCGCGAACTCCCGCGCGCTCCGCCGGTGAATCTGGGAGCGGCGAAATAATTTGCAAGCGATTCTCCTTTACCCCGATTTCCGCTCCGATGCCGGAGAATTCTCCTTTCAGCCCGTTCAAAAACTCCTCCGCGTCCGAAGGCTCGAAATACATTGTATACGGATCGTCCAACGACGCGGCCATTCCTTTTAAGGCGCCGTAGAATAGCGCCTGTTCCGATACGGGCTGATGGACGAAATCGGAACGAAGATCATTCCATACGTCCCAGAACAAACGAAAATCCACGTCTTTGGCAATGCCCCGCGGAGGCGCCCCGCCCACGCCGATAACAGAGCCCAACATGCCAGTATTCGTTGCGCCGGAGCCGATAATAGCGTTCTGCGTTGACCGCGTTATTCGAAGTCCCTGACCGAGACCGATCCCCAATCCTGCGAGAAACGTCAAAAAAATCGTGATCGCTATGACGGTATAAGAAGGGAATTTCGGTTTAGGGGTAAACGAATACGAAAACGGCATGACGGGAATCATAAAGCCTCTGAAACATTTCGTAAATGGCGCCCGGGAACGTCTCCTGACATAAAAAGACACCGTTGGCGGTGTCTTTTTGAAGATGAAGAAACCAGGAGAGAGCTGGGCGCCCGGCCATCCTACCGAGGGAATGGGACCGAGCGGGCGTCCGAACGCCCAGCGTGTGGCATTGTAGGCACATCCCGGAAAACCGGGGCTCTCTGCTGGAACAGTCCGCGGCGGAACGCAACGCCGCTTTCCGCTCTTTTGTCGGGAGAGGGGGGACCGCGAAGGTTCGCCGAAGCTCTACCAGGAGAACGGAATGGACGTTTTTTGCCAACTGGACACGAGGACGTGAGGGAGAATCGTCACCGCGCCAGTCCTACATCTATTTTACCGGGGAGCGCATCTCAACCCGGTAAATGAGCAAACAGACTGTATATGATGACGACAAAATCGTCAAGTCTACTCTACGTCGAGGCGGTATATCCCCCGCTGTCCATCGCGAACCCCCGCGATATATAAGACATTTCTTGCTTTTGTCATTCCGTCTATTTCATCGAATGATGCGAGCCTCGTTTCATACCTTCCGTTCCTTGAATCGATGTCTAAAGCCTGAACAGCGGCTTGCGTTGAATAAAAATTTTGTTCGCCAAGTCGATGCCACACCGCGCCTGTAATCGCTTGGCTTTTCCGTACAAGTAATTCCGAGCTTCTCCCGATGATCGTTAGCCAAAGCTCGCCCCCTGTTCGGGTAATCACGAATGTCTCTCCGGATTTTTGAAGAATGTCGGGCGCATCATCGGAAAAGAACGATAGCCCCTCACGTGTGTTCTCTTCGACATCAATCCCCAGCCACCGATTACCATCCGTGACGAACGGGTACCCCGAAATACGACCGGCGAAATGCCAGTTTCCGGAAGGAAGTTCAAATACCCGATCAGGGGTCCGTACCTCTCCGAGAACTGTGCCGCCATTCCGCCGAAAAAGACGGAAACCGTTTTGTTCATCAATGACGTCGTTAGGGAGCGGTGTCCGCCGGATATCTCCGTTCGATACGCTGTACATCAGCATTTCGCCCTCCAATGCGCCGATGAGCGTTCCTCCGTCCCACCGATAAAAACCGTCAGGAAGCTTTTGGACAGACCCCTTTCGTTCAGCCAAGTACGCCGAGCCGGGCAATTCTCGAACAAGAACGGCTGTTTCTGCATCATTCCAGGTTAATTCCACGCGTTGGCTCGTTGCGACAGTCGAGGAAAAAGGTAAAAATTCCGCCGTGTCGTTGGAAAGATCAAAGATGAGGAGAGAAGACGTCGCATCGCCGGCAAGCGCAGCAAGATAGCGCCCGCTCGGACTTGCGCGAATTCCACGTACATGTTCCGGCACGAGGAAAACGGGCCCTGATGTCTTCCATAAATGTATATGATTCGCAAAGGTCACCCGTTCCGGCCGCACATCAAGCGTTTTTTCCCATATTGAGTATCCTGGCGATGTTACTCGAATTGTATAGGTTCCCGGAGCGACATTTTGTAAGGTCACCGGACTGCGCTCAGGCACAACAGATCCATTTAATGTAATACTCGCTCCTTTGGGAATGGAATCCACGATCAACGTGCCATTCCTTTCAATAACGCCTTTTTTGGGATTGTAACGGTACCCGGCGGTATAAAAAACCACAGCTGGAGCCATGGCGAAAAAAATGATTATAAAAACCCATGGAAGGATTCTTCGATGAAATGGAGCCCGATAAAAACGTTTTCTCATGCCAAGTAGAGACAATGGATGCTAAAGGTGAACGACGGCATTATCCCCTAAGAGATATCTCCGCTTTCCCGGAGGAGCGCTCTCCGAGGGATGCGCCGTAACATTCCGACCAAAAATGGAATCACAAATCTCTTCGGGAATCGAAATGCGCGTACCTTCCATGACGATGCTCCGCTCAATCTGCGCCCCATCAATAGTAACATGATCGGATAATGAAACGTATGGTCCAATAACGGCGTTTTTCATGCTGCAGTTTTTTCCGATGCTCACGGGACCCTTGAGGATGGTCCCCGAACCAATGTGCGATCCCTGGCCCACAACGGCAACCCCTTCAATGATCGCACCGGCATCGATGCGTACCCCGTTCTCAAAAACCTGGCCCGAGAGTCCGTCCAGCAAAAGATCATTCCCGTGCAGCAAATCCTCAGGCTTTCCCGTATCCTTCCACCAGCCGGTGATTTCCTCATAACCGACCCGATACCCATTTGCGATAAGCCATGTATGCACGTCGGAAATTTCATACTCCCCGCGTGCTGAAGGATGGATATGTCCGAAGGCTTCAAAAAAACTCGAATCATACACATAAATACCTGTAACAGCGTATTCGCTTTTCGGCTGTGAAGGTTTTTCATCGACGCGTATGATGCGACCATCCCGTATTTCCGGAACACCGAAACGCTGGGGATCCGAAACTCTCGATAATGCGAGCACGCAATTAAGATCATTCATTTCAAATGCATCAACGAATCGTTGAAGTCCGCTCAAGATAATATTATCCCCGAGATAAAAAATGAACGGCTCGTTTCCGAGAAAATCGCGTGCATTATTCACGACATGCGCGATGCCGAGCGGTCCGCCCTTCTGTTCGATATACGTAAGCCGCACACCCCACTTCGATCCGTCACCGCAGATTTTTTGGACCTCTTCTTCTCCCGGATTCACGCTAATGCCGATGTCTGATATTCCGATATCGGAGATGTTTTGGATTGCATAAAAAATCATCGGTTTGTTTGCCAATGGAATCAGGTGCTTATTGAGCGTGTGCGTAATAGGGCGCAGGCGTGTCGCGCGCCCGCCCGCCGTAATGAGAGCTTTCATAATGTTCCGATACGCGTCCCAAGGGATTGATGGAGCTTACGGGAATGTCCGTTTTTTGACCAGATGGGAACTTCAGGCTAAAGGCTAAGGAAAAAGGTTATGAGTTATGGGTTATGAGGAAGCTTGCAGATGATGGCTTTTGGCAATTGGTGAAAAGGAACAAGTGAGTAGTGAGTGGTTACAGGTTTCGGGCGCAAGGCTCACGACGCACGGCGCAAGGCTCACGACTTACGGACCTACGAACGTACTGGCCCAAGGGCAAAGGGAACGGGATTCGGGGAGAATTATGTCCCACCTTACGCAACTACATCCCACGCACTTCCCGCATCCCGCTCGCCGCACGGCTCATAACCCAAAGCCCATACCTCACGACCCATGGCCCACTCCCGACTCCCTGCATTCTCCGCGCCCGACACTCGCCGATGAATTAAAGAGAACCCGCCATCTGCGCGACAGCGGGTTTATGAACGAAATGGATGGCATCCCCTTCCTGCGGTTTCCCCTACACGAGCGTCCACACGATGTTCTGGCCGTCCATCGTTTCGGAGACGGCTGCCGAGGTACCGAGAAGAATCGCGTAGATAAGAAGACGGATGCTCTCGATGGCCGCCGGCAGTTTCTGCACCTCCGCGGTTCCTAGATGATCAGGGTCATCGGCATTGCCCGGGTAGCAAGCGATTTCGAGAGGCCCCTCCAAAAACACGAGCTTGTCGGGACTCTGCGGATCAGTCACCCTCATGCACGAACTCGTGTATCGGAGCTCATGCGATGCTTCATTGTAGGTCAGGCGGTCCCCCTTCCCGAGAGTCACAAGAGGATTTTCCACCTTCCTCGAATCCTTGGCGAATACGCCCCGGACTCGGCAGACGGGCATTCGTACGGTTTCAGACATGGCTGCTCCTTTCCAACGTGCCCCTAAGCACTACGTCTTTTCTCCCCGAATGTCAAACGGTCTTTCAGGAGCGGGCCCGGTAATGCCATTCACCCCGTATTGTTTTTCATAATACTCCCGATACTCACCGTTTTTTATACGTTTCCACCAGCTCGTATTCGTTTTATACCATTCAATCGTTTTTCGAAGCCCGTGTAAAAACGGGGTCTCTGCCGCCCAGCCAAGTTCGGTTTCGGCCTTTTCAGGATCAATGGCATACCGGCGATCGTGTCCCGGCCGGTCGCGGACCGTCTGGATCATTTCCTGCCCATATCCCATTTCGAACAAAATCATCTGCGCTACCTCGGTATTGCTTCGTTCATTTCTGCCGCCAAAACAATACGTCTCGCCATTTCGTCCTTTCCGGAGCGCCACATCGATGCCTTTGCAGTGATCCGCGACATATATCCAATCGCGAATATTCATTCCATCGCCATAAAGGGGCACTTTTTTTCCCTCAAGAAGATTCGTAATGAACAGAGGAATAAATTTTTCCGGAAAGCAGTATGGGCCGTAGTTATTGGTGCAATTCGAGATGGTCACCGCCTGGCCATGCGTATGAAATGCCGCGCTGACAAGGTGGTCTGCACCTGCCTTGGACGCGCTATAGGGGCTCCGGGGTTCATACGGTGTATTTTCGCGGAAAATTCCTGTGCGTCCAAGGGATCCGAATACTTCATCCGTCGATACATGATGGAAGCGCTTATTGAAATGTTTTCGACAGGCATCCAGAAGCACCTGGGTTCCGAGGACATTCGTACGGACAAAGTCATCGGCATTATGAATCGAACGATCCACATGCGTTTCCGCCGCAATGTGCACCACGGCGTCTACCTGCTGAACAAGCTTATCTACCAATGCCGCATCGCAAATATCGCCCTTGACGAATCGAAACCTCGGATTATGTTCAATACGCTGAAAATTTTCGATATTGCCCGCATATGTGAGTGCATCAAGGACGACCACCTCGTCAGTCGGATGGGTATCAAGAACATAATGGATATAATTCGTGCCGATAAATCCGGCACCGCCCGTAACCAAGAGCTTCATACGTTCAGCTCACTTCAGCATAGTCGTTGGGTTTCCGGCAAGTGGCAGAAGCTCATGCGAATGCCTGGCAGGTATAGCATCGTTGAACAAAACTATGATTCTTTTTCAGGCCACGCCGCGAATCCAAAGGATCCTGCGAGAAGCGCGAGCAGCAGGATTCCTGCGAGGGCATCGGAACGCCCGCCGCCATAGCCGATCATAACGACAAGTGCGAGACCGGCTACAGAAGCGCCCGTTAGGGAACATGCAAGGTAAAACCGCCTTGATGCCGTAGCTGTATACGCATCAAATGCGAGAAGAAGAAGAGCAAGAACACCGAGGGGAAGCGGATCGATATAGGGCATAACCGAACCCGGTGCAGCGGCTTCCATAAACAGCATTGCGATAACCAATATCCCAAGCGCCATTCCCGTATGCCGAAGCAATCGCCAAATCAGAGAATTATGTTGCATAGATAAAAAGCCTGCGCCAGGCATTTACCGCTTCGCTCCGGAGAATACGCCACCAATCCTCCCAGGAAACGGCCGCGCGCCGATATTCGAGCGTGACGCGTCGTATATCTACGGCCCCAGCCCGCGTGAGCAGACCCGGCGCCGATACAGAGAGCCGCATATGATCGGATCCAGGATCGATGCGGAATGTGAGCGTTTGCCGGTACCAGCCGTCACCGAGGGGCTCCGGTCTGCGATATGGCGTAAGAATAGCGCGGATACCTTCGCGGTCAGGATCCATAGAAGCCGTGACGCGCCGGGGTTCCGGCGCAAAAAAACGATCGGGAGAAAGAGCGAACCACCCGTCGCCGATAATCCGGATATCGCCGGCAGGAGCCACAACCTTCTGCGGAACGATGTCATTATCCGTTCGGTCGAATTCATACGTGTCATGCGTTCTTTGAACCTTAATGGCCGCGTCACCCACCTGCACGGTTTGCAGTCCCTCGGCGTGCAGGGTTTCAAAAACAATATGCCGCGAATTCGTCCAGGCCAAACCCGGCTGAATACCATCTTTATATCCCACAATGTCCCCGAAGGAGAGCCGGGGGCCGATAACCCATCGCCGGTTCGGCGTAGTGACGGAGCGGATAAATACGTCATCGTCAGCGATAAATTGCAGGCGG
This sequence comes from Candidatus Uhrbacteria bacterium, assembly GCA_003576745.1. Lineage (GTDB taxonomy): Bacteria > Patescibacteriota > Patescibacteriia > 2-12-FULL-60-25 > 2-12-FULL-60-25 > 2-12-FULL-60-25. Next base: position 417,632 of record QEVR01000001.1, on the reverse strand, counting down.
TACACGCCAGGGGAAAGATCTTGCCAGCGCAGACTCTTGGTAAAAACCTCGCCCATGCGCATATCGCGCGAACCGCCGATACCGGCGGCATCGAGTCGCATGAGTTCGCCGCCGCGCCACAACTGAAACACCACCGTCTCTCTCCCCTGCTTCCGATTCGAATCCTGAAGCTCAAAAGAAACGTCGATCGCATTGCCGGAAGGCAAAAACCAAAAATCATGTGATCCCCGAAGTGAGACATCTGTCCGTACCGGTTCTGCCGACGCATCACTCATTATCGCCTCGGTGGCAGAGGCGTGCCAAAGCGCGAGACGCTGATAATTCGATGATCCGAGAATCTCCGGCGATTCTCCGTTTCGGATATAGCCATGGCGCCCGCTTCCTTCCGACTCTGTCCATCCATCCTCTAACGGCCCAAACCAGAGCGGCTGAAACTCATACGAAAGCGATGCTTCGTCTCGCAAGAGGCCGAGTTCAATGAGCGGCTGACGGATTGGCCGAAACTCGACGGTCACTCGAACGTCTTCATATACGCCAGGCAGCCGCGCGGCTGAATATACCGGATCCTGAAGAATGCGCTGGCCCCTCCAGCCCTCCGGCTGGGCACCCGGCGATGTCGTGCGTTCAGCCGGAAGAAAAGGATCCATCCATGCGCTGGAGCCATCGAACGGAATATCAAAAACAACTACTCCCGATGGCGGAAAGCGCTGTATTACAAGCCAAGCGAAAATAAACACGGCCAAAACCCATGGAAGAGCGAGAATCGAACGAGAAACAATTGTATTCATGGGGAAAGAGGGAAAAACTGCATGTTCGGAGAAGAAAGGACGTTCTCGTCTTTCAGAAGATACATGCCTTCATTGCCGATATAGTAAAGCAATTTCCAGCCGGAAAAGCCGAAAAGCGGCTCCGTATCAGACGACGGAAGACGATGAAATAAAAATATGCGATGCGGCGAAGCCTGCAGGGCGGACAATGTTTCGGCATCCGGTATGGGGCTTACAGCGGTAAAAGAGCCGGACGCGAATATTTTATCCGATCGCTCCGATAAAATAATGGAACCTGCGGGAATGCTGCGCTCCGTTTCACGGCGTATTTGCGCGTATCTGCCAATCTCGTACCGCGTCTGCAGTATCCCCTCCTCGTCGCGGGCATACGCCGTAACGATGCCGGCCAAGAGAAGGAAAATTGCGGCCATGGCTCCAAGAACATTCCCTCGATGCGGCAAGCGCCATGCCGCTTCAACCGCAAGAGCCATGCCATATGCTAGCAACGGGGTGAGTGGAAGGAGATAGCGCAAAAAGGAATTTCCAAGCGAAGCATTGCCGCGGATATTATCCGCATACACGGACTGCCCGTACATGAACAGCAAGGACAACACTGTCCAAGCGATCATCGCGAGGAATATCGTCTGCTCCCGTTTCCATTCCCTTCGCAGAGCCGCGTACATCCCCGCCAAGGCGGTTCCCGTCCATAAACCAAGATATGTCAGCATGTACACGCGCACGTTTTCCCATACCGCGCGGGGATGAAAGCCATACGGCAAGCGAAAATTCATTTCTGTTCGGGATGACGTATCAACAATTGTTTGTTGCATTGCCTGATCTCGAAGAACATATCCGACGGGCGGAAGATAGCCGCCGGTGGCATATGGATAGGTTTTTGCTGCCACCCATACGCCGATGCCGCAAACAGCCGCTCCGATACCGGCAGCGACCCCGTACATCACACTCGCGCTTTTCTCCCAGCCACGCCACATTCCCCATGCGACCCACGGAAGCACCCATACGGCTTCAAGAGGCCGAATGATAAGCGCAAGTCCGAGCGTCAACCCGGCAATGATGGCAATGAACATCTCGTTCCACATCCCCCGTGTCCCACGAATTACGGAATATCGCACCCCGATCTCCTGCCACGCCCACACGCTCCAAAGCGCGAGCGCAACAACGGGCAGATTCGGAAAGAGACCGCGATTTTCATACAGGAGGACGGTTGGGAATGTCAGGAAAAAAAGAACCGTAAGCGCGGCGATCTTTTTGCGCCTCCATGATCCCGCGAGATTCCACAGTGGATATGCGGCCGTAAGAACCAGCAATAGCGTGAGATACGCGCCTGCTCCGGCGCGTATGCGCTCTGAAAGAGCTGCCAAAAGCGGCATTCCCAAAAAACCCACTGGCACAAGAAATTCGCCCTGCCGCACCATGCTTCGAGGATGCAGGCCTGCGTATTCCTGAATATCGGGAGGCAAGCCGTGCGGAAGACGGAATCCGCCACCCGGCGTCCATGCTTGCGCAAATACATACACGGCCGTCTCGTCCGGAGATGCGAACATTGACGTGCTCACGCGCTGAAACTCTGATCCCATATACAAAAGAATGATGACGGCAATGGCGCCGCCGATGATCCAAATCATTCGTGACGATGAATAGAATTCCATGGCGTTGAAAAAGGGAAGCGGGTTACAGGGCAAAGCAAAGGGAACGGGTTACTGGTTACGGGGTTCGGGTTACGGGGCGCATGGCTTACAGATTACGGTCTTACGGACCTACGATCCTACAGACCCAGGGCAAAGGGAACGGGTTACGGGGCGCAAGTCTCATGGCGCACAGTCTCGCCCTACGACCATGTCCTACGCAACTACATACTTTCCCCCCTACGTAACTACGCAACTACGCCCAACGCACCCCAACCCATCCAATTTCATCCTCCTAGCGAGAAAATGCCGTAAAAACGACGCACCGTACAGGGTAGCTCAAAAACCCTCCTCCTGCTAAGATACGGCCTATGAAACAGCGACTTCTCTCAATCTTCCTTATCACATCCATCATCTTTCCGGTTTTCCCCCTTCAGGCTCAAACAGTCCCGAATTCCCAGAACGGATTAGATGCTGCCTTTGACCCGAATTTCGTGCTAACGGATGACGACGTATTCGACTCCGCATCGTGGAGCCGCGATCGATTGCAGGAATTTTTGCTGAGCAAAGGCACACTCGGCCACTATGTCACGGCGGACATCGATGGCACGCAAAAATACGCAGCCGACATTATCATACGCGTGGCGAATACCTATAAAGTCAGTCCGAAATTCTTGGTAGCGCTCATGCAAAAAGAACAGAGTCTGATCGAAGACCCGTATCCCACCCAGCGCCAGTTCGACTGGGCAACCGGATTCGGCGTATGCGATTCTTGTTCAAAAGACGATCCGGCGATTTCGGATTTTAAGGGCTTTGCGAATCAGCTGGACTATGCCGCGAAACAAATGCGGGAACGGTATTATTTGCGCTTGCTCATGAACGGACAAACGAATACCGGCATGTCTCCCGGCCGGACAACGATCATCGACGGCATAGAAATAACTCCCGTAAATTTCGCCACGGCCGCCCTTTACACCTACACGCCGCACATCCACGGAAACCAGAATCTGTGGACCATTTGGCGGAGATGGTTCTCCAAAAAATTCCCGAACGGAACCGTGGTCAAAGGCATTCCATCGGGACAGGTATACTGGATCCGATACGGCAAAAAGAAACCCTTTGCCTCACAGACCGTGGCCGGGACGCTGGTTGATCTGGAAAAAGCCGTAGAAGTGTCCGATTCGGAACTCGCGGGATATGAAGAGGGACCGCAGATCAATTTCCCGAATTATGCGCTGTTGCGCAACCCCGCAGGACAAATATGGCTTATCGTTGATGATGAACGCCGCCATATCGTGAACATGGAAACCTTCGGGAAATTCGGATTCAACATGGATGAGGTGGAAGACGTAGGCGATGAAGACCTCGCGTCATATGCCATCGGCAATAAGCTCACACTCGACGATCAGTATCCCAAAGGCCAGCTGGTGCAGGTCACGGGTCTCAAGGCTATTTGGTATGCGGAAGGTCATACGAAACAGCTCATCCCGAATCCCACCATCTGGACGCTGTACTTCAACGGCCGCCGCCCGCGACAGATTACCCAGGAACAACTCGACAGCATGACCACGCTCGATCCATATGGCTTTAAGGACGGGGAGCTCGTAAAACATCCGGAAAGTCCCGCGGTGTACGTAATGGAATACGGAAAAAAGAGACCGATCCCATCAGGCGACATCTTCGAAGAACTTGGCTGGAAATGGTCCAGCATTGAAACGATACCGACAAGCGTTCTCGATGCCGTTCCAACCGGAATGCCAATCCTGCTCAATGAACCCGAAACCCTGCTCACCGTGGCATCATAACCAATACCCCGCGTATGATCGTGTTTAGCGCACTCGTCTCCCATACGCCGCTCCTCGCAAAAAGCATAGGCAAGGAGCGTCGAGATGCGCTCGCTGCAACGTTAAAATCGTTTCAGGCTCTCGAAGAAGAATTGTATCTTGCGCGTCCGGAAACCATCGTTATCATGTCGCCGCACGCGCAAAGCTACCCCGACGCCTTTAGCGCAAATATCGCGCCGAAATACGTCGGCAATCTCAAAACCTTCGGGGATCATGAAACCCTGTTCGAGGCCAAAGGTGATTTCCTGGTCATCGATCATCTTCAACGCGGCCTCCGACATAAATATAATATTCCATTCACCCTGACCTCCGCCGAAGACATCGACTATGGCATGACCATTCCTCTTCTGCTGCTCACGGAAAAACTAAAGGATTGGAAGCTCATCCCTCTCGCGCCCTCTCGACTCGATGCGCAGGCGCATGTGGAATTCGGTAAAGCTCTCCGCCAAATCCTGAACATGGAATCAAAACGCATCGCTTTTCTTGTATCCACCGACCTGTCCCACAAGCTCAATGAGCAGTCTCCGGGGGGGTCGAGCGTCGAGGGTCCGGCATTCGATGCCACCGTTCGGACAAAAATGCAGTCGCTGGACGTGGAGGGTATGCTTGCTCTCGATCCACAAGCGCTCGAAGCTGCCGGACAGAACGCCTATCTGCCGCTCATGACATTGCTCGGCTTTTTGTCCGAGCTCAATGTGACGCCACGCGAATTGTCCTATGAGGCCCCGTTCGGCGTGGGGTGTTTAATGATGAAGTTTGAAATGGCCTAGCCATCATAGGGCGTGGGACGTAGATTCACCTGCAGCCCCTACGCCCTGCTTCCTACGCCCCTTATGATCGCCCGCGTCATTCCGGCTCTTCGCACACCCCGGGGGGTAGAATGGTTCGATTACGCTATCCCGGACGGACTGGATCTCGCACCCGGCGATCTGATCCGCATTCCATTTCGCAAAGCCCTATCCGTCGGCATCGTGCGCTCGATCGAAAAAACATCCGCGTTCGAGAACCTGAAGCCAGTCGCGGAACGGTTCGCGGACATCCGATTGAAACCGGAAACCCTTGCGCTTCTCGACGGCCTTGCCGCGCGCAGTTTCAGCTCAAGGCCGGCGGTCCTGCACGCATGGCTGGGAACGTTGCCGAAGAAACCTGTATCGGTAAGCGGTAAGCAGGAAGCGGCATCGGCAATGCTCCCCGCTATCCAACCGAGCGCTTCCTGCCCTGCTCCCCGCTCACCGCTCCCCACTCCCCGCGAAACTTGTTTCCTCCCGAACCACCTCTTCTCTCCTTCCGGCCTCATCGCCTCGGTCAAACAACAGCCCCCTGATGCACGCATCCTCATTCTCACCCCTTGGGCGTCGCGCGTGCCGATAATTGCTCATACGCTCGCCGGAGCCTCTTGCATGACGTCTTCGCAGGCAATGAAGCCGCGCTTTGATGCCTGGAGCGGCTTTCTCCGAGGAGATCATCGCATCCTTGTTGCCACGCGTATCGGCGCATGGCTTGTGGCCGAGGCAGATGCTGTATTCATTGATGAACCCGAGAATGATGACCATAAGCAGGATGAATTGAGCCCGCGTTATGATGCGCGTTGGCTCGCCGAAGCCGCCGCATCCTTTGGCGTGTTCGTTGAATCCTTCGGCCTCACACCGAATGTGTCCCTGTTCTCACGCTCCTGCTTCCCCAAACCCTACGCCCCACGCCCTACGCCCCACGCCCTACTCCCTACCCGCATCCCTGACCTCACACCCGATCTCGTTACTGTAGATATTCACAAGCGCGACTGGTCAATCGTTTCAGGTTTGCAAGGACGCGCGCTCATCGAGCTCGAAGACGCACAAGGCAAACGACCTGCTTGCATCATCCACCCCGTACACGGCGTGCAGGCGCGCCTGCGATGCGCCGACTGCGGCTGGACAGCCATATGCCCGGTATGCGGATTCGGCCTTTCCGTAACCGGAAAGGCGCTTTCCTGCGCGCGCTGTCATGCTACGCTCGACACGGCGCTCGCCTGCCCTTCCTGCGGCGGGACATCTCTTTCAAAGTCAAGACCCGGTCGTATTCGTTTAGTGACAGACCTTGCGTCGCAAAACATCACAGCTTCTGTTTATTCCATAACTGAATGGAATCAATTCATGAAGCTCGAAGAAACTGCTCTCGTCATCCTCACCGACCTGTCTCTCCTGACCGGGTCGAGCGAGGACATTCGCCGTCGCGAACGGCTCTGCATTGCCTTCCGCCGCCTCGCAGATTCTTGTCAAACGCATAATGCGCGTCTGGTGGTTCAAGCCGATCCGAAGCTTGCCATGGAATGCAAAGACTGGCTCTCCGGTGAAAAAACGGCTGCAATGCTCGCCGCCGACCTGGACGAACGGCGCCAATTCCACTTGCCACCTGCGTACCGCCTGCTCAAAATGATTTTCCGCGGTTCCAAAGCCTTTGCCGTCCGCCAGCTCGAATTACTAAAATCTCGTTCCGCGAATTATCCGGACATTGAGGTGCAGGGACCCTTTCCGGTGCTCTACCGTCCCTCCTCCCGTTCGGAGCGCTATATCGGGCATCTTATCGCCCCCTCGGGAACGGAAACCCGCGAAATCCGGGCTATAATTGAGCCTTTATTAAAGGCGGATACGCTTTTTGATCTTGACCCGATTGCATTTTTCGAGTAATCTCACGAGTCATGATTTACGATTCCTGGGATATCCTCACCGACCCCAACCCGAAACTCCGCAAGCGTTCGGAGGAGTTCGACGTAAAAAAAGTAAAGACCGCCGACTTCCAAAAATTCGCCGACCGATTCGCCGACTTCATGCTCGAGTCCGACGGCGTCGGCCTTGCCGCTCCGCAAATCGGTTTTCAAAAGCGCATAATCGCCGTACAGGAAAAGGACGGCGTAGGCGTGTATGTGAATCCCGAAATCGTCAAAACCTCACCCTCCATGCAGGAAGGCGAAGAAGGCTGCCTCTCCGTTCCCGGCAAATTCGGCATCGTCGAACGGCACAAACGCATCCATGTCCGCGCCATCGATCGCCACGGCCGGCGCGTAGAATTCAAACTCGCTGGATTCCCTGCCGTGGTCTGGCAGCATGAAACCGATCACCTGAACGGTATCCTCTTTATCGATAAGGTAAAGACGTGGACAGAGGGTGGAAAAACGAAGGTTTAAAATAGCAATTAGGAATTAGGAAATACATTTACCAAGTGCTAATTGCTAATTACCATGTACAAACTGCTTTTCTTAGGAACATCCGCCTTCGCCGTTCCCTCTCTCCGCGCTTTAAAAGAGGACGGCCGTTTTGAAATCGCCGGCATCATCACCCAGCCCGACAAGCCCGTAGGCCGTCACGCGACGCTTACGCCGCCAGCCGTGAAAGTTGCCGCAAAAGAGCTTGGCATTTCGGAGATACAACAGCCGGCAAAACTGAAAGAAGAAGATTTCAAAAAATGGGTCGAAGACATCGGCCCGTCCTGCGACGCCTTCGTCGTCGTCTCGTACGGCAAAATCCTCCCGTCCTGGATGCTCGAACTCCCCAAGCACGGCATTTTTAATGTCCACGGCTCGCTCCTCCCCCGCTGGCGCGGTCCCTCGCCCATTCAGGCCGCAATCTTGGCCGGCGATGACCGCACCGGCGTTACAATCATGAAAATCAATGAAAAAATGGATGAAGGCCCCATTCTACTTGAAGAACAAACCGCTATTCATCCCGACGAAACCGGCGGCGAATTGCATGACCGTCTCGCAAACCTAGGCGCAACCGTTCTTCCCCACACCCTAGCAGCATACTTGGATGAAAAACTGGAACCCAAAGAACAGAACGGGTCCAAGGCAACCTATTGCAAAATCCTCACCCGAAACGACGGACGCCTGGACTGGGCAAAGACAGCCGACGAACTTGCACGTATGGTGCGCGCCTATCACCCATGGCCAGGAACATGGACCATAGTGAATGAAACGCGTCTCAAAGTTGTAAAGGCTCGCGCATTTCAATACGAAAAACTCCTCAAACCCGGCACGCCTTTCGTCCACGACGGCCTCCCCTGCATCGCCGCCACCTCCGGCACCGCGCTCGAACTTGTCGAGGTTCAGCCGGAGGGGAAGAAAGCAATGAGTGGAAATGAGTTTTTGAGGGGGATGAGGAGTTTTTTACGAAACTAATTTGGCGTTGAGCGCCTGTGCGCCTTCACGCGCTTGCCATTTTTCTTTTTGTAACCTCGTACAGGAACTATTTTTTGTTCTTTCTTACCGTATGTAGAACTTTTGGTTTTACCCATAAAGTTAATTCTATTGTACCGAGGAGACTGATCCTCGGAGCACTTAAATGTGCAATTCAACCCATAACCTGCGTTTCATGATCGGTCAAAACCTTATAATCCTCACTTTCCTTGTCAAAAACTTTTATTACAGCCGAGCACAGACGAACAGCCTCAGCCATGAACAACAACCCCAACCCCAGCGGGTGATTGAGATAGGGCGTAAAAATGTGGACCACGGCGATGGCGATGAGCGAGGCCTGGACGCCATAGACGAGCCATTCCGGGCTTTGAGAGGCTCCCACGCGGCGATAAATGCGATAGACGAGCCATATCATGAGAACAAAACCGAACAGGCCGAATTTCACCCAATGCTCGAGCCAGCCCCATTCAAAAGCATAGGTGGTGTACATGCCGTCGGGATTGGCCGCGAGAATACGCGGATCTTGCGTTTTATAGGTCACGGTTGCGCCGAAACCGGAACCGAGGATGGGATGTTCCATAATCTTGTCCCACACCACCGGCAACAAATGCCAACGGCTCACGGATGCGGCGTCCACGGTAGAGACGCGCGAACCGAAGAGCTCTGCGAGCGAGGCATAATCTACCCGTGGGAGCGGGAAGGCGATGATGGCGAAAATGATGGCGAGTGACGCAATGCCAAGGCCGATGAGGACTGCGAGCGTCCTCCCCTGCTTCAACAAACGTTTACGATAGAAGATCGCAAGGGCGAGCAGTCCGGCGGCAGAGCCCATCCAGAGGCTTCGGGAGAGGGAGATGCCGAGAGCAACGAAGGTGGAGATCAAGAGCCAGGGAACGTAGTGAGCCATGAGTCGTGTGTTTTGAGGAATGCGATTCGAGTTTGTTTGAGCATCGGGTATTTTTTCTGACCCACGACTCACGACCCACGACTCACGACCAGCACCAACAAGCCAACTCACCCCCAACAATAACGCGGGTACGTAATAGATGTACGACTGCATGAAAATACGGAACGCATTGCCGACAATGAGCGTTACCTCCCCCACTCCCGTGCGGCGTACCCAAAGATATGCCTGCGGAGAAATGGACGGAAAGCCGTGCGAAAACAGATATTCAAGACCGATCGTCTTTAATGCGAGCCAGAGCGGGGCAATGAGCAGAACAGGAAAAACATCGCGGCGCAATGATTCGGATTGCCTGTTCGCGAGCTCAAGCACCGGAAACAGCAAAAGCAAAAATCCCCAGGCATTGCCGTCGGCAACCATGAGCGGGTTGCCAAGCGCTATGCCACGAAGACCTGCATACCCGACAACAATAAATAGCAGAACCCACTCAATTCTGGAGCGGAACAACGAAGGGAGGGATCGGATGGCTCCAGCCTTCCAGGCATTGGCGGCCCATCCCATGAGAAATACGGCAAATATGGCCTCACGAAGCGATATCAGCCCCGGCCAACCCCATAACTGCAATAACTGCCCCTTGGAGCCGATCATGAGCTCTAAAAAAAGGAATGCGATCGCAAGCGTGGGCCGTTTGATGGCAAGGATACCGACGATAAGCGCAACCGCGAGAAGAGCGATAGAGTTCCAGAGGTCGTTAAAGATGGTAAGGGCGGATACGACTTCGAGGACCAGGATGGCAATGAGCCAGGCAGGCCATGCGCCATGGGCCGTGAGCCTTGGGCCGGTTTCTCCTCCCGCTTTTCCAGCTCCGAGCCCTCTGCCCTTTGCCATTTGTCCTTTGCCAACCATCCATGCCAAAAACAATGACACCGGCTGTAGCGTCCAAATGATCGCCGCACGCCAACCTGGATGCCACTTTCTGAAGTACTTCACAAGGCTGTTATTAAAATACTTCTGCTTCTTCAGACTGAAGACCTGCGCAAAGGACGTTCCGCCACAATGCGTCACCTGGACGCTCGGAATGTAGCGCACATCCCACCCGTGTTCCGCGGCTTGTTTGCAATAATCCACTTCTTCGAACCAAATGAAATATCGTTCATCAAGTCCTCCGATTTGTTCGATGAGTTCGCGACGTATCAAAAAGCATGCGCCCATTACCTGGTCCACATCCGCTTCCTTCTTCGCATCGAGCGTATCGCCGAAGTAGCGGCGGAAGAGGCCCGGGAACACATGATGCAGTTTCAGCATGATGCCGGCCTGGTCCCAAACGCCCGGAAAAGCGCGCACGCTTTGCTGATGCGTGCCGTCCTCGTTCAAAAGTTCCGGCCCAAAAATACCAGCCTTCGGATGCTTGTCTGCCTCATGGATAAAACGCGTGAGCGACCCCTCCGGACATGCGGCGTCAGGATTCAAAAGGAGAATGTATCGCGCATCGAGTTTCGCGATCCCTTGATTGCACGCCTTCGCAAAACCGCGGTTGTCCTTGTTGAAGATGAAGGTGATCGTGGGTCGTGCGTCGTCCTCTGCTCTTTGCTCTCTGCCCTTTGCCCCGCTTTCAAATTCCTCGCGTGTTCTATCCGATGAAGCATTGTCGACAACGATGACCTCATAGTCGAGCCCGCGGCAGGCATCGGGAAGAGACGCCAAGCACCGCCCGAGCAATTCGCGGACGTTCCAGGAGACGATCACGATCTTGAGATCCTTCATGCAGCGAGAAGAGTACGTAGTTGAGTAGAACGTGGTTGCGTAGATTTTTACTTCCGCGTTCATTCCAACGTACTGCGCAACCACGCAGCTACGCAGCTATTTCATGTTTTTCCTTCACCACCTTTTCCCACTTCCGGTAATTCCGAAGCTCGCGCGGCATAAAGCCGAAATGATGCCAAGGAAGTTTGTGCACGATGGACGGCAGCCATTTGCTCATGCCTCCGCGTCGTACACTCAAAGAAAAAAGCTCCTCCGGTATCCATATGCCTCTGCTTCCGCGCTCCGCCATGGTAAGCCAGAGGTCCCAATCTTGGAACTTTTTCAGGGTCTCGTCAAAGCCCGGAAAAGCCCGCTTTCGCATCAAAGACGATGTATGAATATAAGGGCGCTTTCGGAGCTCCTCCGCGCTCCATGGCCGACCCTTGAACAGCTTCCAACCGAACCGAAACGCAGAATAAACAAAATCGGCCTCCTGGTGTTTTTGGAGCTCCGAGAACATCCGTTCCAGCATATGCGGACGCGGATTTGCATCGGCATCGAGAAAAATCACGTATTCCCCGTTCGCATATCGAAACCCGCGATTTCGCGCAACGGCCGCGCCCATATTCGTTTCCAACTCCACGAGACGAAGCAAATAGGACGCACGGAATTGCCGTACGCGCTCTGCCGAGCCGTCTGTACTTCCGTCATCCACCACAATAACTTCAAACGAACGATGCGTTTGTCCTTCGAGCGACATCAGGCACGCCAAAAGATCATCTCCATGGTTCCATGAAGGGATAATGACGGAGATGAGCGGCTGCTGAACGGTCATAGAGGGCGCAAGAGGATGGATTTTGGGTTTGTGAGTTTTTGGGTGTACGTACGGTCGTCGCCCGATCTGTAATTCAAAATTCGCAATTATTTTTCCATGGCATTCTTAAATGCGTTCCATCGGTCTTCCCATGTGAAATCTCGCTCCGCGCGCAATCGCCCTGCATGTCCGAGCGCACGCCGCAACGGTTCATCATCGATGAGTTTCTGCAAAGCGGTGCGAAGCGCCTCGGCATCGTTTGGCGGAACAAGGATTCCGGTTTGGCCATCCACAACGGCTTCCGGCACGCCGCCAGTTGCTGTCGCGACGGACGGGAGGCCTGCGAGCGCCGCTTCGAGATACACCATGCCGAATCCTTCCATATCTTGCGCATCGTCTTTGACGGCAAGACAGAAGATATCGGAGGCCGCATAGGACGCGTCCAGCATTTCGTCGTTGGCGTCGATGATAAACTCAGCCGTGGGCCGTAGGCCATGTGCCGTGGACGCCTCCTTATCCTTCAGCTTTTTCAGAGATTCCAACTCCGGGCCGTTTCCTATGACTAGGATACGAATCGGACGAGAGGACGAAAGACCGTTTGCGGCTTCAAGAAGTACGTCTATCCCCTTTCGCGGGATAAGACGCGCGACGGAAAGAATAACGATCTCGTCATGCGCGATACCAAGTCGCGTCCGCGCCTGCGCTCGCAAAGGAAATGCCCGCTGTTCGACGCCCGGCGTAAGCACGAGCGGTTTCACGTCCGGTGCGACGGCCGCCAACTGTATCGCTGTCGCCTCGCTGTTCGTCATGACAAGCTTGGCATGTTTGCAGACATGCCGGAACAGCCAACGCTTCCGCGTGCTTCGGCTTGCGAGACGGATGTCGAGGCCGTGACACAGCACGGCATACGGTGCGCCGCCGAATATCCGCGCTATCCGCGCCGCCGTCCCAATAGGAAGAACATGGCTCACAAGGATGAGCTTCGACTGGCTGAATTCTTTGCAAACGCCGGTAAGCGGCCACCAATGCGGCCACGCGCGCCGGAACATATTGCGCCGGAGCATTTCCCCTGGCCCCTCTGCCGCATGCGTTTTATCGACAACAACGCGCATTCCTCCCCGTGATGCATTGACGAGCGATCCCAAATAGCGCGCAACGCCGCCGCGCTCCGGAGGATACTCCAAGGTTATCAATACCGCTCGATCGTTCATACCCAGAAAGAATGAGAGATCCTCCCTCATTCGGTTCAGACCTCTTCATGCAATTCCTCCTCATCCTGCATGTTTCCACGAACCTTCGCCGCAAGCCATCTCACCATATTCCGAAGCTCCTGAATAGTAAGAAGTTTTGTCGCCAAAAGCGCCACGCCGGCAACGGCTGCGCCGAACAGAATAATGAGCGGAAACGGCATGGGTTTGCCGAACATACGTACGGCAAACCATACGGCTGCGCCGCTCGCGAGCGCGCGCGCCAAAAGCCAAAAAAACCACGAAACGGACGGGAGCATTTTCCAGCAAAAACAAATCCCGGCAAACAACAAAAACCAAAAACTCACCACGGCTGCCCATGCCGCGCCCACAGGTCCCATCAACGGCACGAGAAGAAAATTCAACACGGCATTCACGATCATGGCGCCGCCCATGGCGGTAGTTTTAAGATGCGCTCGATGTGAAGCGTTCAAAAGAGATCCCACGGGAAAGTCGATGAAAATCGGAAGAAGAACCCACGGAAGCACTGTGAGCGCAGCAACGCTTCCCAAAAACGAATGTCCGTAAATCATCGTCACGAATTGCGGCGCTATGGCCGACAATCCGGCGGCAATCGGGGCGGCGACGATCGCCATAATGCGCAATGATCCGGCAAAGACTTTTTGCAATTCCGCCTTGTCATTTTTTGCAAACACGGAGCTCATGGCCGGATATAATGCGGCGATGAATACCAAAGGAATAAACTGGAAGGCATAGGTGGACTTATACGCAACAGAATAATCTCCAACCGCCTTTTCTCCGTGGAAGTACTGAATGGTTAGGGTGTCGAGATACGAATAGATTTTCACGAAAATGCCGGCGAGAGCGAATGGCACGGCCTGACGCGCCAAGCTAGCAAGATCTCCCTTTTTGGGAACCTCCGGAAGAACGCCCTGCCTTGCGGCTTTTGCCCAGGACCAACCCACATTCCACACACTCCCCATGAGGAGCGCGAGGGCGAGCCCGGGCGCGCCCCATCCAAGGATGGCGGCCGATACCGCCGTAATGGCGGAGAGTGCCTGACCGATGAACATTCCCATCGCTTCAAATCGCAATTGCTGGCTACCGCGCAACGCCCCGTAAAACACAAGATGAATGGAGTCCGCGGACATTACGAGCGTCATGATAGCTGTCGTGACGATAATGACTTCATTTACATTCCTGATGCCGATAAAGATGAACGATGCGAGGATGGCGACAGGAATCAGCAAAAATTTCAATCGGAGCGCAGCGCCGAAAAGTCGTTTCCCTTCTTTCTTCCCCGATGCGATAGAACGGATGACCACGGGCGTCATCCCAAGGTCGGCAAGAATAACGAACGTGGATGTTACCGCAACGGAAAAAAAGTATTCGCCCGTTACGGTCGGCCCCACAAGGCGCGCGGCAATGGCAAACGCCAAAAAGGCCAGGAGTTTCTGGCCCGTGGTGGCAATGAGCAGCCAAGCCGTGTTTTTGGCGATCGTCTTCGCGGAAGACATGAAAAACAGTGTACTAGGAGCGGGAAAAACGCGGTAGTTTCGTGTGAGAGAGTGACAAAGCGGGGTACGTGGAAGTTTGTCGTTGTAGCTATTGGCAATGTGCAACAGGGCTAAGGATTCGGGGAGAATTGTGCTCCCCCTACGCAACGACGTCCTTTTCGCATCCCGTTCACCGCATGGCCCAAGGCTCATGGCCCAAGGCCAACCCCCCCCACTCCCTACTCCTTTCCTCCATAACAGGCACAACAAAGGCCGCACCCTTTGGTGCGGCCTGCTATTTTTTCATTACCGTTTGCTCCACTGCGGAGCGCGACGAGCGCCCTTGAGTCCGAATTTCTTTCGTTCCTTGGCGCGAGAGTCGCGCGAAAGATACCCAAGTTTTTTCAATGTTTTTCGAAATGTCGGATTTAAATCGATGAGCGCGCGAGCAATACCGTGACGCACGGCTTCGCTTTGTCCGCGAATGCCTCCGCCATGCACTTTCACACTCACATCAACCGCAGAATCCTGCCCGACGACCACCAAAGGCTGGCGAACCTGTTCGCGCAACTCATACACCGTGAAGTATTTATCGTACGGCTTGTCGTTCACGGTAATGCTGCCAGTCCCGTTCTTTACCAGACGAACACGCGCAATCGAAGTCTTCCGGCGGCCGACTGTGGGAATATAGGAACCAGGCGCGAATTTGACCGGCGCTTTTGCTGCAACAGACGTGGTCTTTTTCGCCGCAGTTTTCGGGGGTGATTTCTTCGCCGGCCCTTTTTTCTTCGGCGCCGTCGCTTTTGTCTTCTTTTCCGCGGCTTCGATTGTGGATTTCTTTGTCGGCATATTAGGCTTCGATCTTCAGCCGCTTCATGCGGTTTTTCTGGAGCTTATTCTTAGGGAGCATATACAGAATGGCATGCTCAAGCACCTTCTCCGGCCTCTCCTGACGGAGCTTGCCAACGCTCACAGCTTTAATGCCTCCCGGACGGTTTGAAGAACGAAAATGTTTTTTCTGCTCCCATTTCTTCCCGGTAAATTCCGCCTTTTTCGCGTTCTTGATGACGACGAATTCGCCATGATCCACATGCGGCACATAATCGGCGCGATGTTTGCCGATCAAAATCTTTGCAACCTGTGTCGCAAGACGACCCACTACTTTTCCCGTGGCGTCGATTTCATGCGTTTTCCGCGTGACGGCGGGCATCCCCCGCTTTTTATTCCATGCCATATTATTTTACCAGTTGAATCTGAGCTATTTCCGCATTATCTCCCTTGCGGTTGCCGAGCTTAATAATGCGCGTGTAACCGCCGGGACGTGTGGCGTATCGCGGTCCAAGTTCTTCCAGGATCTTATTCACGGCCGACTCTACGGTAAGCTCCTTCATGAGCTGGCGGCGAGCGTGCAATGATTTTTTACGGCCGGTGGTAATAAGCCTTTCGACGAACGGTCTGACGGCCTTGGCTTTTGCGAGCGTGGTATTTACATTTTCGTACAGGATCACGGACGTCGCCAACCCGCGCAGGAGCGCTTTGCGTGCGTCCGCCTTTCTGTCGAGCGTGGTTTGGTTCCGTCGGTGTCTCATAGGAAATATTATGCTCCCGTGTCCTCCGGATTGGTCAGGAGATTAAAATGATCGAGAAGAATGGCCACGCCTTGCGTAATCGCATCCTTCGGATCCACGGTCCCATCCGTCTCCACGCGCAAAATCAGTTTATCGAAGTCGGTTTTTTCACCGACGCGCGTGGCATCCACCTTGTACGACACGTTCAAGACGGGACTGTACAGCGCATCGATGGCGATATTGCCGAGCTCGAGTTTTTCCTTTGCGCGATCTTCCGTGGTGCGGTATCCGCGACCCGGAGAAACCGTTACCTCCATTTCAACATTCGCGTTCTTGCTCGTGAGCGTACAAATGATGTGATCCGGATTCGCGATCTCGATCTGTGAATCCTTTTCGAAATCCGCCGCCGTTACCGATTTTTCGCCCGATGCCTTCAAAAAGAGTTTTGCAGGTTCTTCCGAATGAAGCTTTATACGGAGAGCCTTGAGATTCAAAATAATCTCAACGACGTCTTCTTTGACGTGTTCGATCGTTGAAAATTCGTGATCCACGCCCTTAATTTTAAAGGACGTAACCGCGGCCCCCGGCAATGAGGAAAGCAGAACGCGGCGCAACGCATTGCCGAGCGTTGTACCGTATCCCGGCGAGCACGGCTCGACGGTCAGGATTCCTTCATGTGGGCGATCGCTTTTTGCGTAGCTGATCTTTGATGGGAGGAGAAGTGACTCCATACGAACATGATGAAGGATTAACGTGAGTAGAACTCAACGATGAGTTTAGAATCAAAAGGCTGTTTCTTGAGTTCCTCGTCGGTCGGCGTGCCGGTAATTTTAATGGACATCGCAGACGGATCCGCGCTGAGCCACGACTGCGCTTCGTGATTTTTCATTGTCTCCGCGATCGTCTTCCACGGACCTTTGTTCCGCTTATTGTCTCGCACAATAATCACATCGCCCGGCTTTGTTCGGAAAGATGGAATATTCACCTTGGTGCCATTTACGTTGAAATGCGCGTGATTCACCATTTGCCGCGCTGCGGCGCGCGTTTTTGCGAAGCCGGCGCGATACACCACATTGTCCAGACGCGATTCCAAAAGCAGAACCAGCATGCGGCCGGTATCTCCTTTTTTCCTGGTCACTTCGGCAAAAACATTCGAGAATTGCTTTTCGGTGAGGCCGTACATGCGTTTGGCCTTCTGCTTTTCTCGTAGCTGCTTGCCATAGTCGGTCTGCCGTCCGCGTGATGTGGGGCCGTGCGCACCCGGAGCATACGCTCGACGCTGAAGAATCCGGTCGATTTTTTCGCGGCCGTCCAGGTTTACGCCCTCTCTTCGGGCAACTTTTGCGGTAATACGAGTCTTCATACCTTATACGCGGCGCGAACGCGGCGGCCGGCAGCCATTATGCGGAATCGGCGTCACGTCTTTAATAGAAAGAATATTCAACCCATTGGCATTCAAACTACGAACGGCGCTCTCTCGCCCTTGTCCAACACCGCGCACAAAAACATGCACGTCTTTCAGTCCGGCATTTTGTACTTTGTCGATGGCATTCTTCACGATGACCGATGCCGCATACGGCGTTGCCTTTTTTGGGCCACGAAAGCCACAATGACCCGCGCTCGCCCATGCCAACACATTCCCTTCCGCATCCGTAAGCGTAAGAATGGTGTTGTTATACGAAGCATGAATATATGCGCATCCGGTCGACACCTGGCGTGCCGCCTTTTTTTTCTTTCGAACTACGGGTTTCTGTTCTGCCATACGTTATTCCTTAGGTCTTTTCGAGCTTGCGCTTTCCGGATCCCATGGTACGGCGCACATTCCCGCGAATCGTTCGGCTATTCGTTTTGGTGCGCTGGCCGCGCGCCGGAAGTTTCCTGATATGTCGGATGCCGCGATACGATTGAATTTCCTTCAAACGCTTGACGTTTCCCATAACCTCGCGGCGAAGATCGCCTTCCAGTTTTATGCCAAGATCGCGAAGCGCCTGGCGGATTTTCTCCGCATCTTCTTCACTCATGTCTTTTACGCGAATACTGCCGTCAATGCCGGTCGCCGCGATGAGTTTCATCGCGGTGATGCGGCCAATGCCGTGGATGTATGTGAGCGCAATGTCGATGCGCTTTTGTGCCGGGAGCGTAACTCCCGCAATGCGTGCCATAGTGTATGAGGGACCGTTCAGCCGGGTTAAGTTATAGACTGTGTCGTATGGAGGCTGGTCATCCGTTCCTGTCGTCGCCGTGTATCGGTTCATCGACGACAATCTGAGCTTCAGCCCTGTCGCTGTTTATGTTTCGGATTCTTTTTACAAATAACGACGACTCGGCCTTTCCGGCGTATCACCTGGCAGTCTCGGCACATCTTTTTGACCGATGATCGTACTTTCATACTTCATCCTGTTGGCGGCATGTCGCCTTCCCGAAGGAAGTCGTTCGACCGCCGCGCGCCGGCCTTCGTTTACGGGGTGAAACGACGAGCGGCGTGCGACGGGCGAAATTGGCTCTACAGGGCCTAGAATCTATAAATAATCCTCCCTTTTGTCAAATCATAGGGGCTGATCTCCACGTTCACCTCGTCCCCGGGGGTCAACCGAATGCGGTGTTTCCGTAATTTTCCGGCCAAATGACACAAAATATCCTGCCCATTCTCCAATTTTACGCGGAAAGAAGTTGCGGGCAGATTTTCCTCTACCACTCCCTTTACGACCAAAAAATCCTTTGTTGACGCCTTACCCTCTGACATAGGATTTCTCCAACATGATCGTAAATACCATGAATTTCTGGCTCAAGTTTATGCGTGACGTATGATTATCCACATGCGATTTGGCGAATGTTACAGGGCATGCGTAGGAAGGTCAAGCGAATTTTCCTAGGCGCCGGAATCCATTACGACGGCCTTAATCCTTCGAACGCCTGCCGAAGAGGCCTCTTCTTTTTGAATCTTGAATAATCCAAGCTCCGCGGTACGACGGACATGCGGCCCCCCGCAGATTTCCTTGCTGAAGTATCCCCGTTCTTCGTCTCCGACGAAATACACCTTAATCTTACCTCCCATCCGCGCGTATCTGTCTTCGAAAAATCCGAGCGCCCCGACCTTCTTGGCTTCGTCCATATCCATAATTTCGAATCGAACGGGAAGATCACGGCGAATGACGTCATTTACCTGATCCTCGACCTTTTGTATTTCTTCAGGCGTCATTTTTTGTGGATGTGAAAAATCGAATCGAAGCCGATCCTTCGTAATATTCGAACCGCGCTGTCCCACATGGTCTCCGAGAACATTCCGCAGAGCCTGATGCAGAAGATGTGTCGCGGTATGGAGACGCACGGTCTCCGCGGAATCATCGGCCAAACCGCCCTTGAACATGCCCGCTGAAGCTGTGCGGGAAAGCTCCTGATGCCTCTTGAACTCCTCTTGAAAACGCAAACGGTCCACATGCTGGCCGTGCTCTTTCACAAGCTCTTCCGTTAATTCCACCGGAAACCCGTATGTAGAATACAGAATAAAAGCTTTTTCCCCCGTCATATCCCCGCCCTTCATCATTTTCTCAAGTTCTCTCATGCCTTTCTCCAGCGTCTCGCGGAATTTCGTTTCCTCTTCTTTTAGCGCATCAAGGACTTCCTGCCGTTTCGTTTCGAGTGCAGAATAGAACACGCCGAACTCTCCGATGACGACATTCGCGACGGTCTGCAAAAAGAGGCCGTTGATCCCAAGCGTATGCCCTTCGCGTATGGCGCGACGAATGAGCCGGCGCACGACATATCCAGCCTGAACATTCGACGGAACAGCGCCGTCAGCGATCGCGAACACGGACGCGCGGACATGGTCTGCGATAATTCTCATGGAACGATCGATATCCTCATCCGAGCCATAAACCTTCCCGCTCAGTTGTTCCAAGCCGCGGAAGATCGTTTGAAAAACCTCCAGATCGAACACGGTCGTTTTCCCTGATATGACGGCTGCCGTTCGCTCGAGCCCCATGCCGGTATCCACGTTCTTGTTCGGAAGAATTTCAAGCGAGCCGCCTTCCTCCGCGCGGTTGAATTGCATGAAGACATTGTTCCAAATTTCGACATAGCGGCCGCAGTCGCAGTTTGGATGGCACACTTCGCCATATGACCGGTCATGCGGTCTCCCGGTATCGTAAAAGATCTCTGTGTCCGGGCCGCATAGACCTTTTGTCTTCGCGCCGGGCCACCAGTTTTTTTCCTTGCCATACAAAAAGATGCGCGGACCCTCCGTTCCAGATGCTGGCTCGTCTTTTCCGGCTTCTCCGATATTCGCCGCAATTCCCTGCGTTTCGAACTGCGCCTGCCATATACCCATGGATTCCTCATCGCGAGGAGCATCGTTATCCCCCTCGAAAATCGTGACATAAAGCTTTTTCGGATCAATGTCGAGCCAACGACGATCCGTCAAGAATTCAAAGGACCAGCCGATCGCCTCCTCTTTAAAATAGTCGCCAAGCGACCAATTGCCGAGCATTTCGAAAAACGTGAGATGCCGGTTGTCCCCCACCTCATCGATATCATCGGTCCGAAGACATTTCTGCACGTCTGCAAGCCTTTTTCCCATGGGATGTGCTTGTCCTTTCAAGTACGGGACAAGTGGCTGCATACCTGCCGTGGTAAACAAGACGCTGGGGTCATTTTCCGGCAGGAGCGATGCCGACGGAATAATCGAATGCCCCTTCTCTTTAAAGAAGTCGAGAAATTTTTGACGCAGGTCGTGAACAGTCATAAGAGAATAACAAACGATACGAAAAGATAAGCGGATGCGTATTCATGATCATGCTTCTGCGGCGAGAAGCTCCGACTCCGAGCGATCCTCCTCGCGGATGCGAGACCCTTTCGAAGCGAGCACACGATACAACACTTCTGCCTGATTCGCATAGACTTTGAGCAGACCGGGATCGACCTCGGGCACAGTGTCAACCGACGTTGATAGGAGCATGAAGGTTTTGCAGGTTGAATCCTTCCGGTCCGACGGGACGACCAATATTTCCCTTCCGTCCTCTCCGCGCACAAAGCAGTGCGAACGCTCATGCTCGTGTACGGTTAAAAGGTCTCGATTCGATACCCGAAGCGGATCCGCGGTCTCCAAACGAAATTCCTTGAGTGTCCGCAGCTTATCCAATGCGACAACGCGAAGCTCGCAATGATCCGCGCGCATAAGCGCCGCCGCACCCGCGGCGAGAGATTGGAAAATGCCCTTTTTGATCCTGTCTGCTTCCACAAGCGAGACGGCCGTTTCATTTGCAAGCTTTTTAAGCGCGTCAATCTGTCGATTGATGGCTCCGATATACTCGTACGAGGAGACAAGCTCTTTCCGAGCCTTGTCGCGATCGCTCAATGCTTCGTCGCGTTCCCGTTCTCTCCGCTCCATCACTCGCTCGTACAACGAAAAGGTCGCCAGACCGGCAATACCGAACAAAAAAATCAGAAGTTCTTCAATGCGGTCCTCCGGAAGGCCGAAATAATCATTTCGGACAAGGCTCGGGGATAAAATAGCCAGAACGAAGAGCACAAGATAAATCACCGAAATCCACTCCAGACGGGGTGAACGCGCCATATTGGCGAAAAGCGTAGCCGATGCGGAAGCCTACGTCTATCTTTTGGAGAGGCGCTTGAGGGAACGGGTTTCGGGGCTCGGGGCGCAAGGCTCACGGCGCATGGCCCATAGCCTACGCAGCCACGCAACCCTACTTCCCACTCCCTACATCCCGTTCCTCACCCTACGCACCACGTCCCACGTCCTTTCCCCCGGCCTCCGGACTCGTCCTCTCGATAATCCCTCCGCCCAAACATTCCTGGCCTTTGTAAAACACCGCGGACTGTCCGGGTGCAACGGCAAAAACAGGTTTCTGAAATTGAATGTCCATCTTCTTTGCGCGTAGATCGATCGTGACGGGAACGTCTTTCTGACGATAACGGACTGCGCAGGAAATACCGCGATCAGATGCAGGCGCCCGTCCCGTGACCCAGTGGGGATCACCGATGCGAGCGTTCCGCACATACAGCAATGGATGTTCGCGATTTGGGACGACAACAAGACAGTTCGAGACGGGATCTTTTGCGGCCGCATACCACGGGCCGCCCTTGGCCTGAAATCCGTGCCGTTGGCCGATGGTAACGCCGTCCAGGCCGTCATGCGCGCCGATGACGAGCCCGTTCGGATCCGTAACAGAGCCCGGCCTGGACGGAATCCGCGTCCGAAGAAAATCCTTCATATCCTGTTTGCCGATAAAACAGATACCCATGCTCTCCTTTTTCTCCGCCGTCGCGAGACCGAGTGAGCGGGCGATCTTCCGGACATCCGGCTTTTTCAGCGCCCCGACGGGAAACAGCGTCCGCGCCAATGCCTTCTGCTGGACGCGATGCAAAAAATAACTCTGGTCTTTATCGGGATCGCGTCCGCGCAAGAGATGCGCGATGCCGTCCCGATCTGTCCTGACGCGCGCATAATGACCCGTTGCAATATAGTCAATCTTCAGCCGACGGGCTTCATGAAAAAAGAGTCCGAATTTGATTTCCTGATTGCATAGTACATCCGGATTCGGCGTAGAGCCCTTCTGGTATGCGCGAAACATGGGATCGATGACATGCTTGCGATATGCCTCCTCAAAATCGAATGTCAAAAGAGGAATATCAAGCTTTGCCGCCACGCGGATGGCATCACGGCGATCTCCCTTCCACCGGCACTCGCCGCTCCAAATGTCTTTCGTATCAGACCAATTTTTTATGAAGCCGCCGATCACGCGGTACCCAGTTTTTACAAGCAAAGCCGCGGCGACGCTGGAATCAACGCCGCCGCTCATGCCGATAAGGACGCTTTTGCTCATAATGGGAAGGTTCTAACTGGAAGCTTTTGGCAATCAGGAATTGGCAAAAAGGCAAAGGGCAAAGGGCAAAGGGAGCGGGTCTCGGGTTATACGGGTCTCGGGTTACTGGTTACGGGTTATTGGTTATGGGGTTCGGGTTACGGGGCGCATACCGAACCCCCGCATACCGCATGACTCACGCCCTACGTCCTACGCACCCCTATACTACCTACTCCCGACTCCCCCATAAAGCTGGTTCAATTTTGCCCTCGTCCCAGGTCCAACATATCCATAACCCGGCGCGCCGGCAGTTGTTACGATACTGTGCTTCATTTGAAAACGCTGTACGGCCTGTATGGTCAGCGGCCCGTAAAATCCCGTGACAAGGCGTTCGGGATACACATCCGGATCCCGGGAAAGGATTTCCTGGAGGATACGCACCTCCTCACTGATGTCCCCGGGACTCAAAGGGCGGGAGAGAATGCCAGCCGATGCGGCCGGCTCCGGCTTTGGTTTGTATTCGTGGATAAACGCCCGCGTGGCGAAATCAAGATACCCTGACGCTTCCGTGTGACCGTAGGGATCTAAAATGTCCGTTCGATGCGCTTCCTGAAACCGTTTAAGAGCATCCCGAGTGAGCGCGCCGAAGAAGGCTGTTTCCTGCCCGGGCGACCCAGGACCGCGTTTTGCGATATTCACGCCCTCCGCGTTTAAGAATTTCTGCAGCTCGCGAATGTCTTCATTCCGATCGCCCATGAGATAATTTCCCCCGAGCTTCACAGGCGCATCTAAGGACTTCCATTCGAAATTTTCCCATGCCCATTTTGCAAGAATGACGGCTGCGTGAACGGAATCCGGCCGCGACGGCGCGCCAAAAATCACGACGACCAGCTCTCCGCCGTTCATGGCGGACGTATCGGAAGGCTTTACACGAACGGCATAATTATATCTGGACTCTTCCAGATATCCAGTTTTTCCCGCGCTTACCAATACCTCCGGTTCGATAAAAAGGAGATCGTTAGTATTCTTGATATTCTTTCGTTCCACCGGCGATCGTGTCGCAAAGGAATATTGCGCCGTCATCATCGCTTTCACGGTTTCCTCGGAACGCGCGGTTTCCTGCAGAAGAACTGCAACGTCATAGGCCGTTACGGTATTGGCAGGATTCATGCCGGAGGCATCATAAAATTTCGTACGATTCAATCCGAATGCGGCCGCAAACTCATTCATACTCTGAACAAAAGCGTTCGCGCCTTTTCCGTTATACAGCCGCGCAAGAGCGTTCGCGGCATTATTCGCAGAACCGACGATAGCCGAATACAGGAGATCCCGAATCGACATAGTGGTTCCCACAGGCACGCGCAGACGTCCGCCGCCAACCTCGTCCGAGTTCAAAATATTCCCCGTCGCATTCCAGTTCGTGGGCGTGGAGGTGAAAACTCTCGCCGTCATGAGTTTCGTTAAGCTGGCTGCCGGCCATTGCTTGTCCGGATTCATCTTATACAGCGTTTTTCCGGAAGCAGTGTCCACGACGATCACCGCGGCAAGAGACGCGGTATCGAGAGGCGGATCGGCCGCTCCCGCCTTAAGCTGCGGAATGGACACGCTGGCTGCAAAAGCAGGCGCGCCGAAAGCCGCGGATCCGAACATGGCGACCAGCAGGATAACGCGGAACGCACGACGATTTCTAACGCACGATCGCGAGAACAACGACCGCGAGGACGATGCGATAGAGAACGAAAACATTGAAATTCTTTTTCGAAACATAGGAAAGCAGAAACCTGATCGCCCATACGCCGGAGGCCGCCGCTGTAACAAATCCTACTATTAATTCCGTCATACCGAAAGACGTCGTCCCCGTTTGCGCCAGCTGGTACGCGCCATACGCACCTGCCGCGGCGACCGTAGGGATGCTGACCAAAAAAGAAAATCGGACCGCCAGTTCACGCTGCAAGCCGCCGAATAACCCGGCGCTAATGGTGATACCCGAACGTGATGTACCCGGAAATAATGCAATAGCTTGAGCGAATCCGACGACAATCACTTGTATCCAGCGCATATCTGAGAGTTCGCGGATGCCGTGTTTGCGCGACTGTGCGTATCTGTCTGCGGCAAACAGCACAAAGCCCCAAAAAAAAAGTCCAAGGGCAACGAACAGCGGTCCTCTCGTAAACGATTCAATCGCTCTTCCGAACAACCCACCGAACACGACGCCGGGTATGGCGGCGAGAATGACCATCAAAACGAGTCTCGCGGATGCTTTGTCCCGTTGGACGAATGTACCCTTCAAGGAATCGACGATATCTTTCCAAAAAACCCAGACAAGCGCCGTGAGCGTTCCGAGGTGAAGAACCGTGTCAAAAGCAAGACCCTGATCATCCCAGCCGAACAAGCGTGGAACCAAAATCAGATGCCCGCTCGATGACACGGGAAAAAATTCAGTTATTCCCTGAAGAAGACCCAGGACAAGTCCGCGGAAAATTTCGTTAAACATTTTTTGGAATACTGCAGGCCAGGGCAAAGGGTTCGGGGAGAATTATGCTTCCTACTCTTCCCCCTACGCAATCACGCAACCCTATGTGAAATTAAGAATCCTGTCGCGAAGCCAATCAGCCATCTGTTCCATGAGCTTCGGATTCTTTGTAAACACGTCCATGCCGTGACCCGCTTCTTTTATCCGTTCGAAGATTTTTTGCTCTGACACGATCATTTTGTCGAGTTGTTCGCTCGCAACATAGCTCTTTTCATCATCGGCCGAGGAAACGATCCAAACAGACTGATGCGGTGAGATATATTCGGCATTCTCGAACGTATTCACGCCATGATACTCCTCGCCCGGGCTGATCGCCGCTGCCGCAGGCATATGAGGCTCCTCGGAAAGGAAGTTCAGCGCGAGATTCGCCCCTATGCTCGCTCCGACCGCCACAATGCGATCCCGCTCGATTCCTCTCGCCTGAATCCATTCATAGGCGCCGCGGACATCGTGAATGCTGGACGCATGCTCCTCATCCTTGAATACCTGATAGTCCAGTTGAATGCCGTCCGGACCCTTGATGCTCTCGCCATGTCCCCGCAGGTCAATAGCGACTGAAGCGATACCCCGTGTCGCGAGAATGCGCTGGACATCGCTCCAGGATTGCCGAGTGCTCGGATACTGATGCAATAGAATTGCGGCGCCGATCGTGGTGGGTGAGGTCACCCAGTTTCCGACAATGGTCACGCCGTCATTCGTAACATAGGTAATGCGTTCTGCCATACGGGTATTCTGCCACAGGAATCATGAAGCGTCGAAGCGGATGCGTTCACCCGGCCGTATGCGCCGCGGTCCGCCGCCGGATTCCGGCGCCGCAGGAGCCGTCATCTTAAAGACGATACTCGATGGAGGCTCCTCGTCGCGAACATCTTTCTCTGTCCTCTTTCCCTCTTCCACATCCCGGAAAAATGCTTCGACGCGCGATCCCGGTGTTTCAAGAGAGTTTCCATCTTCCGGCCCCTTCTCTGGCACGCGCTCCCCGCTCCGGCGTCGCCGCTTGCGCTTGCGCTTTTTTCGTTCCGCGGATTCGGCTGCGGATACTTCCCGCTCTTTCGGAGCCTGCTCGGCCTTCGCGAGAGGCAAAGTCTCCGCTATCGGCGGCATGGCCGCCAGTTTTGACGTAAGCACCTTGGCCCCTCGCTCTTTCTCGATCGATTCGAGAAGTTCGGAACGCGATTCCGAATCCTTCTCGACCAGCAGGTCTTCCAGCCGGTCGGGGCTGGTTACCACGAGTCTCGGACGGTTTTGCTGTTCTGTATCTCGCCGTGCGTCTTTCTTCTCCAAGCGAATGCGACCATCTTCCTCCAGCGATCGCATTGCCTTCTCCAAAACGTCGCGCGGAGCCGCGGTCTTTGTTTCGTCTTCTTCCTTAATGCCGGCCGGCGGTTTTCCGCGGACTGCCGATTTGATCATTTTCCCTTTGAATTTTTTCTCTTCCTTCACGAGTGGAAGACATTCCGCGCAATATACGGGCCGGCTCGTGTCCAGCTGTATGGGCATTTCCCACACAATGCCGCATCGATCGCATGTATGTTTGAACATGGGCTTTTTCTTTTTCCCCGCCGGCGCTTTTGCCTGAATGGCTGCGAGTCGCTCCGGAGAAAAACGCAGATACTCCCCTCCTGCCGCCGGTTGCTCCGCTTCAGGCGACGCGGGTGCCGCGCCATACATGGGCTTGGAAACTTCCGCGAGGCGTTCCGCGCGCGCCGCCTGTTCCTCTTCGGTTTCTATTCTCGGATACTGCAAGGGTCCGGACACACTCTCCACTATTACACTGGAAACGGGCGCTTGGGCTCCTGTTTCCATGCCGCTCCACTTTAAAACTTTTTCTTCGATATCGCTTTTTGGCACGGCATAGCGTTCGCGCGATACGGCAACGACTTTTTCGCGGCTGTCGGTGCGCTGGGCAATGGGCGCCAGCGTATTCGCGGAAAACGGCGGCGTAGACACGCCGTCGACCATGAGCTTGAGGTAAATGGAATACTTCGGAATATTCGCTAGGTCCTCCGGCGTGAATGTCGGCGTAAATTCCGTTTCCATGTATTCCGCATCTTTTGCGCCCACGCGGAAGGCGATGATTGAACCCACGTTGCCGAATACTGCGTCGCGTACGACTTCGTCCAGCTGTTCAATGTACTGGTGCGCCATAATAAGGCTAAGCCGATATTTCCGCGCTTCTGAAAGGATGTTGGCGAACGAAGGGGTGGCAAAATTCTGGAATTCGTCCACATACATGAAAAAATCCTTCCGTTCCTGTTCCGGAATGTCCACCCGTTCCATGGCCGCTAGCTGAAGCTTGGTCACGATCATGCCGCCTAACAGCTTCATATTATCCTCGCCGATGCGCCCTTTCGACAGGTTGACGATGAAAATTTTCTGGTGATCCATGATGTCGCGAGGATCGATGGTGGACTTTACCTGCGCGACGATGTTCCGAATGATGGATGCGCTCAAAAACTGCCCTACCTTATTCTGCACCGGCGCAATGGCTTCCGTGGCGTATTTCTCCGACCATGATGAAAATTCCGCCACCCAAAACGTTTTTACGATGGGATCGCGGATTTTGGAAATAACGCGTTCACGATAGTCCTTATCGACCAGCAAACGGTTAATGCCAAGCAGGGTGGCTCCCGGATAATCCAACAGAGCCAAGACGCAGTTTAAAAGAATATACTCCATGCGGGCACTCCATACGTCCGGCCAGATTTTCTTAAACACACCCATTAGCCCCGAGCCGACCAAATGCTTTTGATCGTCGTTTACCGTTTCCAGGATATTAAAACCCACTGGATAGGACATGTCGGCCGGATTGAAATACACCACGTCATTGATCCGCCAGCTCGGAATATAGTCGATGATTTTTTCGGCCGTGTCACCGTGCGGATCGATATAAGCCAGCCCGTGACCCGCATACACGTCGGACAGCACCATATTTTCCAGCATGGTTGTTTTTCCCATGCCCGTTTTCCCGATGATGTACATGTGTCGCCGCCGGTCATCCAGCTTAATGCCAAAACGACGCCGTTGATTCCGGAAATTCGTTTCCGCGAACAATGTAACGGCGTTCGGGTCGGTGACTCGCTCGTGTTCAGGCATGTAGCTTGTAGAGGGAAGGGGCTGTGATGGAACGAAAGTGCGTTTCGGCAGGAAAAAAGTTGGTTACCAGTTTCGTGACTGCTCGTTCCAGAGAGCCCGGAATTAGCAACCATCAACTGATAACCAATCGACGCGTGGTAAGGATCTTCGTGGGTATTTGTGTTGAACGGAGTATACCACCCCCTACATCCTTAGGCAAAGGGAATATTTATCGGCGGTTCGGCTTTTTTCGCTTCTGTTTTCTTGAGCTGCGGCGCTTTAACCTGCATCACGACGGGAAGATGCCATAATGCGGCGATTTCATCCGTCCCAAGATGGAATCGGCTCGCCCCCGCCCAGTTCGACCGATTCCGGTATGCGCGGACAAGCTTGCCTTTCCGGTCATTATTCCTTCGTTCTTTGAACAGGACGATTGCCGAACTCACCCCGATATATTTCCCTTCCGGCTTAATGGACAGCAGATCGTTCGAATTATACTGCTTCATCGATCCTACGAATGACTGGAGAATTTTCGATTTTGTGAATACTTCGTGCTTCGCGATATACAGGAAACGCAATTTCACCTCATACTGAATATGGCCCATCTTTTTTTCGATCGCTTCGACAACTTTCCGCTCTCCGGGCGTCAGATTCCACATGCGGCTTTGCAAGGGATTATCCACCTTCTTTCCGCTAGCGGCGTCCCCGCCGCCGAAGGCGACGTCCGCAACCGTACTCATCGCCTGAATCGGCAGATCAAGCGCTTTTTCGACAAGATTCTTTTTCACCGGCGCCTTTTGGCCCGTAAGTTTCATGATTTCCTTCTGCGCTTTGGCGACAAAGGCTTTCTGATCGATCGGCGTAAGCACGATTTGATACCAGCACTGCTCCCCCGGTCCGAGCCGGGACATTGCCTCAAGAAGCACCGCGAGAGGGTCCTTGAACTCACCGGACAGCGAATCTTCGAAATCGAGATACGTTTTTAGGGGATACGCGTCGCTTTTTACCGGGACCATCTCCGTCCCGAAACAGTCATACAGATCGTTCGGGTACTGATCGGGCACCATTCGGGTATAGTCTTCCACCATCGTAATCTCGGCCTCCGGGTATTGCGCATAGATGGATGCTTCAACAAGATCGCGGAGTTTGGATGACGTCCGAATAAGATACTGTAAATGACCCTCGATCGAAATAATCTCAAGCGTAATCGTGTCCTGTACGTGCCCGGCCGTCCACTTTTCCAAAAACGTCGGAGGCGAATGCCCGCCCGCCATATGAGCGAACATATTGTCGATCGCCTTGCATGTTTGTTCGCTTGCGCGCGGGACGTCTATGGCCAAAAGCACCCATTCCTTTTTTGCTGCCGCCTTGCTTGTAATGTAATTCAGCCAGGAATATTTCAGCATCCATAAAAATATCAGAACGAGGATAACCCACCCTCCATGGGCGATGAACCACCACATCGCTTGCAAAGGGTTGTCTCCAAGTCCTACAAGGACGGAAATCCATTGACCGGGATCCAGCCATTCAAAAAACCCGCCCCCGCCTACCCGCACATCAGACAAGAGAATGTCTTCACCCATGTGCGTGAAAGAATATCACAAAAACAGAGAATGTTGGTAGCTGGGAGAGATGAGAATGAGCAGTTGGCAAAAAAGGAAAAAGGGCTAAGGGAAACAGGTTACGGGTTACTGGTTATGGGGTTCGGGTTACGGGGCGCATACCGCACCACTGCATCCCGCAAACCGCATACCTCACGACTCACGCCCTACGTCCTACGTCCTACGTACCGTACTCCTTACTTCCCGTTTCTGCTTGAAAGCTTCTGCCAGGTCACGAGCAATGGCGATGAAATAAAAATGGAAGAATACGTACCGGCAATGACGCCGATAATGAATGTCAGGGCAAAATTCCGCAGACTTTCGCCTCCAAAGAGATACACAGCAACAATGGCAAACAGCGTGGTGAGCGAAGTGTTCAATGAACGGACATAAGTCTGTGTGAGCGAAGCGCCGACAATTTCTTCGAAGCGTCCGCTCAACCGGTGAAGATTCTCGCGAATGCGATCGAAAACCACGATGGTGTCGTTGATGGAATATCCGAGCACGGTGAGCACGGCAACCACGAACGGCGTGCCCACTTCCACGACGGCGAATTTCCCGAGCAAGGAAAAGACGCCGAGCGGAATGACAACGTCATGCAACGCGGTGATAAGCGTAATAACGCCGTATTTCCAATTCTGCACGGGAACCGATACCTTTCGGTACGCGTAGGCGATATAGACAAGAATCAGGCCGAAAGATATCGCGAGCGCCCACAGAGATTTTGAACGTAATTCTGCTCCCACGGACGGCCCGATGGAATCGAAACGCAATTCCGTGACATTCGGGTACTGGTCCTGAAACGCGCTGATGATGTTCTGATGCGTCTCCTCATTGAGTGATTTGGAACGGATATTCACGTCCGTATCGCCTACCGGCTGGATAATGACCTTCCCGGTATCGTAAGGCTGGAGCATCCGTTCGATTTCAAGCGTCGCAGGTCGTTCCTCAAAACGAAGCGCCAGCAGGGAGCCTCCCGTAAAATCAATCCCGAAATTCAAACCGTATACCGCAAGGCTAAAAAATGATCCCGTGAACAACAGTCCGGACAAAGCATACCACACGGCGCGGAGCTTGATGATTCCCATATTACGAGGCTTTATTGCGCGGATGCAGGAAGAACCATGGCAATGCCCGCGAGAGAGGCGTTGAGACAAAAAGCTTCAGAATGGTGCGTGTTATGACGATAGCGGTAAACATGGACACGAGGATGCCGATGCCGAGCGTGAGCGCGAATCCTTTCACCAGCGACGATGTGAATGTATAGAGCACGAGGCAAACCAAGAGCGTCGTAACATTGCCGTCGCGAATGGACGACCAAGCGCGCTTAAAGGCCTCGTCAACGGATACCTGCAGCGGTTTGTCCGTGCGGAACTCCTCTTTTAAGCGCTCGAAAATAAGCACGTTCGCATCTACGGCCATTCCGATAGAAAGAATGAATCCTGCAATGCCCGACAGGGTCATGGTTACCGGAATAATCTTGAAAATCGCAAGAACGACGGCGACATAAAAGGCAAGCGCGAACACCGAGATAATGCCGGGAATGCGATAAAACAGAATCATAAAGATAAGCACGAGCAGAAATCCGATCAATCCCGCCTTTAGGGACAATGCAATTGATTCGGAGCCGAGCGTGGGTCCCACCGTCTGCTGAGCAATCAGCTCGATAGGAACCGGAAGCGCGCCAGCCTGCAAACGCTGGGCAAGAAGCTTGGCCTCATTCACGGTAAAACTGCCGCTGATCACGGCTTGTCCTCCGGTAATTTCGGTCTGGACGGTGGGAATAGAAATCGGCGATCCGTCCAGGTAAATGGCGATAGGTTTTCCGATATTGTCTTTCGTCATCTTCGCGAACAATGCCGTTCCCTCCGAATCGAAGTCCAACACAACGATCGGCGCCCCCGTTTGAGGGTCGAAATCAAGCACGGCGCGTTTGAGTTGTTTGCCGGTCAGCTCGGTTCGAACCCAAGGTTCGGTATTGAGGATATCCGCCGCAGTCATTTGCCGTAACACCACGGCGCGCACCCGCAGATCGCTTACATTCCGCTCATCCGTTTTTTTAATCAGATGGAATCCGAATTGCGTTTCAACGACGTCTGATACGGCGCCTTTTGTTAACGCAAATGCCGCATCCTCGAAGGGCGGAACCATGTCCCCGCGGCGGAAATAATCGAGATCGCCGGCGGTCTTGTCCGCGCCGGGCTCGTCGGAATACTCCATGACTTTTTCCTCGAAATTCGCCGGCGTTACTTCTGATTTAATCTTCTCCATCAGCTCGAGCGCCAGTTCTTTTGTACGGCTCTGGGCGCTCTGTTCACCCCCTTCCCACTGAATAAGCAAATGCGACGCGCGGATTTCCTGACCCGCGTCTTTTTTCTCTTCGACCTGCGCAATGTAAAAATTCTGACCGTCGTCCACCATCATCGGATATGCATCCCCTGGATTCAAATCCTGTCCAAGCTCCTTGAGCTTTATGTATTGGCGCTGATCAAGCACCCACCCGAGATCGCCTCCGGCAGCTCGTATCGTTTCATCGTCCGAGTACTCTTCCGAAAGCGATTGAATAGGATCGCCCGCCTGCGCGCGCTTAAAAATCTCCTCCGCAAGTTCCCGTTTTGCCTTATTCGCCTCAAGAAGCATTTGCTGCTCCTCCTCCGTCAGTCCGCGATTCGCCTGCTCGTTCTGAATCCGGAATTCCAGAATAGGCGTTTCGCCGATCATGTTGATGGCCTGATTCACGTCACGAATACCTGCAAGCTCAACCGTAAGACGCCATTGATCGCCCGCCTTCGCCGTCTGTACGAGCGGTTCCGACACGCCCATTTGGTTCACGCGGCGTTCGATGACATCGCGCGCACCGTCCATGGCATCGCCGCGCTGGTCCAACGGCACATTCGACAGGTCCGCAACGTACTCCAAATGCGAACCGCCCTGAAGGTCCAGCCCGAGAACGAGGGGATACTCCACATGCGGAATGCTGAGGCTTGTGATTCTGTTCCAACCGTCAATCAATGTGTTTGCGCCCGCCGGATACGATACCGAACCAGCCAGGATAAAAAGCGCCAAAATCAAGACAATGCGCTTGAGGAGAGTTTTTCGCGTAACAGGAGCTTTCTGCTGAGACTTCTTCCGGTAGATATATGCCATAGATGCCGCAGGAGTGTAGCGCAGGGCCGGCGCATCTGGCAAGGGGCCGGGGCATGGCGTCCTCGAAGAAAATAGTGCATGATGAAGGCACGATTCTTCATATTCCGTATTGTATGAATGCCCGCATACGAAACGTGTTCGGAAGTATTATTCTTTCAACGGCAGTTCTCGGCGCCGGTTGCGCGACAACGCCGGCTCCCGCGACGCAACAACCGAATGGAACGAAAGGCACCGCATCCCAGGAC
This sequence comes from Candidatus Uhrbacteria bacterium, assembly GCA_003576745.1. Taxonomy (GTDB): domain Bacteria; phylum Patescibacteriota; class Patescibacteriia; order 2-12-FULL-60-25; family 2-12-FULL-60-25; genus 2-12-FULL-60-25. The sequence continues at coordinate 384,049 of QEVR01000001.1, read as the reverse complement.
GCAGGTCCCTTCGATGACGAAGGAAAATTTACTATAGATCCCTGCGCGTTAATTACGAAAGCCGATGCGGAATCCATTCTTGGCGGGCCGCTTGTAAAGCCGATCAGAAGCTCCATGATCGATCCCGATGGCGCGTCTTGTTCGTATTACACGGACAAGTCAAAAGGACCGTCCCGCGAACTCATTATAATCGTGTTGGAATCCGATAACATCCAGAAGAGTGGATACAACAGCGATGCAAAAGAATATTTCGCCTACACGAAGAAAATCTTTCACCCGGATGCCGAAACCGTACCGAATCTGGGCGATAGTGCATTCTGGAGCTTCCGTTCCATCGAAGTCCTCAAAGGCGATACCGTTCTCGATATACATGTTCAAGGATTTGACGAGGGCCTTGCCGATATAGAAAGCTCCGGGCCAAAGGATCGGAAAGTCATCCTGGATGCGGCGTCTCTCGCCGTCTCACGTCTTAAATAATTCGCCATTCTGTATGATCTCGAATATATGAAAAAATATCTCCTCCCGTTCACATCTGCCGCAGTATTGATCCTCGGCGCAGGGTGTTCCACCGCGCCAGCCCCGTCTGCGCCCGGGGAACCATTGTCCGAGCCGTCCCCGTCAGTCGAATCCTCTGCGGACGTCGTCAACGACACGGGCGATTACACGCCCGTGTATACCGTTGAAGCCTGCGACCTCATAACGGCCGATGAAGCGAGCGTCATTCTCGGCGGCGAACTGATTCCCGCCTATACGGAAGAAGGAAGCGATCCGGCAAAAAAATACTGCAGATACGTCACGTCGCAAGAGAGCGGCGTATCGCGCCTCATGGAAATCTCGGTTTATGAGGACGTGAATATGAGAAACAGTTTGTACGAATGGCCATTAGACGAATATTTCAGCCGTTTCAAGACGGGGCACATGACGCAACCCGAGCAATATGATGAGCTTCAGGGGCTTGGCGAGGACGCCTACCTTTGGTCCGGAACCGTGAGAGTGCTGAACATGCCGTATATGATCTGGATTGCGGTCCGCGGCTTCAGCGATGAAGCCACAAATATGAATGAAGGCATAAAAGCTGCAAAAAAGGCACTAGAAAGATTGCCCTGATGGGCGATAAATCTTCAAAAAAACGGCTCAACATAGCCGTTTTTTTGTATTCTATATAATCATGTAAACAACTCTTGACAAAGAGTAGTTTATATGCTATATTTATTTTGTTTTAAAAATCGAGAGTCGTACCTCAAACATCCTAAAACAAGAAGGAGAGAGACGACCCCGCGGCACTGCCCTTGCATGGGCGGGTCGAAAATGCCGCAACGGAGCGGTTTTGTGTACAAGACCGGTCTTCTCTCACCTGAAGAAGACCGGATTTTTTGTGTCCGAAGGCGAGATGAGGCGTGGGACGGGACCTAAGTCTTAACAAGAATTACCTAGAGCATCCCGGCTCCCCCCTCCTCTCACCTGCTGATGCAAGGCGAACCGCGGCTGAACGGCCAGACGCCGTCGGAGCGAACTTCGACAAAACCAGAACCAGTGTTACGAATTCCGAATTATTCGAATACGACATATCGGCAGTGCATTTTTCACACCGTGTATTGCATATTTGTCATTTGAATAATTCGGAATTCGTACTGATGGTTCGGAGCTCTCCGTCGCATGCATGTCGCATGCCACGAGAGGGCTTCGGGAAGAAAAAATGGCCCGAATCGAGATCTACAGGAAGGAAGAGAATGGCAAGATGGTGCTCAATGGTACGCTCGAGCTCGGGTCCCCGGATCTAAGAGCTCGCTCGAGCAAATCCGACGATGAGCGGATTCGCGATTTCCGGCGCGCCGGCAAGCCTCGCTCGACCGGCAAAACCGCGCGCAAGCGCGAGCAAAAACGGCAACGCCAGGAGTCCTCAAAAACCTTTTGGCAGAACGAGTACGAAAAGGCGTTCCCGGTCATCGGCGAACGTCCGCGCCCGTACACCATCATCACGAATGCCGCGCCTGTTGCGAATGTTCCTTCCGTGGACTTCGATGCGGTCACGGACGAGGCGATCGCCTTGACGATCGACCACATTCAAGCCAATCGATCGCGCATCCGCGCAAAGGACTGGCTCATGCGGACTCGGAACATGTCTGCGCACACGGCCGATGCCATTATCGCGCGCGCATGGCGTCTGCTCACCGGACGCAATACGGCGTCCATGCCGTACGAGAACCTCTAACCCCATCTCCCTGACCATTGCATTGCAGTGGTCAGGGACTCGCATGAATGACGAAAATATATTTGGTCAGTCATGCGAGGAATGACACAGCCGTCATTCTCGAAGGAACGCATGGACATGCTCTTCCTGATACTATTTGTCGGACTCGTGATCACCGTTCTCACGGTGACGGACGTCCGCAACGACAAAAAGCGGGCATTCGACTCGCTACCGTTCACGGAACAACAGAAGCTCCTGTCGCTCGCGGCCATCCGCGGCGAAAAACGTCGCCGCATACACTGACACACGAAGGATCCCGACCATCGCCTGCTCGCAGCGGTCGGGGCTCCAAATCTCCATCAAACATACGAATAACGAATGTGAGGAATGAAGACTCTGGCTTGAGCATGCTTCATTCGAATAATTCGGAATTCGTAAAACTGATTTGGGTGGAGATTCGGGGCCTCCTTCTTCCGAACCGTTCGGAACATGCGTGGCCCGGAGAACGCACCCATGACATGCAAAGCATGCAGCCGGGAGATTCCTCTCGGCGAAGGCTATTGCAACGCGCACGGCGGTTCCGCGCGAAAGGACCGCGAGCTCGCCGATGAGGCCGCAGAAATCAAACGCGTCATCGAGGCGCGAAGACGTGCGCGGACGCCGAACGGCGTTCTTCCTCCCCCACGGAAGGCACGCTTCTTCCGCGCACAGGTATATCTCTCCCGGAGGTACAAAAAGGTTTCATAATCTCCTTGCACTCTGTGAACGAACGTCCACAGAGTGCCTCCCTCAAGCTTCCAAATCCTTGGCGGTTTGAGGGAGGAAACATGAACATTGCGGCCGTGATGGCGATTGCTTTCGCCGTATCCGCATGCGCAGCGGCGAAGCCGGCGCCTTACCCGGCGCCGGAAATACGCATTCCGACACCCGAGGACCAGATACGATGGGGATGCCCGGCCCGAACCCTGGCGGGAACATACCGAATCATCGCGAGCGTTCTCATGCATCACCCAAATGATCGAACTGCCTATCTGGCGGCGATTCGTAGCTTGGAGCCATTGCAGGAAGATCTCGCGCTCTTGCCGGAATTCAGCAATCTCGCGAATAACTGCGAGGAAACGCGCGATCTTCTTGCCGAAATGAAAGACCGATTGCCAACGGCGCCGCATGAGAATGACTTGAGGCTTCTTCTCACGCACCTTCAACAAGGTCAAACTCTGGCGGATCGAATGACCGCCTGCAAAAATACCCTTCATCCTTCATAGATCGTAAAAAGGAAGGAGAATCTCCATGTTAGGACGGGCCATTGCCGCCGGTCTCGTGCCGGCCAACGTTCTCGCAAACCTCTTCAAGTCCATACAGAAGGCTTCGGCGTCATCCGCAAAAACCTTTCCGCTCCCGAAGGTCGACGGGGATAACACCATCGCCCTCACGGTGGGCGACATCTGCGATCTGACGTGGTCAACACGCGGCCAGCGACCCGTGTACCCGGAAGGACCCTACGGCAACCGGCCGGTCTACTCGACAGGAACGCTGGAGCTGGCGCTCTCCGTAAACCTCGACGTGTGGGTGGTAACCACGAAATCCCGCCTGGATCGCTGGGATGCCTGGTGGGCGGAATGCCTTCCGAAGGATCGCATCATCCTTGCGCATGTCGAAGAGAGTATGAGCATCCACGAAATCATCCTCCGTCCCTGGATCGATTTTGCCTTCAGGCTTGGCGCCGCATGGTACTTCATGGACTACCAGCAGGGATGGACGCCGGGAGAATTCGCGAAGGCGATTTACGAGGGCATGCTCGCGGAATTCAGGCATGCGGAAGACTTGATTGCATGGCTCTTCTACGAGCACCACGTGTCATTCGCGAGGAATCTTGCAGAAGAGATCGGCTCTATCATCGCTCAACGCCACCTTCCGCTTCCGCAATGATCTCTATTCGCTTCTTCGTGGTTCCGATCCGTCGGGACCACTCACCCGAGCCGCTGATGAACCATTGGCGTTTCAGGTGAGGCACGGAACACCAACCAAAGGAGCCTGCCTTGGCAAAAAGAAAAACAATCGCCGTTTTGCGTGTCGCGGAACTCACGACGACCTCCCCGCCCCCGCGGGAACAGGCGGTCTGCGTGGGGATGGTGAAAGCCGTGAACGGAAAAACGCACATTTACTCCACGGGAATCCTGGAATTCGCCGTCCGCCGTTATTCCACCTACGTTCTCAGCAGCCGTACGCGCATTGCGCCATTCGACAAATGGTGGGCAATGCAGATCCCGGATGACCACGTCGTGCTGACAGATGACCACTCCGTGGGCGAAGAAGAGTTCTTCAAGCTCCTCCCCTGGCACGAGCTCTACAGGCGTCTGCGGCTTCCCTGGCCAGGACACCTGAACCTCACGCGCGTTCTCGCCAACCTCCGCATGCATGGCATCCTGCTGGGCGACGAGGTCCGCACGAACATGTCCCTGCAAGGAAACCCGTTCCGGGAAGACCTCTAGAAGCACCTTCCTGCTGCCCCCGATGTCTGCAAGAGACATCGGGGCCTCAACCGGAACTCCGTACCATAACGGAATTCCTGAGAGGTTACACCTTCCGACCGAAAGGAACTCGGATGACGCGAGAAGAAACACAAAAACTCCTTGACCGCTACGTCGAATGTTCACGACGCGACGTCTCATGGAGCAATTCCCCGGTGGGCTTTTTGCTCATTCGGCATACCAATCGGGCCGAAGCCATCGTGCCCGTCACTAAAGACCATCTCCATCCTCTCGGCCTCCTCTACACTGTCCGATGGGAGGATGACGAGCTCGTTATGTGGAGCGAACCCAAATCAACGGGTAAGCGCGTCCACATTCCGGTCACCAACAAAGTGGCCGAACTCGACAACTGGAAACTGAAGCTTCTCCTCGGCGTTTCTTACCAAGACGCAGAGAAGGAACTCCGGCGGCTTCCCATCTAGGAGGAAATATGAACCCCGTCGTCCCCATCCAAGCGGCCCGTCTGGAGATGCAGATCAAAAACACGCATGTCCACCCCGACGATCCGTTCATTGAGTTGGCGACATCGTTCCTGCGAAGCGGCATGGACCGCGTAAAGCTCGTCAAGATTCTTTGCGCGGATACCGGCCTCCCGAAAGCTATCGCCATTGTGCGCATTGCCGCGCGCAAAGCCCGCTAACTCCCCCATTCGCCCCGTTTCGATGAGAAACGGGGCTACGCCCTGGCTCGGGATCGGACCCGTCTCTCGTGTCCGTGTCCTGCGCCGCGGCGTATCAAAACCCCCTGCCAATCGGGGGTTTTTGATTTTGTTGACGACACGGGGCTATCCCGTCAAACCATGAACAATCGTCCCGGCCATCACGCCAATGCCGATAGCGAAACCGCCGATAACCAGCATGCGCATACCGCTCTTTAGCAGGGATATTTTCGTAAACGAGCCACTCCAAATTCCAAGAACGAACAATGCAGTAAGGGAAACGAGGATGGATGTCGGGAAAGCCGCGGCGGCATCCAGGAAAATGTATGGTGACAGCGGAATAAAACCGGCAAAAAAATAGGAAAGGAACATCACGACACCCACGCGGACAGTGGAAGCCGTGGATACGCGCTGGCGCGTTAAATCTTCCACAGAGGATTCGGACAAAAAACTTCCCGCTCCCATGGAAAATGCCTCGACAAAAATGAGAACAATGCCTGACAAAATAATCGTCGCCTTTGGCACGGCGGCGATGGCAATGCCGGACAAGAGCCCGACGGTCGACACGAGGCTGTCCTCTATGCCGAAAATAAAACTGCGGAATTCAGATGCTTTTGCCATTCGAATACTTTTCGCCTTCATGAGATAAAGTATAGCAGACGAGTCTGCAACAGCCGTCTGGACATCAATACCTCGCTATGATAAGCACGTGAAAACAGAAAGGAGCTGAATAATGCATTCAAGCACAAAAATATTCTTTGCCCAACTGCATAATTCGATCACCAAATCCAAAAACGTCAAAGACCCCCAAGAAAAAGCCGTCCGTGAACTGGAAACGCGTGTCAATGACTTTCTAAAACAACAGCCGAATGCAACGGTCTCATGGCTCCAGAATTCTGCGGCGTATGAGTGGGGGGCGTTCACGCAACTCACAGCGATCGCGACCTACTCCTCGTAGACGCTCTCCTGAAAAACTAAGACCAATCCTCTCAAAGGATTGGTCTTATTCTTTCCTATACCCCGTGATCCTTCTTCGACTTAGCGCTATTTCCGCAGGATTTCCTTGAGACCATTTGAAATGTCTTGAATTTCATCATACTCGATCACCACATCAGCTATTCCTTTCGTTGTGTCCTTCATCAGCGTCCTACTTTTCATGATTGCAATAATTTTTTTGCCTAGAGAATAGGCCATACCGGCTTCAATAGCTCTGCCGGTTGGTTTATTCGTCATATCAATCAGCAAGACATCCGATTTTTTAATTTCATCTTCAGATCTTTTCATCAGATCTTCTGGGTTATCGAAAACTTTTTGATAGTTCTCGACATCCCGGATGAAGCTGAAATCTTCAAATCCTGCCGATTTAACAATTGAGCACAGTTTTTCAATTTCTTCCTTACTATCTCCAAATGATGATGTAATGTAGCATCTCATGATTATCACGACCCATGGCACTTCTAATGCTAATTGCCACGCGGATCGCCCAAATACTGAAATCGCGGCATTTTCTTTCCGTCAACTTCTACTTCTTCCAGAAACATCTTTGCCGGTCGCGCCCAGAGATCGAAATTACCGTATAATGCTCGATAAATCACCATTTCTTCAAGCGTATCGCTGTGCTTCGCGATGCCGATAGCTTCGTACTCTTTGCCTTTATAGTGGCGATATTTTCCGGGTTTGATCATGTTATTTCCCGTGGCACTTCTTATACTTTTTCCCGCTCCCGCAGGGACAGGGATCATTGCGTCCGACTTTTGAAAGCGCCTGCCCTCCGCCAACTCCCGAATCTCCCTGCTGTTTCGCTGGCCCGCTCAATGTTAATCCCGTCCGCGCCGTTTCATCCTGGTGAATCTGCCGTTCAGCGGCCTGGCGGTTTATTTGTACGCGAAAAATCATCTGCGATACCTGATGGCCGATAAGATACAAAAGTTCATTGAATAGGCGATAGGCTTCTTTTTTGTACTCCACGAGCGGGTCGCGCTGGCCATAACCCTGCAGGCCGATGCCGTGCCGCAGATGTCCGATGGCTTCCAGGTGTCCGATCCACGCATCATCTATCGCGCGGAGATAGATGATCTTTTCCACCTCGTTCTGAATGGACGGATCGCCGATATCGGACTCAAGCTTCGCATAGGCCTCCCGCATGAGATTCATGATGCTTTCGATCAGATGCGTCCGCCGCTCCGCCAGATCCAGCTTGCCTTCCGCCTCGGTCCTGATGATATTCAACCGTCCCTTCACGTCGAATCCCTGCGGCAGAATGGCAGAAACATTATCCTCTATAACTTTCAAATCCCACTCCTTCGGATCCTCCGATGCTGTATGGATGGTCACGATCTGTTCAATTTCCTGTTCCAACACCTCCAGAATCATGTCCTTAATCGGCCGCTCCCCTTCCTGGCTCGCCTTCCGAGACGCTTCGAGAAGATCTTTGCGCTTGGTATAGATGACCTGCCGATGCTTATTAATGACATCGTCGTATTCAAGCAGGTGCTTCCGGATATCGAAGTTATGGCCTTCCACCCGCTTCTGCGCGGATTCGATGGCGCGCGACAGCACGGAATGCTCGATCGGCATGTCTTCCGGAACCTTGAGGGTCTGCATCATGTTCTTCATGCGATCACTGGAAAAAATACGCATGAGATCATCCTCCGTGCTCAAATAAAACTGCGTCGATCCCGGATCTCCCTGACGGCCGCATCGTCCGCGCAGCTGGTTGTCGATACGGCGCGATTCATGCCGTTCCGTACCCATAACATGCAGCCCCCCCAGACGCCTGACCTCCTCGGCGTCGCTTGGATTTGGCGGGTTTCCGCCTAAAACGATGTCCACACCGCGTCCGGCCATGTTCGTCGCAATCGTCACGGCTCCCTTTCGGCCGGCCTGCGCGATGATATTGCCTTCCTTTTCATGATTCTTCGCATTCAGCATTTCATGCGGAACGCTTGCTTCCGACAGCAGGGCGGATAGCAATTCGTTCTTTTCAATTGAAGCCGTTCCGACAAGCACAGGCTGCCCGAGTTTCTGCCTCTCCTTGATGTCGGCTATAACGGCCTGAAATTTTCCCATTTCCGTCTTATACACGCGGTCCGGAAGATCCTTTCGCTGGATAGGCTTATTGGGTGGGATGACGAGCACTTCCAGTTTATAAATTTTATGGAATTCTTCCGCCTCCGTTTCCGCCGTTCCGGTCATGCCGGCGAGCTTGCCGTACATGCGGAAAAAGTTCTGAAACGTAATCGTTGCAAGCGTTATGGATTCGCGCTGAATCGTGACATGTTCCTTCGCCTCGATCGCTTGATGGAGACCCTCGCTATAACGACGACCTTCCATTAACCGGCCGGTAAACTCATCCACGATCACAACCTCGCCGTTGCGCACGACATAATCCTTGTCTCGCCGGTACAATGCATGCGCGCGCAATGCCTGTTCCAAATGATGCACCATGCGCATGCCGCCGGCGGTATACAGATTTTCCACGTTCAGCCACTGTTCCATTTTCACGATGCCGCTTTCCGTGAGCGTGGCCGCTCGCTGTTTTTCGTCGATTTTGTAGTCCTCTTCCGCATTCAGCCGCGGGACTAATTCTGCAAAACGGTAATACAATTCCGCGGGTTCGCTCGCCGGCCCGCTGATAATGAGCGGCGTCCGCGCTTCGTCGATAAGGATGGAGTCAACTTCGTCGATGATCGCGAAATGCAGATCGCGCTGGACCATGTCCTCCAGCCGGTGAACCATGTTGTCGCGCAAATAATCGAATCCGAATTCATTATTCGTGCCATACGTGATATCCGCCGCATAGGCCTCCTTTCTCGAAACGGGACGCAGATAATCCATGTCCACGCGGAATGACCCGGTTGTATCGCGCTCCTCATCATGTTCCGGTTCGCGCTTGAAGTCCGGGTCGTACAGATACCCGCTCTCATGTTGGATACAGCCAATGCTTAACCCCAAGGCATGATAAATCTGCCCCATCCACGCCGTATCGCGCCGGGCGAGATAATCATTTACCGTCACAACATGCACGCCCTTGCCGGTAAGCGCATTCAAATAGACAGGCCCCACTGCCGTAAGCGTTTTTCCCTCGCCGGTTCTCATTTCTGCAATCATCCCGCGGTGCAGAGCAATGCCGCCAACAAGCTGGACATCGTATTGGCGTTGGCCGAGTTTTCGCTTGCTGACCTCGCGCGCTAGCGCAAATGCTTCCGGAAGAAGATCGTCCAGCGTTTCTCCCTGAGCCAGCCGCTCCTTAAACGCAGATGTTTTTTCACGAATCTGTTCGTCGGTCAGGGAAATGCAATCCGCTTCATGAGCATTCACCCGGTCCACGATGGGCTGCATTTTCTTGATTTCCCGGGCATTCGGGTCGCCCATGATTGCGGTCAGGATTCCCATAGATAATGGCCGAATCTTAGCCGAAGTCAGATAAATCCGCAATCAGGGGAGCAGGGGAGAGAACTATACTCATTTTTGGCTTAAAAAAGGATTTTTATCTCTCATAGACGCAACTCGATATATTCCTCAACTTGCGTCGTAAAATGTTCAAATAGGGGAGTAAGGTTATGGGTCGTGCACCCTTTCTCTTTACTCACCAGTTCGAGGATTTCAGGGTTCCAGAGTTCTAGAGTTTCTCTCCTCCAACCCTGGAACTCTGGAACACGAGAACGGCTCCAGTACCAATTGCAATAACAAAAAACCAATATCCAATAACCAAAAACGAAAAAACTTCCAATGGCAAGCTCCCCGCTATCCCCGTTTCTTCTCTTTCCAGTCGACGAGCATTTCCTGTAAATGGTCTTTTACTTTATCGATCGCTTTATATAAATCCTCTTCCTGCTTTTCCACGTAAAAGTCCTTTCCCGGGACAAAAAGGTGTCCCGTGCAGGTATAGATGGAACCTTTATTGTGCTTCCGCGAGGTCATTCCAAGCTCACAATTGATTTCCTCGATATGGTCGTAATACTTTTCCAGCATGTGAAATTTTTCTTCGCAATAGCTCTTTACCGCATCCGTTAGCTCCATGGATTTGGGTTGAATATTGATATACATACATTTCAATAGTAGAGGACGAAAGGTGGAGAGTAAAGGGCGTGAAACCATGCTCAATCTGGGGAGCCTTGGAGCTATGGTTACAGGGAAGATTGCAGCTTGGACCAACTGGCAATTGGAGAAAGAGGGATAAGGACAAAGGGAATGAGGATCGGGTTACGGGTTATTGGTTACTGGTTACGGTGTTCGGGGAGAATTATGTCCCCCCTACGCAACTACGTCCTATACACAACTACGTACTCTCCCCTACTCCCCAAAACCCACCAGCTGAACCTCGTCTTCCAGCATGATGCCGAATTCGTCGCGGATCTTCATTTTTACGAGCGATGTCATCGCGACCACATCCTGTGCCCTGCCACCGCCGGTATTGATAATAAAATTTCCGTGTTTGTCGCTTACTTTAATGTTTCCCATGGTTTTTCCAAGCAGCCCCGCTTGGTCCACGAGCCATCCCGCGGATAGGCGTTTGGCTTCGATCATGCCCTGTGGAATGTCGGAATTGCGTCTGAGCGCTTTCAGCTCTGATTCATCACGGAAATCGAAATTCTTAAACATGCACCCGGCGCTTGCTTCCGCAAGCGGCTGTTTTGCTTTGCGCCGGGCATTGATCTCGTTCAATGTTCGCATTGCAGCGTCCGTATCCCCCGGCTGAAGCGTGAGCGTACATCCGAGGATGACATGCGGTTCGTGTTTAAAAAGAGAATCTCGGTATCCGAATGCGCATGCCGCATTCGGATATTCCATGCGACTCCCGTCCGACAAACGATACGCATCGACCGTTGCGACGACATCCTTTATTTCCCCGCCGAAACATCCCGCATTGCCATAGACCGCGCCCCCGATGGTCCCCGGCACGCCCACGGCCCACTCAAAGCCGGAGAGGCCGGCCTCCGCCGATTTCCGCGCCACAAACGCCGTAATGACGCCGGATTCGCATTTCACTCGGTTTTCGTGAATAGACATCTCCCGATTCGCCGCCTGGATCATCAGGCCTTTATACCCATCGTCAGAAACGAGGATATTTGAACCTCCTCCGAATACATAGAACGGAATCCCCGCCTGCAATGCCGTTTGGACCGCGGTAAGCAGTCCATCCGAACTCGACGCAACGACATACAATGCCGCAGGTCCTCCAAGTCGAAAATTCGTATGCTTCGACATAGCCTCATGCAAAATGACGCCGGGAAGCGCGCCCTGCACAAATGCAATCTGTTCGTCTGAAAGAGGAGTCATGCGTCGTTGGTTACGAACCCGGGGGCTAAGGACAAAAGGCAAAGGGAACGGGGATCGGGTTTAGGATGAACAGCATATCCTACAAACCTACGGTCTTACGGACCTACGATCCTACAGACCTAGGGCAAAGGGTTCGGGTAGAAATATACTCCCCCTACGCAACTATGTCCTACGTACTACGCAACCATACTCCCTACTTCCTGTCCCGTCATTCCATACAAAGCTGCCTCGCTACCGCATCGATGTCCCCCGCTCCCATGATGAGAACGAGGTCACCTTCTTTCGCCCGTTCTCGTACAAGACGCTCCGCGACGGTTGGATTTTTTGCATAGACAAGCTCCCGCGTGATGCATTTGACGGTATCGCGTTTAGCGATTTCCGTCAGCAGCTGTTCCGAAGAAACATCAGCGTCTTCCGCCGCTTCCCTACCCGGAACATCATAAATTTCCGCGAGGATGAGAACATCCGCGCCGTCAAATGCCGGAAGAAAAGCGTCAAACAATCCTTTCGTGCGACTGTGCTGATGCGGCTGGAAACAAAGGATGATGCGCGATTGCGGGAATGCCGCCTTGGCGGCTTTGAGGGTTTCCGCGACCTCCGTGGGATGATGCGCGTAATCCGAAATAATCCGGACGCCGTTCCAATCGCATACATATTCGAATCGACGCCAGCAGCCGGGAAATTCGCCGAGCGAGCCTGAGATAATCGTGCTGTCTATCTCGGATGTCCAATTCCAGGAAACGGCCGCGGCAAGCGCCGCATTCCGCATATTCATTTCCCCGGGAACCCTAACCGCGAGCTGAAGGTCGCGATCGCCCTGCCGCATGCGCGAGCACCAGCGGCCGTTCTGCACATGCGGCTGACTGAACTGAACATCGCCGGACTCCTGTCCGACGGAGATGACGCGGATTTCGCGCGCGCGGAGCGATTCCCTTTGCGACTCCACGAGCTCGCGCGCATGTTCATCATCGCATTCATAGATGAGCACCCCTTGTTCGCGGATCTGGTCCATAACCTTGCGGAACAGATCCGTATATGCCGAAAGGTTCGGAAAAACATCGGGGTGGTCATGCTCGATATTCGTGATGACGAGGACATTTGGATGATAGGACAGCACATGCGACCGATATTCATCCCCTTCGACAACAAGGAGATTGCTGCCGCCGATGTGAAGGTTTCCGCCAGAGAAGGAAGGAACCTTTGTGCCGACGACGACGGTCGGATCTTCACCGGCGGCAATGAGCAGCGTCCCCACCATTGCCGTGGTCGTGCTTTTCCCATGCGTTCCGGTGATTACCACCTGCCGTGCGTCAAGAAACAGATTTCCCAGAAACTGGTGCGAATGACATTGCTCGATGCCTCTCGCTGCCGCTTCCATTCGTTCCGGGTTCGTTTCCGGAACGGCATCGCTGTATACAACGGTACCTGTTCCTTCCGGAATATTCGACGCCGCGTGGCCGATGGCGACCTGAATGCCGAGCGCCCGAAGCTCCCGAACGTGCTCATTCTCAACGGCATCGCTCCCGCTCACAAGCACACCCCTGCTGTTCAGGAGCTTTGCCACAGCGGAAACGTGGATGCCGCCGATACCAATACAGTGGACGCGTTTGTCAACCATGGGAGAAACCTAACGGTTCATGGGAAATTTTGCAATTCAACAGATCCGCGCGCAGCGCCGTCGGGCACACCAATTACGTCCCCAACCTGAAGGCCATATGCAGCCGCTGCGGCGGCATTCAGTTCCAGAACCATGTCGGAAGGTTCCACCGACGTCACGATGCGCGGCGATCCGTCGCCCGGCGCTGGAACGTCTGCGGCGATGTGTATGACCGTTCCATTACGCAAAAATACTATATCGAGCGGAAAACGCATGCCATTCATCCAAAAAACCTGGTTTGTAGCCTTCGGGAATATAAATAACATGCCGTGGTCGTCGGGCAGGGATTCGCGGTATGAGAGCCCGGTTTCCTGAGTTTCCGGCGTCGTCGCGAGCTCAACCGTTACGCGATGGCCTTTCACGTCAATGACCGCAGTCTCCAGCCCTGCGGACGGAAACGGATCCTGAACAGAACGCCTCATTGGCAGCGATATCCAAACGAGCCATCCCGCAACGGCGAGGATCAAGACACCCGCCATGATACGCGCAGGAAATGACGCGGGGGGGAATTGCCGTAATCGTGAAAAGTCCGTCATACTTTTCTGTTCGCGCGCAGATACGCGATGAACGAAATCGTGAGCGTAAGAAAGACGAGGCCGAAAAGCAGGAATATTTTTCCTTGCGTCTGCAGGGTAAGCGCGAGGAGGCCAAAGACGAGCGCAATGCCCCAAAGGGCGCGCACGGCGTTCCGCTGGCTCATTCCCGCCTGTAACAGGCGAAAATGCAAATGCGTCGCATCGCCGCGGAACGGCGACACGCCGCGAACAAGCCTGCCGATGACAACAAGGCCGATATCGACGAGCGGCACGCCGAGTGCGGCGGCGGCCGTCGCGAGTTTTGCTCCGGAAATGACCGCGAGGACGCCAAGGCTAAAGCCTGCAATGGTGCTTCCCGCCTCGCCGAGGAACATAGATCCCTGCCTGTTATACGGAAGGAATCCCAAATGCGCGCCCGCGATGGCAAGAGCCATCACGGCGACAAGCGGTTGAAAATATGCCTGCGAACCGGCCAAGGCCGCGATGAGCGCGCCGCCAATGGCCGTCATGCCGGCGACGAGCCCGTCCAAACCGTCTAAAAATTTCATGGCATAGGTTACGACAAGGAGCCACAGGATCGTAATGAGGTCCGCCGGAAACGAGATGGTCAGAATCTGTCCGATATTCCATTGCGTCCATACGAGCGAAAATGCGCCGGGACCGAACGGATTGGTAACCTGGACAATGCCGCTGCCGGAAACGACGATCGCGATCGAAGCAAGGATCGGCGCAAGAATTTGCAACCTCGGCGGAAGATCATACGCATCGTCCAACAAGCCTCCCGCAATAAGAATAGCGATGCCGATCATAAAACCAATCACCTGGCCGGCACGAAGTTCCGTACCCTGTGCATACGGGAGGAGTAGGGCAAGTACGACCAGAATCGTAATGCCCGTCGCCAGCCCTCCCCAAAGCGCCGTGGGTTGTACATGAATTTTCCTTCCTCCTTTCGGCTGATCAATTACGTTTTTTCGGACCGCGAGCTTCCGAACAACCGGCGTAAGCAATACCGAACACGCGATCGAAATGATCACGATGGGCGTAAGTGCGTATTCAAGGGGAGCCATGAAACTATTGGCAATTAGGAATTGGAAACAGGTTATGAGTTATGGATTATGAGGAAGATTGTAGATGGGAGCTTTTAGCTATTGGCAATGGAGCCGTTCAAGAGTTCCAGAGTTTTAGGGTTCTAGGGCTGCGTAAAGAGAAACTCCAGAACTCTGGAACCCTGAAACCCTAGAACTGATGGGTACAGAGAAAGGGCGCGCGGCCCATAACCCATGACTCACGACCTACGTCCTCTTCCGCGCTCTACGCAACTACGTCCTACGTAACTTCCTACGCGATGGGCGCCGCCTTTTCAACCGTGAGCGTTCCGTCTGCGCCAAGAGCGATCGTATCCCGTCGCGAAACACTGCCACGTAAAATCAGGTCTGCCAATTGATTCTCCACCCGGTCTTGCATAACCCGGCGGAGGGGGCGGGCGCCGAACAATGGATCGTAGCCGGAGCGCGCGAGCGCCTCTACCGCCGCATCGTCCGCGCGGAACAGAATGCCCTTTTCCGCCAAACGAGCCTCAATCTTTTTCAGCAAGAGCCACGCGATTCGCTCTACGTCATCCGGCGTAAGCGGGGTAAAGACGATAATGGCGTCGAATCTGTTTAGGAATTCCGGACGGAATATCCCTTTCAATTCACGTTCTAAAAGCATCATTCTGATCTGCGACGTATCCGTCCCCTTCTGAACTTCGTCCTGGATAAATTGCGTCCCCGCATTCGAGGTAGCGATAAGAACAACATTCGTAAAATCGACGGTCCGCCCCACGCCGTCTGTCAGCCGCCCGTCGTCCATCACCTGCAAAAACAAATTAAGGATATCCGGATGCGCTTTTTCGATTTCGTCCAAAAGGACGATGGAGAACGGATTCCTCCGAACCGCTTCGGTGAGGAATCCCCCGCGCTCGTCTCCCGGCGCGCCGATCATTCGGTTGACGGAGCCCGCATCCTGATATTCGGACATGTCGAGCCGCACCATATTGTCTTCACGCCCGAAGTATTCCGCAGCAAGCGATTTGGCCGTTTCGGTTTTTCCGACACCCGTAGGCCCCAAAAACAGAAAATTCGCGATCGGCCGCTTTCCTTCCCGCAATTCTGCTCGAGCTCTCCGCATAGCCTGTGCAACCGCGGTCACAGCGGCATCTTGTCCGATCACGCGTCCGTACAAGCGATCTTCCAGATGCAGCAATTTTTGTGTTTCGTCTTCCGATACGGACTCGACGGGAATATTCGTTTTATCATGAATAATGCTCGCGACGTCCTCGGCCGTAACGAATGATTGCTCCCCTCGCTTTTTCCGCGCGAGGACCGCAGCTTCACGGATAATATCCAATGCCTTTTCCGGAAGAGCGTGATCGTGCAGAAAGCGTCCGGACAGGGTAACGGCACGCTCAATCGCCGCAAACGTAAAGAACACGTTGTTCTGATATTCAATAGCCCCGCATTTGGCCATAAGGACGCGAACAGACTGATCTGCGTTCATTTCCGGGACATCCACGCGGATGAGCTTGCCGCCAAGCGAACGCCGTTCAATATATTGGGTGTAGTTCTGGGGCGTGGTGCTCCCGATGACGATAAATCGGCCCCGATCGAGCTCGGTGGCGAGACCTTCGGCCAAATCAAGCGGTCCTTGGCCGGAACCGCCGGTAAGCGCTTCAATGCCGTAGAGCACGAGGATAATGTTCCCGCTCAATGAAACCTCCTGGAGCATAGCGTAAAATCGCTCGGAGGCGAGACTCGGATCGCCTGCGGCGATGACTTGAGGGAGGCTCACGGACACCAAGCGCCTGTCGAACAACTCCTGTGGAACATCCTCTTCTACCATGCGCCGTGCCAAGCCTTCCACGATCGCTTGCTTGCCGACGCCACGATCGCCTACGAGGATCACGGAACGCCTGCCGCTTTCGACGGCTCGAAGGAGGTCGTTCATTTCTTTTTCGCGGTTGATGAGCGGAGGAAGATATCCCGAACGCGCGGATACCGTAAGATCCTCGCTGAACCGATCGAGCAGAGGCGTTGCGCGCGCAGTCATGGCGCGATTCATGGCGCCGGCGGGCTTGAGCCGGGCAAGCATCACGAAACGCTCATGCTCCTCTCGAAGTTTTTCCCGCAGGCGTACCCATTCCGCAACATGGATGACATGGCTTGGAGGAAATCCGAGTTCGTCGAACATCTCGCGCAAACGCTCATCCGCGGCATATGCATTCAGAAATAGCTCGATAACGCCTACATGTTTTCGCTTCGCCGCGCGCGCATCTTCATACGCAAGCAACAACATTTTCTTCGCATCGCGCGAAAGAGGCGGCGCGCTGCCGGATCCCGATTCTCCGGAATTCACGAGCCGCGCGAGAGGTTCCTTGACCTTGTCGAACGGCAGGCCGACGCGGGTCAGGAAAACCGATCCGACGCGGGAAGAAAGCGCGGCGGCGAAAAGATGAATGATTCCAATATCGCGACGGTGAAGATTCTTCGCCAGCCGATATGCTCCGCCGATAACCTCCCAACCTTCGTCGGAAAAATACGCGCTAATATCGAACCGATGGTTCCGGCGCCCTTCAGCCGCGGCTTCATAGGATTCCTGTTGTCGGCGGCTCTTTCCCCAGTTCGGCAATACGCGTGTATCCTGACTGTATTCCGACAGACGAAAAATGATGAACGTATCAAGAAATACTCCAAGCCAAAATACGGTAATCTCCCATGATCCGCTGGTCCAGAAAGGCAAGGTTAAAGCATCATCCAAAGCATCGAGTCTCACAATGTGCCACACGAGTGCGGCCAGCGTGAATGCGGACAAGATGATAAGAAAAAGATGGAATGAAATGGTGATCTGCTTTTTAAGCTTCCGAAACCGGAGGGAAAAATCGTCAACGGGCGAACCCCATACCAGCAACCCGTCAACGGATTGAAGCCCCACGTCAATGCCTTGCTCTTCGCGAAACCGCGACTCACGCTCGAGCCGCTCCTCTTCGGAGGCGCGTTCTTCTGCCGCAAGACGTTCGATACCCGCCATACATTATTTGAATTCCTGAATCAAAGGAATGCGATCGCCCGCGATTCCCGCCGTCCCGCTATACAGAGCCAACAAAAGAGCAGCGGGCGGCGCAATAATCCAAAGAACGACGCCTGCCGCATACACCAGAGATTCGAATACAATCGCAATTCCTCTTCCGAGGATAACAAAAAAGCGCATAAAAACGCTTATCAGTCGTCCTGACCAATCATATTGTCCGTACATGGGTACAAAAAAATTCCGAATCCAGATCCCGAATGCGTATGACCGGAACCGGTATTCTAACTGTTGAATCGCCGCTCGCACAACCTTCTGAAGCCCCTTCGTATACCACCATATCGGATACCAGGCGATGCTCCCGAGAAGATCCACGAAGAGCAGCTGGGCAACGGCGCCCATGCGGGATTTCATGCCACCAGTATAGCACGGACTGAGGCCGAAAAGCTTTGAGCCGGCAGGGATGATTCTTGGCTATGAGCAATTGGCAAAAGGACAAAGGGAAAAAGGTTATGGGTTATGGGGAAGATTGTAGGTGGAAGCTGTTAGCAATGAGCAATTGGTAATTGGATTTTCGGATGTAGGTATTCCGCATGACTCACGACCCATACCTCATGACTCATAACCCATGGCCTACGGCGCATGGCCTACGCACCCTACGCCCCACTCCCTCCACACCTTTATTATTATGAAAGCTCCAGCGCCTGTTCGCGCCGGAGCTAACCAGTGTGTGAGTCCGTACTCAGAACTGGAATTTGGTTTTTGTATTGGAACTCACCTGGCGAAGGCGTACGAATGCCCTGCTGCGTTTATGGTTTGTATGGCATCTACCGCCACGAATCCGTTTTTGGATGCTTGCTCTGTCATCGCCTGAATGGAGGAGAGAGACGCAACCTGCATTTCAAGCTGTCTCGACTCTGTCCCCAGCCGTTCCACGCGCCGTTCCGCATCACGAAGCTGGAATCCTTTCGCGGAGGATGCCGTAATAAATCCGATATACGTGATGGCTAAGCCGAAAAGTAGGAACCAGATGGCCAAGTACCAGCCGAGATAAGCATGTTGGGCAATCTGCCGCGCAAGCGGCAACGGAAGTCCGAGTTTTTCATGCGGCTTCGTCATGGTGAGTGCGTACGTTCTCATTGTATTTGATGATTTGATATTGGTATGAAGAACCTGCCCATGCGTGCGGCATGGAAGGCTCTGCGTGCAGTTCTCCTGATCAGGACTGTACGGCTTTTTCCGCAACGCGGAGTTTTGCGCTTCGCGAGCGCGGGTTTTCACGAATCTCTTTTTCGTCGGGCGTGATCGGTTTTTTTGTGATCACATTCCATTCCGGACCCGCAAATGCGCGCTTGACAATGCGGTCTTCCAATGAATGAAAGGAAAGTACCGCCAGACGTCCCCCGGGTTTGAGCGCACGATACGCCGCCTGAATAGCTTGTTTGAGAGATTCGAGTTCGTCATTCACGGCAATACGGAGCGCCTGGAACGTGCGTGTCGCCGGATGGATGCGCGAATGAGGAGAAGAGGGGGCGGATCGCTTAATAATGCTTACAAGATCCAGCGTTCCCACGATGCGCGCGGCTTTCCGCGCGCGGACAATCTCCTTGGCGATGCGGTATGCATGCGGTTCCTCGCCGAAGACGCGGAGCATCTTTCCCAGCTCTTCCTGCGACCACGTGTTGACGATTTCCGCCGCCGTCATCCCGTCCTCATTAGCTTTCGGCCCCAAACGCATGTCCAGAGGACCATCGATCTGAAAGGAAAGACCCTTGGAGGCATCCAGAAGCTCGTCCGATGACAGACCGAGGTCGAGAATGATGCCGTCAAGCGGCGTCATCCCGTTTTCATCCGCGATGCGATCGATGTGGCGAAAATTCGCCTCGACGCCGATCCACCGTTCTCCGTATGGCGCAAGCAATGTACGCGCCGCTTCGATTGCCTTGGGGTCTAGGTCCAGAGACAGTACGCGCCCATGCGGAGCAGATGCATTCAAGAGCGCCCGCGTATGCGCAGCTCCGCCAAGCGTCCCGTCGGCATAGCGACCGTCCTGCTTTGAGCTGATGGCGTCTATGACGGCTTGCGTCATCACCGCTTTATGCAGAGAAGCCATAGCGTTAGACCCCACGGTCGCCGAGCCGTTCAGCGATCGCATCGCTGTTCGCTTCGGTTGCCGCGCGATAGGTGTCCCAGGACGCTTCGTCCCAGATTTCCATACGATCCATAAGGCCGGTAAGAACGACTTTTTTTCGGAGACCGGCATATGCGCGCAAATAGGGAGGAATGACGATACGGCCGGAGCCGTCGAGTTCTGCCTCCATGGCGCCCGCAAGCATGAGTCGGGCGAAGGCGCGCGTGTCAGCCTGTCCGAGAGGAAGAGCGGCGAGCTTTTGTGCAAGCCGCTCCCACTCGTTCTTTGGGTACAGGAAAAGAGATCGGTCCAAACCGCGGGTAATGACGAGGCCATGAGCAACGTCATCGCGGAATTTGATGGGGACCGACAACCGACCCTTGTCATCAAGGGTATGACGATATTCACCGATGAACATGCCACTGGGTGCCTGGAATGACACGCCGACTATTTTGGCCGGCGAATCGGAAGAGTCGGTTGAAATCTCCCGCCTCTATGTTTCCCACTTATCACCACTTGCTCCCATTCTATGCCACTATAATCAAATGGTCAAAGGTTCTATGAAACAAATTTCTTAGCTAAATACAGCTAAAAAGTTGTTCTATTTCTGTTTCATGTGAATAACGTCATTTCCCACATCATAAATACGGATGCGCTTCATTTCCCTTTACGAAAAGTCCTTAGTCTGATATTCAAGGCAAATAGTACGCACCTTCGAGTTCAAACGTGGAGAAAACAACGCAGCGTATTGACCTGCTGCATCCGTCGATGCAGATCCTCCATTTCGTCGCAGCCTATTACGGCTTCCGCGTCGAAGACTTACAAAAACGCGACCGGCACAAGCGCGTTGCGCTGGCACGGCACGTGGCCATGTATTTGCTTCGAGAGCATGCGAAATTGTCATTCCCCGAAATAAGCGCGCTCATGGGGAAAAAGGATCATACGACGGCCATGTCTGCCGTCCGTCGTATCGCATATCAGTCCAAAGAGACGCCGGATCTGCGCAAAGATCTTCTGCTCCTTACCCAGCAAATCGTTGGATCATTGTCGCGCTGGCAGCGCATGCATCTTTTGTACCCCGCAAGAGAAGGCGAGACGCCCTTGCGGTGCTCTTTCCGGAACCTGGGGCTCAAACACGGCGTAAAACTCTCTTACACG
This sequence comes from Candidatus Uhrbacteria bacterium, assembly GCA_003576745.1. GTDB lineage: Bacteria > Patescibacteriota > Patescibacteriia > 2-12-FULL-60-25 > 2-12-FULL-60-25 > 2-12-FULL-60-25. Next base: position 362,843 of record QEVR01000001.1, on the reverse strand, counting down.
CTGGAACGACGCAACGGGAATACCATCGCTTCGATTAATTTTCTGAACGGCACCGTCGCCCGGGTAGAATTCCCGAATCCGCTCGAGATGGATTTGCTCCCCGTATCGGCCATCGATGTCGCTGCGTTCAGCAATGAGGCAATCTCCTGGGAGCGCGTCGTATCCGAATCGCTCGTCCGTCTGCTCACGCAAAGCGCCGAATTGTACATAAGCCTGCGCACCGCCGGCGATCAGGATGCGTGGATTGTGGCCACCATGCATTGCGGCGAATATTCATCATCGGCAAAATGCCGGCCTCATGAGCTTGAACTCTACCTCCACTATGACTAACGCGTCCGCCTTACCCCGGGCGCGTTTTCATTAACGAGATGCGTGATGCGAAAAGTACGTAGGACGTAGTTGCGTGGTTGCGTAGGACGTAGTGCGTAGGGGGAGCATGGTTCTCCCGGAACTCTTTGCCCCTTGCCCTAGGTCTCTAGGATCCTGGGTCCGTAAGACCGTAGGTTTGTAGGATATGCTGTTCATCCTAAACCCGATCCCCGTTCCCAACCATAAAACCCTAAAACTCTAGAACACTAGAATGGCCCCAGTACCCATTGCCAATTGCTAATTTTAACAACAGCTAATAGCTAAAACCGCCCTCACGCCTTCATCCTCCTTACTTTCCTGTGATAGGCGATTGCGAAACGATGCGCTTCATCTCGGACCTGAATAAAAAGATTGAGATATTTCTGGCAGAGTTTACAAAGTTCGAGATTGGTGTCGTCGCAGACAAGATCGGTTTTCTTGCGCGTACGGCCTTTGGCCATGCCGATAACCGGAATAGCAAGATTCAAGTGTCGTAAAACACTTGTTGCAATATTTACCTGCCCCTTACCGCCATCTATAAGGATAATATCCGGATGTTTCCAGCGATTGCGAAAGCGGCGGATAAGCGTCTCCCGAAGCGAAGCAATGTCATCAGAGCCGCGTACTGAACGGATACGAAATTTGCGATATTCAGATTTCGCCGGCGCTCCCTGCTCAAATACCACCATGCTCGCGACCGTGGAGGTTCCGGAAATATTCGACACATCATATCCTTCGATGCGGCCGAAGATATTCACGCTTGTCTCCCCTTCCAGAATCTTATCCACAGCCTCGTGTTCCCGTTTAAGGATGGCGACGTCTTGAATATGTTCCAGAAAAAAAATCTTGTTACGATATGCCGCCGCTTCTTCAAAACGATGCTCTTTTGCCGCCCGCCTCATGTGTTTTCGAAAATCCCGCAAAAGCACGTCTTTTTTTCCTTCAAAAAATCTGATGAGATCGCGAATGGTTTTTTGGTATGACTCCTTGTCTGCGACGCCGATGCAAACGCCCGGACATTGTTTAAGATGATAATAAAAACACGGCCGTTTCATGCCGGGCGTGCATGAAGTCCACGCAAAAACTTTTCGAAGCACATCAAGCGCCGCACGAAGAGAGCGCGGTGAGGTATACGGCCCGAAGACGGCTTTGTATGTTTTTGACGCGTCCTCGCCAAGATCATGGCCGCGCACGAATATCGGCCGCGGATATTCTTCTTTCGTGATCGCAAGATACAAAAAACTCTTATTGTCCTTTCCGAGGACATTGTACGGAGGCCAATAGAACTTAATGAGATTCGCTTCGAGAATGAGCGCTTCAAGCGCCGTATCACGCTGGATATACTCGATGCTCCGAATTTGCCGCACCATATCCTCAATGCGCGCATCATGCGCTTTCTGGAAATACTGGTTCACGCGTTTGTTGAGCGACGACGCCTTTCCCACGTACATGACTTTCCCCTTCGCGTCCTTCATCAAATAGACGCCCGGCGTGTCGGGCAGCGTCTTTCCCTTTATACGAACGGTTTTCGGGATCATGCCGGTAGTATGCAAAAACATTGACAATCTTGCCAGACACGGTAGAACACAAGCGTCCCTTGAAAGGAGGAGTCATGCTGAATATTCCGTTCATCGAGCCCGATCTTCATAAAAGGCTCGGCGACGAGCTCCAGAAACTGGCAACCATACATCTCCCCGCCATCGAAATCCGCGTGTTGAGCGAAGATGAGTGGGTGTTCGCGGGAGCTGTGGAGGTCGAAATCAGAGAACGTCAGCACGACCGCCCCGACGGACCGATCCTCTTTTACTACGTCTTCGACTGGAGCGGCGTAGGGTATCTGCACCTTCCAAACCCCGAAGGATCGGAGATGATCGATGCCTTCAAGTTGCCGGACGATCCATCGGAATCGTTTCCCGACTGGCGCGCCGCGGCCGCGGATTTGATTCGAAGGACCGCGGATGAGGCGGAAAAGCGCATGCTCCCGTTCCAGCAAGCTATTCTCGATTTTCGCTCTCTCGACCCTTCTGACGCCGGATCCCCTAAATGCGGCGCGCTTCCATAAAACTGCTACGCCCCGACCGCGCATCGGGGCGTTCGCATATGCGGTGAGCGGGGGGTTCGGGTTTCGGGTTACTGGTTACGGGGTTCGGATTATGGGGTGCATGGCTCATGGCCCAAGGCTCATAACCTACGGACCTACGATCTTACAGACCTATGGCAAAGGGAACGGATTACGGGACGCAAGTCTCATGACGCACGGTCTCGCCCTACGCAACCACGTCCTACGCAACTACGTACTCTTCCCCCCTACGCCCTACGCACCACGTCCTACGTACTCTCTTCGCATCCCGCAACCCGCTCACCGCATGGCTCACGGCTCACGACGCAAGACCTGCAATTCGTCATTCGCCCATCCGCAATCCTACATGCGATTCTTACTCAAAAAATACTGAAATCCGGTAAAATACTTTCGATGAATATCCTGGTAAAAACTTCCACATGTACAGCTCCGGAATGTTCGTGCGTCCCGTCATTATAGCGCGCGACGATATTTACGCCTCCCATATATCCGGCAGCGGAATGGAATAACCCCGTCGGGCTCAATACGCCGGTGTCGGAATTCCCAAGCTGCCAGGTTGCTCTCGCTGTAATATCATCCCGCCGTTCTCCGCGCGCGTCGATGAATATTGCGTACGCCCTGAATGCCTGATCGCTGTCATCAAGCATAACTACCGTACCGTCATCTAGTGTTTTCGGATCCACCGCCTCTATTTCAACGCGCTGAAACCCAGAATGCACGGCGCTCGGCTCGTCGAGTGTGAACACCCCCGCCTCATGACCAACGCGGCTTACGTCTTCCTGAATGCCTGCATCCCGACGAATCCGCGAAGCTTCTTCCGCAAAGATTGCGTCCGCTTTCAGCTGGCGGCGCACAAAAGGTTCATTCCTGTCATCATCGGTCGTCGGCAGGATAACCGACGGAAAATCCTGCGGAGGATTCCGCGTATCAAAATCCGTCGTGAACCCTTCCGAAAGGATTCCCGAAACGGCCCCCTGAAGCAGGATACTCCCGTCGTATTCATCAATTTTTAGCCGTTCGGATACTCCGGTCATGAGAAAAGCCGTTCCCCGAACCGTTGCGATCGCGTTTTGATACTTAACTTCATATAAAGAATCGATATCTAAAAGCTTCAGCGTCCGGCTCCATACCCTTCCGCCAATAAGCTGCAAACGAACAACTTGCTTCTTCCAGTCCGATCCGTCCACAGAAGTTTCCGCGATCACGACCGAAGAATTCTCATCGAGCGCCATTCGGCTCCCTTTGTAGAACTCGACCGTTACGCTACTCCCCTCTTTTGTGTCGAGGCGGTCCCCGGTCTGAACCCGCGTATGGTTATCCACACCGATTTCCTCGCCGTTCCGCGTCAGAATAACTGCTCCCTGGACATTGGTGATTTCCGCGGCAAACTCGAATGTCGATGCCCCCGGACTCCCCGTAATATCCCCTGCGGCTGGAGACCGGAAACAGCCCTGTCCGGCGAGAACAAGAAAACTAAATGCGAGCATTCCTGCGAAAAAACGCCGAAGCATTGGCTTGGAGGGTACCGAGGAATCTTTTTGTCCGCAACCTAGATCTCCCCTCGACGGAGCGCGTGCATTATGCTATGAACAGCGTCGAACGCCGTATGATGCGGCGTGGTGCGAACCTTCACAATAAGGAGAACCTCTTGAACGGAAACGAATCCGAACCGCGATCTGTGGCGGATCCGAATCCGCCTCCCGACGACACGGATATTTATGCCGTGCTGGCAAAAGAATATCGCATTGATCAGTCGACCGTCTCCATCCTCCGAACGAAGCGGGTTTTCGAACGGCTCTCCGTTCAGGAAATCCGCGTGATGATGGAACGCTATATCGCCACCTTCGGTACGGACATCGCCCAACGGCTCATTTCCTATGCGCCGAAGGACGTCCGTCCGTGGCTGGAAGAGGTCGCGCCCCGCGTTTCCGAACTCGGCAGGGTGTGTCCCGACCTGAAGCTTCGATTCGCTTTCGATATGATCATTCGCGAATACGAGATGATTCAATGTCCGAAGGATCACTTCGACGCGCTCATCGAGAGCCTCTTCGGCCTCATCTCGTCGCCGCAGGAGCGGCAGAACTTCCTCTACGCCTATCCTCAATACTTCTCGCTGGATCCGGTAAAGGTACGCGCCTTCACGGGCCGTGGATTCTCGTTGAAGAAAGACGGCGATGTACCCGCGTTCTGGCAACAACTGAAAAGCTTTTCGCAGTACACCAAGGACGAGCTCGAAACAGCAAGGAAAGCATATGAAAAGACACTGGAGACACAGCTGCGCCGCCAAAGCGAGGCTGCCCCTCAGCATGGACCGGTCATTCATTCGAGCCCGCCTGCGCTCACAAACCGCGCGTCTTCTCAGGGACATCGCTCATCGGCGAGGCTGAACGCCCCCGCCCGGTCAACGGTACAGCTGAAATTCGACGATATGCTTCCAGGACATGCACCAGTCTTCATGACGCGGCGGCCGGAAGCGGGCAAATCGCAGAGGTCAAGGCCTCCCCTGCCGCAGGAAGCTCCGTCCGGGGAAACGCAACTGGCACTCTTCGACAGACCGATGCGTGGAACATACGCGCCGGAAGTCCTCGAACACATCGCGGAGGAAGCTTCACCGGAAAGAAAGACCTCGACATATGAACCCTTAATCATCGACGCTCCGGAAGCCGATGCGGCCGCCGCACAAGCGCTCGCCGCGCCCAATCAGGAGACCGTAGCCATACGGCAAGCGGAGCAGTATCTTTACGCCTTACGGCTTTCGCCCGGCATGCGGAACAAAGCCCTGTTACGCCTTCGTCGCGTCTTCGGATCCGTTCGGCTGGGCATGGCATGGATCGGACGCATGCGGACTCTCGGGTGGACGGACGAGCATTTCCTCCGGCTATTTCAATCTCCATCGTGCCGCGCATTGCGCGTGCCGAGCGAGATGTACATCCTCTGGATGGCACTGTTCCGCGACAAAGCCGGCATTGATGCCGACATGGCCGCCCGCATCCTGATCGACAATGATTTCCTGCTAACGATTGGCGTGCAGGAATGTGAAAAGCGCCTTGAAGCGGCATGCGACGGAGGCGCCGCCGATGAAAAACGGAACATTCTTGTCAATTCTACCGGTACGCTCCGAATGAGGGCGGTAACCTTACGGATCCAGCTCAGAAAAAAACAGACGGCGCGCGAATCCGCTTCCGGCGACAGTCTGAAAAAACATGAGGAACACAAGCCGAACGACGCCGGAGCCGACGAACTGCGCTCCGCCTCCAGAACGCGGGCGCCGTCACTGAGCCGGCCGGAGGATGCCTTCCTCTCAAATGGCTGGAAAAGACCCGCTGTGGAAGCGCACTTCAGAGCATTCCCCTCCCTTTCACGACAGCCCGCGAACATCCTGTACGAATCGATCCGACTCCTCGCGCATCATCTAGGCCTCCGCGGATCGCCGTTCACACACGCCCTGTCTCAAGGTATCGCCTCCGTGGTGGAATACGCTCCCCGCCTGAACGAGCTGGATCGCCGTAACGCGGCGGATCGCCGGAAAAACCACGCCTGGTATGCAGGATTCGGAACAGAGGGAATGGCGCAGGAGCTGGCCGTCTCTGTCCACCGCCTCGCAGAAGCGCGACAAGAGGAAGAAATACGGGAATCCTCGAATCCGCTCACGGACGCGTTGAACGAGCTGGACAAGTGGTTGGCAACGCGACGATGCGACGAACAGGCGGAAGACGGGACAGCTTATAATGAACCTCCGGAAGCGCGGAATACGGTCACGGGAAAAACATTCCTGATGCGCCATCCGCATATGCTGGCTCTGCACCGGCAGCCATTGCTCGTTATTTACGGCATGATTCGCAGCTACGGCCTTCGCGAATACCACGCAAAGACGAACCTGCTGCAGAAGCCGCCACAGCTCCATAAGCATCTGGCTCCCCTCTTCCTGCATCCGCAGGTCCTCATGGAAATCATCAACCGTCAGCGCAAACTGGCCGTGGAGTCCCTGTCGGATTCTCCGCTGGATTCCGCAACGCTCGATCCCTGCCTAGACTGGCGCCGACTCCTCACGCCTCTGCCGGAGCTCGAGTGGCGCTATGCTCTTCTTCGTCAGGAGCGGGCCAGACTGAAACCGAATGACCCCGCGACTGCACAGGTGATCGAAGCCCTATTCGGTCCATCGAGAAAAAAGTTCGCGACAATCTCATCAAGATTTGCCCGCGCGTGGTAAAAAGATTCTCCTCTCTATGTACACGCCCCCGTCCGCATTCCTGCGCGGGGGCCTTTTGTTTACGGATGACGTTTATGAATGAAGGAGTGGGGAGTGGAGGGGTGGCCGTGAGCCGTGAGCCATGAGCCTTGCGCCATACGGTATGCGGGTTGCGGGATGCGAAAAGAGTACGTAGTTGCGTAGGGTGGGACATAATTCTCCCCAAACTCTTTGCCCTAGGTCTGTAGGATCGTAGGTCCGTAGGTCATGAGCCTTGGGCCATGAGCCATGCACCCCATAATCCGAACCCGTAACCAATAACACGTAACACGTTCCCTTTGCACTTAGCTCTTTGCCCTCTTTTCCCAATCGCCAATTGCTAGAACGAAAAATGTCCAACGACAAACTGCCCGAAGTCTGACTCACCTCCGCAAAACCTTTTTCAAATACTGCCCTGTATAACTTTCCTTCACCTTCGCAACGTCTTCCGGCATTCCCTGGGCGACGATTTTCCCTCCCATATCCCCTCCTTCCGGGCCAAGATCGATGACCCAGTCGGCATTTTTAATGATATCGAGATTATGTTCGATGATGCACACGGTATTGCCGCGATTTACAAGACGATGCAGCACGTCGAGAAATTTCCGTATGTCCTCAAAATGCAGTCCCGTGGTAGGTTCATCGAATAAATAAAACGTCTTCCCCGTATCACGGCGCGCCAATTCGGAGGATAATTTTATTCGTTGCGCTTCGCCGCCGGAAAGCGTGGTCGCGGATTGTCCGAGCTGGATATAGCCGAGCCCAACATCGAGAAGCACTTGCGTACGATCGCGAATCGGCGGAATGTCCTTAAAAAACTCATTCGCTTCTTCCACGGTCATTGTAAGAACATCATGAACGGATTTGCCGCGGTACGCTACCTCCAGCGTTTCGCGGCTGAACCGCCTGCCCTTGCACACATCGCACGGAACAAAAACCGTGGGAAGGAAATGCATCTCGATGGCGATTTGCCCGTTTCCTTCGCAATGCTCGCAGCGTCCGCCCGGAACATTAAAACTGAATCTCCCTTTTTTATATCCGCGCACTCTCGCTTCGGATGTCATCGTATATAAGTCGCGGACATGATTCCAAATGCCGGTATAGGTAGCGGGATTGGAACGCGGCGTCCGCCCAATGGGAGACTGATCGACATCGATGATTTTATCGATCCACCCCGCTCCGAGAATACTTTTATGTGATCCGGGTTCCGCCTGCGATCCATGAAATTCCCTTGCGAGAGCGCGATACAAAATGTCTATCAGAAGGGTGGATTTTCCGGATCCGGATACGCCCGTAATGCACACAAATCGCTTTAGAGGAATTTTCACGTTGATGTTTTTGAGATTATTCTCTCGCGCGCCGCGGATTTCCAAAAAGGTCGTTGCCTCGGGCCGCCGTTTTTTCGGATATGGAATCTGCCGATCGCCCCGAAGATATGCGCAGGTAACGCTGTTCGTGTTTTGAAGAATCTCGGGCATGGGGCCGGCGGCGACCACTTCGCCCCCGTGCCGTCCCGCCCCGGGACCGATGTCGATGAGATAGTCCGATGCGGCAATCGTGTCTTCATCGTGCTCGACCACGATGATGGTATTTCCGAGATCGCGAAGGGCTTCCAGCGTTTCCACGAGTTTTGCATTGTCGCGTTGATGCAGGCCGATGGTCGGTTCGTCGAGCACATACAGCGCTCCCACGAGCCGGCTTCCGATTTGTGAAGCAAGGCGGATGCGCTGGGCTTCGCCGCCGGACAGCGTGCCCGCTTTCCGATCGAGCGAAAGGTAATGCAGGCCGACGTTCAAGAGAAACTGCAAGCGATTCTGGATTTCACGCAGTAGAGGTTCGGCGACGGCCGCATCGGCCGCCGACAGTGAGAGCGCGCCAAGTGCATCGTGCGCGGCATCGATATGCATGTTCGTGAGTTCCACGATATTCCGGTTCTCCAAAAGGACATGCAGGGATTCTCTCCGAAGCCGAGCGCCTTTGCAGGCCGGACAGACGATTTCGGAAAATATATCCTCCGTGCCGAGCCCATTGCAGGTTTCGCATGCGCCATACGGTGAGTTAAAGGAAAACAGGCGAGGTTCAATTTCCGGAAAGGAGAATCCGTCGTCCGGGCAGGAAAACCGCGAACTCATAAGCAACTCCGAATCGTCGTCCAGAATCACTTGAACCGAATCATTCCCCCGATCCAGCGCCATTTCCACCGCCTCCGAGAGCCTGGATCGAAGGGACTTGTTGTTTTCCACGGGCCATCCGAGAGGGACGCGGTCTACGACGAGCTCGATGGTATGCTGTTTGAATTTCTTGAGCGGAATGCGCTCGCGCAAAGAAAAAATGCGGCCGTCCACGCGCGCTTCCAAAAATCCGTCGTGGTAAAAATCCTGAAGGAGCTGATAATACTCTCCTTTCCTTCCACGGACGGCGGGAGCCATAACCACGATTTCATTGCGCGAAGCTTTGTTCTTACGGGACCGAATTCCTTCCGGATCCGCATGGAGTTCGATAGTCCGCTTCAAAATGGCATCGACAATCTCATCAGCGCTCATGCGGCGGATGGGCTTGCCGCAAATGGGACAATGCGGTTTTCCGACGCGCGCATACAATACGCGGAGATAGTCGTATATTTCCGTAATCGTCGCCACCGTGGAACGCGGGTTTGCCGAATGCGCTTTTTGATCAATAGAGATGGCCGGTGACAGCCCCTCAATTTCATCCACGTCGGGCTTGTCCATTTGTCCCAAAAACTGCCGCGCATACGCCGAAAGCGATTCAACGTATCGCCGCTGTCCCTCGGCGAAAATCGTATCAAACGCCAAACTGGACTTTCCGCTGCCGGAGAGTCCCGTAAACACAATCATGTTGTTCCGCGGCATCTCAACGGTGATGTTCTTGAGATTATGCTCGCGCGCGCCTTTGATGACGATCTTGTCTTGCATGAATATCTGAACTAAGGGCAAAGGGTTCGGGGAGAATTATGCTCCTCCTACGCAACCTCCAGCATCCCGTCATTCGTAAACAAAAGGCCCCCGCGGAATGCAGGCACTATGGGAGTATAGAGCGGATATCTAAGAATGTCGATTGTCGAACGAGTCACAATATCTTGACGGATTGAGTGGATACATTCATAAAAGTCGCATAGACTGGTCGCATCTCATTCCTATTTACACGCTATGAACGTATTGCTCAATGATAAAAACGAGGGCGTCGGCGGACTTTCCGGAACCTCGAAGACAATGTTCGTTCTTGGGCTTACCATGGGCATCGGCGGAATGTCCCTGCTCGCTCTGTTTTTCGTTATGTCCGTATTTTTGAACGGAAACTCCGGAGATCTTCTTGCGGCAAAAGCTCCCTCTGCCGCAGTCATCCCATCCGCCCCCTCGCCCACCGCCATAGCAGACGCGGCGGATGATCCGTATGAGCCGGCCTATCCTCCGGGAGACGTGACGGATGCAGACCACATCCGCGGGAACAAGAATGCAAAGGTTACTCTTATCGAATACTCGGACTTTGAGTGTCCGTTCTGCCTTCAGCATGGGGACACGCTCAATCAACTCCTCGCCGCCTATCCGAACGATGTTCGAGTCGTATACCGGCATTTCCCGCTCACGGGGCTTCATCCCGAAGCGCAAAAAGCCGCGGAAGCCTCCGAGTGCGCGGCAGATCAAGAAAAATTCTGGGAAATGCATGATGCCATTTTCCAGGCAAATGCCGACGGCACCATGTCCGTGAACGCATGGAAGAAAATCGCAGGAACCCTGCAGCTGGACACGAATGCATTCAACAATTGTCTTGATTCGGGAGAAAAAGCCTCTGTCGTTGCCACCCACCAAAATGACGGTGCGAATGCCGGCATTGCAGGCACGCCCGGAACGTTTGTGAACGGCCAGCTGATCGAAGGAGCCATTCCGTTCGCGAACTTCAAGCAAATCGTGGAAGCCGCCGGGGCATCCAGCTGATACCGCAGGTATTCCGCTCCAATAACGTATTCGTTGTCACAAAGATCGCTCAAAGGCATCGGTCTGTGATCTGCATAGCACACATAAAAACATCCCTGCGCGCCGAGATGTTTTTATGTGGCGGAGAGGGAGGGATTCGAACCCTCGATACCTTGCGGTATGCTTGCTTTCCAAGCAAGTGCACTAGACCACTATGCGACCTCTCCAGTATTCCATTGCGTATACCCTGATGAGACATGATTCGCCGAAACGAATGTTGCGGAAGGATAGGATACTATAGAAAGAAATTCAAGCCTGGGAATGCCGGATATTCGTCGAACTATTGCGCTTTGCGGATTATATAAAAAACCCGTACACGTCGCTTTTATTTGACGAAAACCGGCCTTTTTTCTATACTCGCGGCAATCGCCCCTTACAACTCCACTCATGAAGAATCGAGGATCACATGCCCAAGAAATTGCGCATTGGCCTCGATTTTCACGGGGTCATGCAATACACGAGCAAAGCGAAGCAAGACAGGGCCAAGCGGCTCTTTGGCCGGTTCATTCCGGCTGAGCTTTTCCGGCGCAATATCGTCGTCGGATCGGGGTACCTCACGGACGAGGAATACGACCGAATAACGAACCCGGTGTTCGAGGATGTCGAATATGGCCGTCACATCGAGGAAGTGAATGGCGCAACCGAAACCGTGAAGCTCCTCATTGCAAAAGGCCACGACGTACACGTGATTACGGCGAGCGACCAGCGGGCACTCATCGTTGCGCAGGATTGGTGCGCGACGCGTTACATCAAGCTCTCCAGCACGCCTCACGGCGTCGGCAAAGGGAACACCAAGGGAGCCGTCGCCAACGCGCTCGGTATCGAAGTGTTCTTGGAAGACACTCCCGATCAGGCGCTCGCGCTCGTGGGAGTGGTCCCGCACGTCTTTCTTCTGACGCACGAGTACAATGAACGGTTTCCCGCGGGGTACTACGGTATCACGCGAGTCAATTCGTTCTACGACTTCCTCGGAAGAGTGGAACTCATCGCAAATAAAAACTCACAGGCGCCTGCGGCATGACGCGCGGGGGCGCCTGTTTTTTTGCTCTCTGATGAATTATTGTTCGGAGGATTCTCCCGCTTCCTGCGACGCCGATGCCATATTCAGCAAAGGCAAAAGGTATTTGTCCCAGTCCGCAGCCGAGAGCGCGCCTGATACGCGCGTTTTATTGATAAAAAATGTCGGGGTCGCCTGAACATTGTTTGCCCTCCCCTCCTCCATGTCCTTTACAATCTTGTCATCGTACGTTCTCGCATTCAAACATGCCGTGAACGCACCTTCATTCAAACCCGTCTTACGCGCAAGGTCCGTAAATTCCGCCGTGGGATTTTTCGATTCCGCCCAATTCGGTTGAAAATCAAAGAGGATGTCATGATATTCCCAGAACAAACCCTGCTCTTCCCCGCATCGTGCGGCATTCGCGGCGATACGCGCATTGAGGTGCACGGATTGGAGCGGAAAATCAACCCAGACGAATTTTACACGATCGCCGAATTTCTTTTTTGCATAATCCACGCCGGCTTTTGCCGCCCGGCAGGCGGGGCATTGGAAATCTTCGAACATGCGGACCACGATCTTCGCATTATCGGGCCCGTACGCAGGATCATTCGAGTCATCAAATGCGAGATTGGCTTCCGGAGCGCCTGCACTCCGTTCCGTTGGCGCAAAGGCCACGGCCCAGACGATTCCAGCAAAGACCAGAATGCCCATGGCGATAATCCCGATAATGAGAGGTTTGCGAGGATCTGTTGTTTGCATAGATGTAAATTTCCGCGTCAGTATGACGCATAGAAGGATATGACGCAAACGGTCACGCGGGGATCTCTTCGTGCTGTTGGAGCCACTTGATGATTTCCAACGAAGCCTTGCTCCCCTCTCCAACGGCAACGGCGATCTGCTTTTCCGTTACATTCGTGACGTCGCCGGCGGCCCATATCCCCTCCACAGACGTCTGATTCCGGCCGTCCACTTCAATTTGGCCCCATTTGTCCTTACGAACAATGTCGATAAATCCCGACACGGGAATCAATCCGATTTCGATAAAAACGCCCTGTACCTGCAAAACATCAAGCATTCCTTTTTTTTCATATTCCAAGCCGGTGACGAATGCATCCCCTAAAATTTTCGTTGTCTTGGTTTCGGAATGGACGGTAATCAACGAATTCGAGAGAACCCGTTTCATCACGACGGCATCCCCCATGAGCGAGGCGTTCAAATTAATGATGTGTACGCGCGTGGCATATTTCGTGAGCAGAAGCGCAGACTCCATGGCACTATTCCCGCCCCCGACGACGGCAACCTCTTTTCCCCGAAACAGCGGCGCATCGCACGTAGCGCAATACGTTACGCCTTTGCCGTAAAACTCCTTCTCTCCGGGAACATTGAGTTTGCGATGCTCTTCGCCGGTAGCGATCAAAACGGTCCGCGCCTCATATGAGCCTTTTTTGGTTGTCACGCGGAAATGCGCGTTCGCTTTTTCCACGCGATCGACATTCTCGCCTTCATGAAGTTCGATCTCCTCGGCATATTCCATAAGGTGCTCTCGAAATTTTTTTACGAGCGATGCGCCGTCGATGAGTTGAAAACCTAGATAGTTGTCAATTTCGGAGGACAAAAGCGTTTGCCCGCCGAGCATGCCGGCGAAAAGGGCGAAATGGAATTTCTGGCGCGCAAAATAGATAGAAGCCGCAAGACCAGCCGGCCCTCCGCCGATCACAATAACGTCATACATACCGTGAGTATATCACGAGAACCTTCAGGGTATTGGCAATATGGCACAGGATAAAGAGCAAAGGGCTAAGGGAACGGATGACGGGTAAATGGCATATGGCTTACAGGCCTAAGGGCTAAGGGGAGATTATGGTCCCCCTACGCAACCACGTCCTACGCAACTACGTACTCTCCCCCTACTTCCTTCTCACTACTCCCTACTCCCTGCCCCGCATTCCTTTCTTCTGCGTTTTATGGAGAATCAAAATGCCGATAGCGACAAAGACGAATAAAAACCACTGTGTCGGCGTGAGACCTACATAACGGACGTCCACGATGCGATAAACATCGAGCCAAAATCGGACGATACCGTATACGACCATATACGTTCCCAAAAAGAATCCCGGACTCCATCGTTTTCGATTCAGCAAAAGGAACAGTATGCCGATCGAAAATCCGAGAATGGAAAGATACAGACCGAGATCATTGCGCGTATTGCCGTCGGGATACTGAACGCCGAGCGGCGAATTCGTAAGGGTCCCTGGGTGATCATGGATGAGAAAACAACCAATGCGCCCGATGCCGCATCCCCAGGGCAATCCCCATACCAGCGTATCCGCATATGCCATCCAATCCAACTTGCATTTCCGAACGATTAGGGTAAATGCGAGCGCGGCGCCGAGAAATCCCCCCATGATCGCGAAACCGGGCTTGCTCGGATCAATCGCTTCAAGAGGATGCTGGAGATAGTACGCAGGTTCATAAAAAAGAACATGAAAAATGCGCGAACCGATCATGGCCGAGAAAAAAACCCAGAAGGCCATGTCCCACACATGTTTGGGATCAAGGCCGAATTTCTTTGCCCTCTTCGCGGCAATCCATGCGCCGATAAGAAATCCTGCCGCCACGAAGGTTCCCCATGTTTGCAGCGTGAGCGGTCCGAGAGAATATGTTTTTGATTCAATCCAAGGGATCATAATGGCGAAGGGAAACAGGTTACGGGTTATTGGTTACTGGTTACGGGTTTCGGGGCGCATGGCTTACAGACTACGAACCTACGGACCTGCGATCTTACGGACCCAAGGGCATGGGGCAAAGGGCAAAAGGAAGGGTTACGGGGTTCTGGGAGAATTGTGCCCCTACGCAACTACGTACTCTTCGCATCCCGCTCACCGCATGGCCCATAACCCTCCTCCCTGCCTCGCATACAACTATAAGACATTCAACACCTTCAATGCTTTTTTAAATTCATGCAAGGCCTTCTTTGCCTGTCCGTGGCTGATCTCGAAGGAATGCTCATGAACCAGCTGATTACGAAGTTTGTGCGCGAACCACACGTGTTTGAGCTCCGGATATTTGTAGCCGGCCGATTTGAGCCGTTCGCCCAACGTCTCCCCCGGAATCATGAGGGATTTCAATGCGCCATCAAGCAACTTATCTGCCTCCACGATAGCCATTTTCGCGCCCATAAGACCGCCGTCGCCCAGAAGTCGCTCTATCTCTTCCCATCGCTCGCGGATTTGCTCGCGCGTAAGTCCATGCATGCTTGGCCGCGTAAGAAGACGACGCAGGACGATCATCATTGCGGCAAACAAAAAAAGAACAACGGCTCCAAGAAATATCATCAGCACGATGTCATAAGAAAAGCCGCGCGGCGATGCCGTTTCCAGCGCAAGATCGAGAGGGATATCGTTCATATGTCAGGAAGTATGCAGGCAGAGAGGATAGGTTCGGGGTTCAGGTGAAACATATGGCCTACGGACCTACGATCTTACGAACCTAGGAGCGACTGACCCAAGGGCAAAGGGCAAAGGGTTCGGGGAGAATTATGCTCCCCCTACGCAACTACGTACTCTTTTCGCATCCCGCAACCCGCATACCGTATGGCGCAAGGCTCATGGCTCACGGCCACCCCTCCACTCCCTACTCCCTGTTCCGCATCCTACGTCTCACGCCCCACGCACTACCCATTACCCCTCGCCTCCTCATACGCCCTGGCAACAGCCAAAAGAGATGCTTCGTCAAAGGCGCGTCCGACAAGATGCATACCGACAGGCAGTCCCTCGGAGGCGCCGCAAGGAACGGAAATGGCGGGAAGACCGGCGACATTCGCCCCGACGGTAAAAAGATCTTCCAGATACATAGACAAAGGATCATTAACTTTCTCGCCGATGCGGAATGCTTTTGTCGGGGCCGTAGGCGTTACGAGCACATCCACGCGCTCCAAGGCGGAGGCGTACGCATTCTGGATGAGGGTCTGAACCTTTTTGGCTTTTCGGTAATAAGCATCATAGTACCCGTGGGATAGGGCGTATGTGCCGAGAAGGATGCGACGCCGCGGTTCCGGCCCTATCCCCTCGCCGCGTGAATGCAAATATGTTTCCAACAGCGTTGGCGCCGGCTCGCGACGGCCGTATCGGATGCCGTCGAAACGCGATAAATTCGCGGAGACTTCGCACGGCATGACAATATAATAAACCGCCAGCGCTTCGTTGGAATACGGCAAATCCACATCCACGATATCCGCTCCAAGATCGGAAAGCGTCTTCACCGCCGATTCAACGGAGCTTCGAACATCTTTGTCGATGCCCTCGCCCCAGGCCTGCACTGGTAATCCGACCTTCACCCCTTTTAACCCGGACCGCCATGCGGGAACAAACGGCTCCGCATCTGCCGTTGTCTGATCAAGCGAATCCTTTCCGTACATTACGGAAAACAGCGTTGCGGCATCCTCGACGGATTTCGTCATGGGCCCGATTTGATCAAAACTTGAGGCCATGGCGATCAGGCCGGAACGCGAGATGCGCCCATACGTGGGCTTGAACCCGACAATGCCGCAAAATGCCGCGGGCTGGCGTATGGAACCACCCGTATCGGATCCAAGCGCCGCGGCGCAGAGATCTGCGGCAACCGCTACGGCGCTGCCGCCGGAAGATCCGCCGGGGACGCGATCGGGATCCCGGGGGTGCCGAACCGAACCGAAGGCGGAGTTTTCCGTGGACGAACCCATGGCAAACTCATCCATATTTGTTTTGCCCAGATAAACCGCGCCCGTCCCATTCAATTTTTTAATGACCGTGGCATGATTCACGGCGATATAGTTTTCCAGAATTTTCGAGCCGGCCGTACAGCGCTTTCCCTGCACCAGCATATTGTCCTTAATCGCAATGGGAATGCCGTCCAATACGCCGAGCGATTCGCCGCGCGTCCTGCGCTCATCCGCATCGTTCGCCTGCCGGCGCGCATCATCGTGCCAGACATCAAGAAACGCATTCAGCGCGGGATTGCGGCTGTCGATTTCCTTTAAATATGCATCCGTAAGTTCGCGCGATGAAAGCTCGCCGTTTTTGAGGAGTTCGGATGCGCCTGCAATCCCGAGCGTGCGAATCTCATCCAACATATTAGCGTTTCGGTCGCTCGAAAACAGCCGGCGCCTTGAGCAAATCGCCGTCTCGAGCCGGAAAATTTTTCAAAATAAGATCGCGCTCGGCTTCGGAACAAGTATGCGCTTCATCAGCGCGGAACGTCCCGGCCTTCGCCACCGATGCGGACGCTTCCGGTACGCCCGATGTTTCGACCTTCTGCAGTCGATCAACATATCGAAGAATGCCCTCTAAATCCTTTTCCGCCCGTTCGAGTTCTTCGTCCGAAAGACCGATTCGCGCCAGATGCGCGATGGAGGCAATGTCGTCTCGCGTCATTCCCATAATAGACGCCAGCGTACAGGATGGCGTGGAAAGGCTCAAGAGGAACGAGTTACAGGGCAAAAGGCAAAGAGCTAAGAGCAAAGGGAACGGGTTATTGGTTCGGGGTTCGGGTAGAATTATGTCCCCCCTGCGCAACCACGCAACTACGCCACCACGCACTTTCCGCATCCCGCTCACCGAAAGTCTCATGGCGCACGGTCTCGCCCTACGCAACCACGTCCTACAGGGCGCGGCATGCCGCGCCCCTACATCCTACTCCCTCCCCTTCCCCACCTTTTTTAAAAATTCTCTCTCCGTCAAAATCTCCACCCCGAATTTCTTTGCTTTGTCATACTTCGATCCCGGATCCGTCCCGGCAACGACATAGGTGGTGTTTTTCGAAACGGACTCGGAAACGTCCGCGCCCAAATCCCGCACAATTTCTTTTGCCTCTTCGCGCGTCATGGTTTCCAGTCCTCCGGTAAAAACCCAGGTGGTCCCTTCGAGCTTTCCTCCGGCGTTCGGCGCCGCGGCCTGTTCCACATGCACTTCTTTCAAGAGCCGGTCGAGCATGCGATCTTCGGCGGGATCATCCAGGAATTCCCGAATGTCCGCTGCCACCACGTCGCCGATGCCATCCACGGCGCGAAGTTCATCCACGGTTGCGTTCCGGAACGCCGCGAAACTCCGAAAATGCTTTGCCAAGTCCAAGGACGTTTCTTCACCGACGCCAGGAATGCCCAGGGCGTTCAAAAAACGATCGAGCGGAATGCGGCGATGTTTCTGTATTTCCGCATAAAGTTTGTTCGCGGATACGTCCGCGAATCCTTCCAATTGCTTCAAATCGTCAACCGTAAGCTTGTACACATCGGCCGGCTCATTCACAAATCCCTCGTCAAGAAGTTGATTGATGATTTTTTCACCGAGACCATGAATATCCACGGCGCTTTTCCCGACGAAATACCGAAGCCCGCCGCCTCGCCGTGCCGGGCATTTTCGGTTCGGACAAACAATCGCAACCTTCCCTTCCTCGCGCCGTACGGCCGTTCCGCATACCGGACAACGCTTCGGCATATGGAAGGATGTTTCATGCCCTGTCCGCAATTTTTTCAGGACTTCGATAACTTTCGGAATAACGTCTCCCGCCTTTTCGACGATGACGGTATCTCCCTTTTTGAGGCCGAGACGCTCGATTTCATCCTGATTGTGCAATGAGGCATGCGTGACCGTGGTGCCAACAAGCTGGACGGGATCCATAACGGCTACGGGAGTGAGCACGCCTGTCCTGCCCACGGAGACCGCAATGTCGCGGACAACGGTTGTCCCCTGCTCTGCCTGGAATTTCCAGGCAATCATGCCTCGCGGCGCCTTTCCGACCACGCCGAGCGAAGAAGCGAGGGCATCGTCATTGACGCTCACCACTACGCCGTCGATCCAATACGGCAAACTGTCGCGGATCTTGTGCATATGTTCATGCATCGCTTGCACATGCTCAACGGTCTTACAGAGCTTCGCATGCGCATTCACCGGCAATCCCAGAAGTTTCATGGCCTCATGGCGCTGTTCATTGGTCCGAAGTCCGTGATCTCCGAAAAAACCGTATCCCATGA
This sequence comes from Candidatus Uhrbacteria bacterium, assembly GCA_003576745.1. Classification (GTDB taxonomy): domain Bacteria; phylum Patescibacteriota; class Patescibacteriia; order 2-12-FULL-60-25; family 2-12-FULL-60-25; genus 2-12-FULL-60-25. The sequence continues at coordinate 344,189 of QEVR01000001.1, read as the reverse complement.
ACGTCAGACCGCGTTCCTCGGCAATGTTCGGATCGAGCTGACGAATGGACCCCGCCGCCGCATTCCGCGGATTGGCAAGCGCGGGTTTCCCCTGTTTCTTGTATGCGGCATTCAGCTTTTCGAGCTGACGTTTTGTCATATACACCTCGCCGCGGAATTCAAGGCGGCCGCGCCGATACATGAACATGGCGCGCGCTTTGTTCGCGTCGCAATGACCGCGATGCCTGCGAAGAAACGCTTCGATTTCGGAGACGGTCGGCTCGCGAAGTTCGAGCGGAATCGCATCGATGGTGCGGACATTGTGCGTGACATCCTCTCCGACTCTTCCGTCGCCGCGCGTGGCGCCGACCTCCAACGCTCCCTCGCGATAGACGAGCGAAACGGCCAGCCCGTCCATTTTCGGATCCGCGTACCATTCGAAAGTCGCATGCGGACGCAATTTGCGGATCCGCGTCTCCCACTCCTGCACCTCCCCGAACGAAAACGCGTCCTCGAGTGACAGCATGGGAATGTCGTGGCGGACTTTTTTAAAGCCCGCAACCGCTTTGCCTGATACGCGCTGGGTCGGCGAATCGGCCGTGATGAGATCCGGATATTCTCGCTCGATATTTAACAGTTCATGCTTCAGTGAATCCAAAGCCGCCTCGCTGATTTCGAGCTTGTTCTCGACGTGATAGAGGTATCGAAGACGGTCAATTTCTTTTCGCAGCTTTTGGGCTCGCTCCCGGGCTTCCGTTTTGTTCATGGCCCCATGGTACCGCGCGAAGACTCTTTTCGCTATTCACCGGCGCATCGCGAACCGATACGTCAAGGAGACTGGACAAAGCATGATTTTTCTGCTATATAAGGCATATCAGGCTATACGCCTGCGAACCTTTCACCTTCACGAGGAGGAATATCAGTGAACAAAACGCATAAGCTTTTGGCTGCGGCCATTGCGCTCATTCTCGCCGTGAATTGCGGTGGAGATGACGCGGGTCCGTCTTCCGCCGTCACGGGCGGAGCGGGAGGCCAGCCGCCCGATGCCGGACCGGATCAGTCGATTACCGGCGGATCGGGCGGAACAATTCCGGACGGAAGTGCAGGCGCATCCGGCGCATGGGGCCAAGGCCCCGGGATTCCCGGTTCCGTGACGGAAATCGGACAGCGCATGGCGCATGTGCAGGGCATGAGCTCCCGGCTGGTTTTTCAGACGCTGTCGGGCGAAAACAAATGCCCGCCCGCGGATGGAGGCACGGATGCGGATGCCGACGGCGCGGCAGGAGCTGCGGGCGGCGATGCCGCAGGCAAAGCCGATGCAGGCGCAGACGCGTCGCCGGAAGCGGCCACGGATGCCGGATGCGCATCTTCCTACACAGCGGGGTCCCCAGACTTCGATCTGTCAGGGATTTCGACCACGAGCGTGAACCTGGCCCTGCCGACCATTCCGGTATTCGAGCCGATCGATCAAAGCGGACAATGTCCGCTCTCGGGGAACCTCATCGAAAACGCCAGGCTCTATTTGGCGGACTGCACGCAGACCGTGAGCAATGTTCCCGTCTTTACGGCGGCGGACATCGACGGCTTCTTCGGAGCATCAACCGTCCTTGCCCGGAAAGACAATATCGAGATCGATGGCGCAACCGTGTCCACCATCACCGGGCTCGCCCTTAAAAGCGCGCTGTGCGGCAATAGCGCATACCTTGTGTCGAATGCATCAGGCACGCTTATTCGGGTCTCCCTGGACGCCGATGCCGGATATCCGCGCACGAATCACGACACCGGGTATGCCGGCCTGTCAGGCATTGCCTGCGGTTCCGGAAATACCGTCATCGTGAGCACGTCCCGGACATGGACGCAGGATTCCTGGAATGCGGCGGGAGGAGCAAGCGATCCTTCCCTGCTCGTCGAGCACGATCCGGTTCGGATCATTGCCGTGGATCCCGCCGCGGGAACGCAAAGCGTCCTCACGGAAATCAGCGGGGGATCGCGCATGCTCACCCAGGGCTATGCCGTGGTCGGAAGCGACGATGCGGGCGCGCAGATCATTCTCATGCCGGGAACCGCGAACGTGCTCACGCTCGCGACAGACGGCGACTTCCTGTTCGGAGACCACCTGTCCGGCTCGGTGTGGAAAATCAAGCCTGACGGTTCGGCAAAAACCATGCTTTTCCAGACGCCGCGGGCGTTCACGGGCCTGGTGCAGGCGCCGAATGGCGTTCTATTCCTTGCCCTGAATCCACGAGCGGACCTGAACTGCACGACCATCCTCTCCCCGCCGGTCATTGCCGCGTACAATGAAACGAGTGGAACGGTGGACGACTGGCTCGCGCTTACGAGTCCCGCCTACGCCGCCCTTCTGCCGGCGCTCTGCAATACCGGCATTATCGAACGCGACTACAGCGCGCAGGAAATCCTCATCGGCGGCGGGAACTTCAATGATCTCGTGGCCGACCCCCTGTATCCGGTGCTCTTTGTCACGGAATCGCTCCGAAGCGTTACCCGTGCCATCGAAATCACCTACATCCCGCCGGAAGCCGGCGCAGATGCCGATACGGATGCGGATGCAGATACAGGCACAGATGCCGATACGGACGCCATTGCCGATGGCGCAGCCGGAGCGGCCGGAGGCGGCTGAATCCTCCCCTTCTCATAAAAAAAGGACGACCCATATAGGGCCGTCCTTTTCCTTTTCATTGTTCGCCTGATCATGGCGTGGGTGGAAGAGGAGTCACGCAATGCTACGCACTCCTCCCCTTTTTCCCTACGGACATGCAGGCGCGCCGGCGAGCGGGTCTTTAATGAGCGAGCACTCGCTGAAAATCACGAACTGGAATACGCCGCTCAAAATATCCTGCCGCGGAATGGTCGCACTAATATTCTGCGTTGTTTGTTTGAACGACCCCTGCGCCCCCACGCTAATGTCGCCCGGGAACGGCACTTGCGATCCACCCGAATATACGCGTACCTGAAGATTTGTTACCGAGCATCGCCGTGGCTGAAATCGGAGGCGATACGCCTGAAGCGGATTCAGCGCCTGCGTCCACGGACTTGATAGTCCACGAACGAGCTGGAAAGACGTCGGAAGAAACGTTCCGCCTGCGATGTCGATCTCGCCGATACCGAGCTCCACCTCGCAACCGGGAGGGCCGCTCCAGGACCATTGCACCTGGTTAATTCCCGCGGCGGCGCCAACATTGTCCGGATCGATCAAATCCACTACTTCGAAATCTCCCTGATTCACGACGGGGTACATTTTTTGATCCGTCTGCAAAAACGCCGCCGTATTCGCCTGCCACACCGCGCCATTCGCGTCAAATGTATCCCCGAGATCCGAAAGAGCTGATACCGTGGTATTTCGCTTTCGGAGTTCGAAAATCTGGCGCTCCACGCCCGCATCCGCCGCATAATACGCCGACATGGACGCATCAACATCCGCCGTGCGACGCAAGCTGTTTAACACCACAATACCCAACCCGATGCCGCCCAAAAGAATGGTAGTCATGATAACAAGAGCGAGCGGCAAAATATTGGCGCGGAGGAGTTTCATACTAGCGAAGATACACGCGGCTCGACACCGTCGTTTGCAGACTTAAACTCGGTATTTCTCTGGGGCTCTTTGCGAGATGTCTGGCATCGATCACAAAGGTTATGCGCGGCTGAATATCATTATCATATGACAGTCCCACAGACTGAAACGGATTTTTTCTGGGCGTCACGTAGACGTCGAAACGGTCGATCTGAATGTTTTTCCCGGACACGGGCGTCCATGTGGCTCCACCGTCGAATGACAGCGCGAGGCAATCGGCTCCGAGCCCTGCGCATGCCGGATCCGTGGACGGCAATTTCGTGAATGACGTTGTTCCTCCTGCCGTGTTCTTGAGATCAAGCTGTTCCAGGGGAAGGGACAGAGCTCCGGGAAGAGACGGGTACTCCACGGTATTGTTTCGCGCGGCGCGCACCAAAAGCTCCATGACGAAACGCAGTTCTTCCCCGAGGGCTTCGGCATTCGCCGCCCGCCGATGCAGACGGGTAAAATTAATATACGTGGCAGAAACAGCAAGGGATCCGAGGGCGAAAATGAGAACGACAACGAGCAATTCCATGACCGTAAAACCCCTTCCGTGTGCGCGGAACCCAAACGGGCGCGCATAATGCTTATCGCCAGTCATAAAGTTCGTCCACAATGTATGTGGACCGGTTTATTCCGCGGCTGGTCCAGCTCACGCGGGACAGGACGCGTATCCCTATTTTCGTCGAACCCGCAAGAACATTATTGCATGTCTGGCCGTCGGAAGCTTGAACCTGCGAAACGCCGTCGCTACAAATAGGCTGGAGGATCATGATCCGTTCATATGGCGTATCCGATCCAGTCGATCCCGTCCCCTGAACGAACAGTCCGGTGCTGGAAGCGGCCGCAGAACGTTTCATGCGTAGGGCGGGAGACGGAACAGACAGATCGGGTCCGAACTCGAAATCAATAAATTCCCCGCCATCCATACGCGGCACCGCTGTATAATCGGGTTCGGTCGGTTCATACAGGCCATTGTCGAATGGGAGTCCTGCGAGCCAGTTTGAATCGCGAGCCGCCTTGGCAAGTTCAACGCCCTCGCGCGCCAAGTTGGAGGCGATCACCCGTTCCGTACTCTGCTCCTGCAGACGAATATTGGAAAATATCAAGCTGCCCGCTGCCGTAAGGCCCACGATAATCACCGTCATGGCAATCAAAAGCTCGATAAGAGATTGCCCGCGGAGAACACCCCTGTGACGCCACTCTGCAATGTTCTTCGCCGGAGCCAAACGCTTCGGCCGCGATGTCCTTTGCTTGGCCTTCATACTCATTCAAGCGAGATTTTTCCCGTAATGGCGTTTAATCGTATAGTTTTTATCTGATTTGTCCGTGAATGGATGAGATCGATTTCCAGCGTCGTTGGTTCGGGACTGCCGGCGCAGGAAGGCGCGCCGGGCGGATCATCGCAGGCATTGATGCGCATGCGGCCGTTCTGCCGCTCAAAGGTGACGGTGGCGCTTGAAAAATTCACGGGGCCGGAACGCAGGGCATTTACGGTGACATATCTGCTGCCGGTATTCCCGGTAAGAAACGCGTCAGCACGGACCAGCTCGCGGGTATTCGCGAGTTCGCGGCGGTCATTAAACGCGGCGTCCACGTCCGCAAATACGGAAACGCCTGTCGCGCTTACATTCAAGGTCACGCCCACGGCATATGGAGCCGTGATATCCGGACAAGTCCCCGCCGCGCATCCCGCCGTTCCTGTTTCGCATACACGCCGCGTACCTCCGTCCTCCAGGCAGGTTTTGACGCCTTTCACGGCAAGCGCTTGCGCCTGCGTATCGCGGAGCGTCCCGAGCAAAAGCCGCGCGGACGAATTAAGCTCTTCCTGAAAACGCGTGCGCGTAATATCTCCCGCAACCGCCAAAGAGATAATAATAAGAATCGCGATGCTCACCATGAGCTCCGCAAGCGTAAAACCCGGAATACCGAACGCTCCGCGATACGCGATGTTTTTGTTTGATGCTCTCTGGTTAGAGTAAGGCATACCGGAATATCACCTCAAGCGGTCCGCCCCACCATAAGGCGATCAGGGTTCCGATCGCCAAAAACGGAGCGAATGGCACTTGTGTTTTCCGGTCAACGCATCCGCCCATAAGAAGGGCGAGCGCGGCAGTTCCGCCAACAATAAACGAAGCCAAAAGACCAAGTAACGCCTGCGGAAAACCAAGCACAACACCCATAAGAAGGCCAAGAACGGGGTCTCCCTCCCCCATCATGGTCGCGCGCGACAACGCCACGATGGCTGCCAGAAGCGCGCTTATGACAATGGCTCCGATAATAAGTTCCAGCCACGGAACGCCGAGAAGGACTCTCCATGCCGCCAGTACCATAGCCGATACCACGGTGAATTCCATGGGAATCAGTTTCCAGCGCAAATCCATGACGGCGATGACGACGAGGCAAAAAGACAGCGCGATTTCAAATCCTATGACACCCCATTGATATGGGGATGCAACGGGAACATGCCGTAAAAAAGCGATGAGGGCGAATACGGCCATGAGTACCTCTACGGCCGGATAGTGCCAATGAATACTCCGGGAACAATATGCGCATTTGCCGCGAAGATAGCACCACGAAATCACCGGAAGCAAATGAAGAGCTTTCAGCGGTTTTTTGCAGGACACGCAGTGCGAACGCCCGCCCACGGATTCGCCCGTTTTCAAGCGGACGATGAGCATATTCGCAAAAGACCCGAGTGATGCGCCCAGGAGAAGAAGGAAGATCGCGCTCAAAAATAACATGAAAGAATGTGGCTAGTTCCGTGCGGCATGCGGCATGCGGGATGAGGAAAGTGCATAGGACGTGGTGCGTAGGGCGTAGGGGGAAAGAGTACGTAGTTGCGTAGGAAGTGGTTGCGTAGGGGGAGCACAATCTTCCCCGAAACCCGTTCCTTTTGCCCTTTGCCCTTTTCGCCTAGCCCTTGGCTCCGTAATCTATTCTCCTATTTTAACCCCGGATCAGTATCAACACCGTTCGAATGGGCATAATAGGTTCCGGAACCGCCATATGTCGTTTGCCCCTCCGTTGTAAACCGTATGGCATATCCCGAGGCATTGCCTTCATACTGATATGTTTCTCCGCTCTTCGGACCGAGGGGTACGCGGGGAAGGTATACGTCTCCCGTGGCCGCGGCTTCAAAGCCGTTCGAGGTGAGGACAATAGCGTTCCCGACGCCAAGCGAAATAGGCGAAGATACGGGATATGACGCCCGTTCTAGCCAATGCTGTTCCAATCCGGCGCGAAGCACCTGAACATCACTCACGCGCTTGGCATCGCGGCTTTTGGCTCTCGCCCCGTTCAATATAAGTACGGAAATAGTGGCCAAAAGTCCGATAATGGCTACGACAATGAGCAATTCGATGAGCGTGAATCCTTTTTCCTGACGCTGCATAGCCTTACTGAATGCCGTCCTGGGTTACAAAATGAGCACCCGCGCTCAAGCCGCCTGCCCCCTTTTCGAGCCAGAACGTAATTTTATAATTGCTGATGGTGAATGAACTCCCGTTGTTCGCCGTACGGTAATTACATACCGTCGTTGCTGGATCGCCGCACAATGGCGCGCCCGATGCAGGATCCGTAAGCTTGCTGAAATCAATATACGGGCCGGAACCGCCGACGATGGTGCAGGTATTTAACGCCACGCCCGCTCCGCATGAGAGCGATCCCCCGTCCGTTTCGGCAATGGCAAAGGCTTTTGTAACGGCGTCCATGTCGCCAATCCTCTTGGCATCGCGGGATTGCGCGCGCGCATTGGTAAGCTGTACCACCGCAAGCGTGGCAAGAAGCCCAATAATGGCGACGACAACGAGAAGCTCGATAAGGGTGAAACCTTTTTTCAGGGCACCGTTCATAGTATGAAGTGTATCATAGCACAGTTTCGCTCCCGTATATCAAAACATCCCCGTGCGGGGATGTTTTGATGCGTAATACTTTACTGGAGGCCTGCGGGCGTGGCGGTGCGAAGACCGCTTGCCAGCGAACCGGCACCCTGTTCCAAATAGAAGTAGATGCGATAATCGGTGACGGTGGGAGCACCTGATCCCGCCTGGTTGGCGATGGTGTATTTGCAGGGTGCAGTTGAAGCACCGGAGCAGTTCCCCGCAGGATTCGAGGGGTCAGCCAACTGCGCGAAATTGATATATGTCGTTGGCGTACACGTGGTCAAAAGCGCGTTTGCGACCGTGCATCCGCCAAGAGCGATGGTGTCATTGTCCATGGAGGACATGGCCTTTACCACATTGGACATGTCGGAAATGCGCTTAGCATCGCGGGCGCGGGCGCGGGCATTACCGAAGGCAACCACGGCAAGCGTGGCAAGAAGCCCGATGATGGCAATGACCACCAGGAGCTCGATAAGGGTGAACCCTTTTTTATTTGTGGGCATAAGAAACGTGAATTGGTGTCTTAGTGTCTTAATGAATAAGAGCTGTGGATAAGTATAGCATATTGAGCGGGTAGGTTGTAGGGGGTTACGGGGCAAAGGCTAGGAACAAAGGGTAAAGGGAACGGGTTACTGGTTACGGGGTTCGGGTTACGGGCGCATGGCTTACAGACTACGGTCTTACGGACCTACGATCCTACAGACCTAGGGCAAAGGGAACGGGTTACGGGGAAGATTGTGCTCCCCTCTACGCAACTACGTCCTTTTCGCATCCCGTTCACCGCATGGCCCAAGGCTCATGGCCCACGGCCAACCTCCCCCACTCCCCACTCTCCCTTCCCTTACACCGCCGATGAAAGCTGATAGAGCGGAAGAAGAATGGCCGACACCATGACACCCACGCCGATACCGAGCATGACCATGACGACGGGTTCGATGAGCGTTACAAGGTTCGCCACCAAATTGTCCACCTCGCGATTAAAGAAAGCCGCAACGCGATTCAGCACTTCCTGTAATTTGCCTGTTTCCTCTCCTACCGCGAGCATCTGATTCATCATGGAAGGCACATGTTTGCTGCGCTCGAATGCCGTGGTGATCGAGTTTCCCTCATTCACTTCCTGAATGGTCTCGAAGACCATGCGTTTCCAAACCTGGTTGCCGACGACATTCGCGACGATTTCGAGCGCGCTCACTTGATCCACGCCTCCATGTAGGAGCGTAGCGAGTGAACGGCAAAAACGGACAACGTAAATGCGTTCCAGAAGCATGCCGAAAATGGGGATTTTCAGCTTCAGCGTATCCCATGTTAGACGTCCGCCGGGCGACTGTACGGCGATGCGAAGGACGATCGCGATGATCGCAAGGGCGATGAGAATAAGATACCAGAATTTATTAAAAAAGCCGGAAACGGCAATAAGAATGCGCGTGGCAATGGGAAGATCGAGCCCGGCCTCCGTCAGAATCTGCGTGAGCGTCGGCACAACGAATGCCATCATGATAAATCCTACAATAAAGAGCGCGCTCAAAATGAACGCAGGATAAATAAGCGCTCCCTTGATTTTGCTCGTGAGGTCATAGTCTTTTTCCTGCTGGTCGGCAAGATATTCGAGGACCTGCTCGAGCTGTCCGGATGTTTCGCCGGATCGAATCATATTCACGAAAAACCCGCTGAATACCTTTGGATGCTTTTCCATGGCATCCGAGAGCCGGGCGCCCGCCTCCACCTCCCCCGCAACACTAAGCATAATCGCCTTTAATGAGGGATTTTCCGTTTGGCGCGCGATGTTTTTTATGGCATCCACAAGCGGAACGGATGCGGAAACCATCACGGACAGCGTCCGCGCAACCACCACAATGTCTTTTGGCTTGATGCGATTGAAGAACGAAACGGAACGCTGCGTGAGCGTTTCATGGAACGGCTCCAACAAAAGAATATCATAGCCGCGATCCTCAAGAGCCCCCTGCGCGGCATCCATCGCGGGCGCCTCAACCATGCCGGCCTGCACCTGGCCGTCCTGTGTGCGTACGCGATACTTGAATGTGGACATAGAGCTTGGATCTCGGGAATCGGATTACGGGGGAGATTGTCGCTGGGAGCTTTTGATAATGGAGAATTGGCAATGGAGCCGTTCAAGGTTCCAGAGTTTTAGGGTTCTGGGGTTAGGGTCAAGAGTCTCAGATCTTTGATAAACAGCGCATTCCCTTCGAACCTGCGATCTTACGAACCTACGGACTTACAGACACAAGGGCAAAGGGTTCGGGGAGAATTATGCTCCCCTTACGCAACTACGTCCTCCGCAACCCTCCTCCCCGTCCGCATGCCATACGGCTTACATCCGCAAAATTCTCCGCGCCCGTAGAACAACTTCTTCCGGCTTCACATGCGACTTGATGAGATATTCCGCGCATCCAAGAGAACGGCACAGATCTATATCCTTTTGATGCGCAAGTTCCGTAAGCATCATTACCGGAATTCGGGAGAGTTCGGGATCCTCCGAAATCGCGCCGAGCAAAGCAAAACCATCCATGCGCGGCATAACGATATCGGACACGATAAGGTCAGGCCGCCGATTTCGCGCAAGGCGCAGAGCGTCTTCGCCATTACTCGCCGTGATGACGTCAAACCCCCCGTCTTCAAAACGTTTTTGATAAATTGCCTGCAGAAAGTTGTCATCATCGACGATCAAAATTGTCGCCATATTATGCGGGAGATGTTACGGCGCTCGCGGCGTTCCCTCCTTCGCTTTCTTCCTCTTCCGAGGTTTCCTGGGACAAGCGGTACACTTCCTCGATCGTCGTCATACCTTCAAGGGCCTTTAAGAGGGTGTCCTGACGGACGCTGATCATATCCTGTTTTTTTGCCTCCTCTTTCGCCTGTTCAATAGGAAATCCTTTTTCCACCAGCCGCCGCGCGCGTTCGGTGAATAAAAAGATTTCTGCGACGGCAACGCGGCCGGAATATCCCGTTCCTTTGCATTTCGGACAGCCTTTGCTGTGGTAAAAAACCGGATTCGAGGGGTCCATGCCTTGGTGGAAGTACTTTTTGGGGATAGCGGAAAGCTCGCGTTTGAGATGCTCCATCGTCACCGCATCGAGTTCCTGCACGTCTTTGCAGGCCTCGCAAATGCGCCTGGCCAGCCGCTGGGCAATGCCGATATTCATGGTGGCGGCCAAAAGAAACGGCTGCACGCCCTGATCCGTAAGTCGCGGCACAAGACCGAATGCATTATTCGTGTGCAGGGTGGAAAAAATGAGGTGTCCGGTAAGCGCGGCATGGATGGCCAGCTCCGCGGTTTCTCGGTCGCGGATTTCGCCCACCATGATGACATTGGGATCCTGGCGGAGCAGAGATCGGAGGCCCGTGGCGAAGGTATATCCGATTTCGGGCCGCACCTGCGATTGATTGACGCCGGGAATATAGTATTCGACCGGATCTTCCAGCGTGGAAATATTCACGCCCTCATCGTTCAACAGCGACAGGCAAGATTGAAGGGTTGTGGATTTTCCCGAACCGGTGGGACCGGTAACGAGAAACAGGCCGTGGGATCTTTTGATTTCCTCCTTAATCACCTGAATAAATTCCGTTCGATACCCAAGCTGTTCCAACGTCGGCGCCCCCTTGGACGTATCGAGAATACGCATGACGACTTTTTCATTGTCCACCACGGGGAGAACCGAAATACGGAAGTCAATTTTTTTATCACCATACGTCTGACGGATACGGCCGTCCTGCGGCACACGCGTTTCGTCGAGTTTGAGATTGGCCAAAACTTTGATGCGCGCCACCAGGGCCGGATGAACGTTAATAGGGAGCTCCAAGACATTCCGAAGCACGCCATCGATACGATACCGGACGCGACTGTGATCCCCCACGGGTTCGATATGAATGTCTGATCCGCGCTCTTCCACGGCATTCCTCATGATGGATTGCACAATGCGCGCAACCGGCGCGCCCTTAATGAGCTCCTGCAGGTTCTCGACTTCTTCCTCCGCCGCCTCGCGTTCCCGTTTTCGTTCGGCGCTCACTTCGGCGAGCGTGGTTTGTATTTCCGTCCCGATGCCGCTTCCGATATTGAGAAACTTTTTCAGTTGAGACGGCGGCACAAGCACCTGTCGAAGTTTCCACCCCTTTCCCGCCGCATAAAAATCGATGGCTTCTTCCGCCCGTATATCGCGCGAATCGAGCAGGGCATACACGAATGTATCTCCATCCATGCCGAGCGGAAGGGCGTGATAGGTTTTCACGACCTCCTCCGGAAGGAGCTCCATGGTGCCTTCGGGCATTTCCCAGCTCTCGAGGTCTACAAACGGCAAACCCGATGCATCCGCGCGGGCTCTCGTGAAAACTTTTTCGTCGACATACCGACCCCCGACCGCCGCTTGTTCGAGCGATTTCCCGCGGGCCATCAAATCCCGCACGGCCGCCGCGTCTTTTTCGGCAAGCGATCCCTGCTGTATGAGCAACTGAAGAATCTGTTCGTCCATACCGTATTAGGGCGATTCAGCGCCTTTCTGTATCCGGAGCAGACCTCCTTGAACGAATATCGCCCACATATTGCCTCCTCCGTCGATACTCACCTTTACCGGCGTATCTGCCGGAATGGTACCGGAAGCGGCAACGACCTGCGCCTGCCATTCCGATCCCTTCGTGGACCATAACACGGTAGATGTCGGCGAATAATCCAGGGCAAAGAGCGCATTTCGATCGGAAGCGAAGAGCTCCGGATGAGAAACAGCCTGGCGCGGAATGGGCGCGCCCGCATACGAGCGCGTACCCGTGGCCCATATGCGGAGGATGCCCCCGTCCGTATACCGTTCCGCCCACACATCGCCATTCGGCGCTGCCGCGATAGGGAGACTGCTCGTGGCGAGCGTGTTGATGAGTTGGGGCGGCTTTTCGAGCGCAGAAGAAAATTGCAGGATCGCATAGCCGGTATTCAGGCTCATGCCGCCGTCCGCTCTCGCAAACAGGCGTTCCGGAACCAGCGAAGCCTTAAGGAGCCCGTCCGGACCTTCCATGGGAAGCGGACGTACGGCTTCCGGTATTTGCGTAAGCTGATTGCCGAGGATTATGCGGTCCGCATCCGTCATGCGGCCGTAAATATCAAGCGGCGTCAACCCCTCACCCATGCCGACTGACACATGAAATCCGTCCGTAACCCACAGGCGCATGGCGTCATCGAAGACCATTTGTCGAACGCCGGAAAATAGCCGGATATCCGTTTCCGGTTTCCAAAGAGGCGGCGACCCGTCCGTGAGCGTCCCAATACGCCCCGCGCCGCTACCAAGCCAAATGAGGCCGCTACTGTCCTGCGCGAATCGAACGGGTTCCAAATCAGCCACGGCGCTCGCCATCCACGAGGAAATGGTCCGAACCGAACCGTTTGCCGCATAGGAACGGATTTCATACAGCGTCTCCCCTTCTCCGGCCCTGCCCGCGAGCAAAGCAAGCATGGCGCCGTCGGAGGCGGGCGTGATGTCTATGGCTCTCCCGCCGAAAAGCGGGATCTCTTCCGCAATCGCAAGCCGAGAGGTTTGGCCGGATTCGAGCTGTAGCGCCTCCTGCGGTCCGGCAAAAGGCACAGGCCGCCCGAGAATGCCTGGCTCCACGCTCCCGGTGACAAAGGCGCGCAACCCTTGGAATAACACGTGGGAACGGATATCGAATTTCGGGTTAAAAACGATTCTTGATTTCTGCAACGGCGGCTCCGCGAACGGCGCCGGCTCAAAAAATCGCATGGCGACCCAAAAAAGAACGCCTAAAAAGATCAGCGCCGAGACGACAAGCGATATGCGATACAGAAGGAGGGATCGTTTCGTGTCCATGCTTAGGGTGCTGCGGAGGCGGCGGCCGTAGTCGGAGCAGAGGTCGGCGCCGGCTCAATGGAATACGCCGTGAGCAGAATCGCGTAGGACAATTCGCCCGTCTGTTCATTCGCGTTCACTGCAATATTCTTTACGTCCATAACGCGAAGATTGGTTTCCAGGTCCTCCAGAAATGCGCGCGTCTGCCGGTAGCCGGGCGAAAACAGCGTAATGTTCAAATCAAGAGGCCTCATGCGTATGGTGCGTCCACGCTGGGAAGCCGCCTCCTCCGGCGGAACGGCGTTGAACTGGACGCTGTTCAGCTTTACGCCGTTTTCATCCGCGATAAGGGACATATTTTGAAGCAGTTTCGGGATGCCGATGGTTCGCGGCAACGCCTCATTCACGCGATCAATAGTCTCCTCGGGAATCGCTTGCGCGGCCGCAATGGATTGGTCCAGACTGTTCAAATACGCCCGCTCGTCCTGAAGCACCTCGTTCTGATTGCGGATATCGCGATCCAGCATTTTAAATGAACGGACAAGCGGATAGAGAAGAAGATACCCGCTCCCCAGAAATGCCGCAGTGACGAGCAGAAATACGGAACCGTAGTATTGCGTGAACAATACCGACGGCTCTTTCTTGTCTTCCGGTTCCTGTTCGTTTTTCGCTTCCGCTTGCGGCGATGCGCCCTCGAAACGACGGCGGCCGCGTTTGCCCGAAGCACCCGCGGGTGAGGGCGGGACAATGGCGTTTTGATCCTCGTGCAAAAAGTCGGGCATAGCGCGCGTTCACTAGGGAGCGGTAGTAATGCCTGAAGTCGTGAGAGTCATAGAGCGATCACGATCCCGCGCCAGAAGCGGGCCTCTCAATCCGGCGGGGTTCAAACCCACGAGCAACTGGAATGTCACCTGCATGGAACCATCCTCACCGCTTTCCTGCGCGGTGAACTGCGTTGCGTCAACGCTCTGCACCATCTGACTGCTTTCAAATGCCACCAGCTGTCGCGCGGCGGCATCGTAACTGCCTGCGATGACGTCCAAGATAAGCCTTCCGTCCTGCGAAAAGGTCGCCGACCGATAGGAAACGTCGGGCAATGTTCTCATTTCGAGAAAATCGAATACACGGCTGATGACGATGTGATTATTCAGTACGTCGCCGAGCATGGTAAGCCTCTGCTGCAAATCCTCGTACTGGCTCCATATGGCAAGCTTCTCCCTGCTCGCGGCGCGGGTCTGATCGATATCCTTCCGGATCTCTGCGAGCCGAGATTCGGAAACGCGCACGCGGTCCCGGAGAAAGAAAAATCCGCCGCCCAGAATTGCCGCGAACATGACGCCGACCACCAGAAGCGTCCACTTCCGCTTGGGGATGTTTACCGTAAGTACGGCCAATTCCCTGGCGGAGATGAGGCTCACGCGCACAGGCTTCCGTACGCGACGGATAACACGAACGCGCTTTGGCGCCGTTGCCGACGGTGTAATGCGCACGCCCGGTCGCGACGGTTTTGCCGGCGCTCCGGCGGCTTCTTTAGGCGCGCCCGGTTTGGTGACCAGGCCTGCCTTCGGCGGCGTAAAAAATTGCGGGGGAAGTTTTGGAGGCGGTGCAGCCGCTTTTTTTGCGAACAGCGTCTCTTTCACCTTATCGATGCCGAGCGAGATCTGGTATGTAAGACGCGTCATGAATGGTTCATCCGCCAGCACGGATGCCAATTCGCTTTCGTCGACTTCGATAATTTCGATGTCCTCGGCGGGTTCTTCCGACGGAACATGCATTTTTAATCCTTCCGAAACCGTTTCTTCCGGTTTCGGCCTCGACGCTCGCTCTTCCTGTTCCCTGCCGCGCATGTTCTCGGGCAGGAGAGAGATATCCGTCATAGGGTCGCCGTGCGCTGGGCATCGCGCGCAGAAATGCGTACGATGAACGGCGCACGACGCCCTATTCGATGTCCCTCATGGCGCATCCCACGGCAACAGCCATGCGCGAACCGATTTCATCCAGGACGGGACGCAAATCTTCCGGATACACAACGCGCGCCCATGGATCGCCGCGATATGCATTAACATTCATGAGGTCGGTCAGGAATTCCGGAAGCCTCGGCAATAACGATGTACCGCCCGTGACGATGATTTTATCGATGCGTTTGGGAGCCCCGCCATTTCCACGTTGTCCCTGATAAAGATTGAAGGAGTATTTAATCTCGTCTATGACGGGTTTGAGCAATGTCTCGAGAATGGGCGAGAGGTCACCTGTCGGCGCAAATGCCTGCATGGCCTTGATATCTCGTTTCATGGTCTCCGCCTGTTCGAACGGAATGCCGATTGTCTTCGAAATGGTCGTGGTAATGGCGCTCCCGCCCGTGGCAATGCTCCTGCTCAAAAAGGGAATCCCCCGCTCAACCACGGTCAAATTCGTCCGGAATGCGCCGATATCGATAACCATGACCGTGGAACGATCGCGTCCCACCAGCGAACGGATTTGGGCAAAGGCTTCGGTTTCGAGCGCGAGCGGTTCAAGTCCCGCTGTCGTCAGAATTTCCACATAGCGCTTCACGAGGCCTTTCGGCGCGCCGGTAAGAAGCACGCGCGTGACTTTTTCCTTTTTTCCCTTTTCTCCCGGCTCGCTTTCCGAGTCGAGCGTTTTTGAATCGAGGGAAATTTCTTCGAGAGGCATGGGAATAAGCTTTTTCGCCTGCCATTCCACGGCGTCTTTCAATTCCTTGTCGTTCTCGGCCGGTACGCTGATGATGGACGAAAAAACCGATGAAATAGGCAGTGCCGCGATCACGCGCTTCGTGGTGGTTTTCGCCTGCGCGACCATGCGCTTAATAAGTTCGCCGGTTTCCTGGCGTTTCTCCGTATAATTCATTTCCGTCTTCATGTCCGGATAATCCGCATACGCGTATGTCACAAGACGAGCCCGGCCTTTTTCATTCAATAATTCCACGAGCTTGATGCCGCTCATACCCAAATCCAGGCCAAGGTAGCTTTGTTGCGATTTTTTTGATGAGAAGAGTCCCATATACTAAAAGGTATCGGATAATGACGGCAGGGATTTGCTGATATCCTGAAATCCCGGCGGAGGATTCACCACCGCGCGGCCGTCGAAAATAACATCCTCCGCGGCCTGTGTTGGATCGCTGTACTGCCGCTCAAGACGGATTTCCCGACTCACGAGAGCGCCATATACCTTGAGCTGGATATCCGTCGCCGGACTGCCGGTGCTGCCCGTGCGGATGGAACGCTCGGCATAGATCGTCCCCACTACCTGTCCGACGCCGGGCGAAATAAGCACCTCGCCGGTTCCCGAAACCGGGCTCCCGCCCGAATACTTGGCAAGCACCAGCATGCCGAAGGATGCGAGGTTGCGAAGATATTGCGAAACGCCGGTGGGCTGATACGACAAGTCCCCGGTAATCTGCAGATTACACCCTTTGACCACTAAGAGGCCATTCCCCCGCGCATTCGGACCGCTCGCATTCTGAAAAATCTTCGCTCCGAGCTGGAACGGCGCGGAACAGCCCTGCGTATCCCCGTCATATAGATAAATGCGTCCGTTCATGGGATTCGTAATCCCCGAGTCATTGGCGATGAGGACCACGGGGCCGTATCTCCCGCTCAATATGCCGTCCACATCAAGCCGTCCGAGATTCGAGACATACCCGGATCCGCCGGTCGGCAAATCGAGGATCTGCGAAACCGATTCTTCCTTGCAGAGCGTTGCGCTGGAAAAGTCGGGATGAATGAGGCCGCCGGATGTAATGCAGTATGTCGCGAAGGATGTCCCCGCCGGAGGCGCATTCCCCTCCACGCCGAGCTGGGAATACACATTGCCGTACTGTGACTGCAGCCATGCGGGCGTGCAGGCCGGCGCGCCAAAACAATCCGAATCGTCACAATCCAGGGCGCCGTCCCCATCATCGTCAAAAGAATTGTCGCAGATTTCCGGCGTGCAGGCTGGGGCAAACGTACACTGCGGATCCGCGCAGTCGATATTGCCGTCCAGATTGTTATCGATGCCATCCGTGCAATTCTCCGGCATGCACACGGGCTGGCTGGAACAATCTGTGTCCGCGCAGTCGATGGCGCCGTCATTATCATCGTCATCGCCATCGCTGCAACAGTTCGAATGACCGATGAGCCCGCAATTGGTTTCAAACGCCGGGCACAACAGGGCTTCATTCTGATAACAGGCATTGTCCGCGCAGTCGATGGCGCCGTCCAAGTCATTGTCGATGCCGTCATGGCAGCTCGGGATGGTGGTCCCTTCCGACTGGCTGTTCATGGTCACGAACGAAAAATCGATCCAGCCCCAGCCGATGCCCGAGCCCGTGGCGCCGTGCCAAGCAAACCCGCTGAAGGTTGCCGGGTTGGAGGCGAAATTGATCGTCGGTCCGTAGGAGCTCGTGCCGCAGCTTCCGCCGCCCCCCGTATCAAGACAGTTCAGGGAGATTGCGCCGTCAGGAGACCCAAGATTCAAAAACTGCGCCCAGCCACGTACGCGATTGGAACCGTCAACAGATGCGCTGTATGCGCCGCCGGCAGGCGTGGTTCCTGCGCAGCTGGATCCAAAACACACCCATCCCTGATTATCCGACCAGGCATACCCCGTCATCATCTTCGTGACGGGATCGATATGTACGCCATAGCTCCCTCCGCCGGCGCCGGCATTCGTATTATTCATGGAAAGCCAGCCTCCTGTTGAACTCCAAGCCCATCCTTCCACATTTTCGGAGGCAGTGGCCTGCGCCGGAGGGATGTCCGTTGCGATAAGTGCAATGTTCAGTACGAGGAGACCAAACGCCGCAACACCAAAAAGGCCCATCAGTTGATAGTGCGCACGGTTCCATCTCCCGTTCGGCGTCGGGATGACATGGGACGGCTTTCTTCGCCCAACCCTGCGTCGTTTCATTCTGGAATAGTATAGCACGAAGGAAGAGAGTTACGGGTTATGGGGAAGATCGTAGGTGGGAGCTGTTAGCAATTAGCAAAAGAGCTGAAGGCAAAGGGAACGGGAAAAATTATGCTCCCCTACGCAACCACGCAACGACGTCCTACTTCCTCCCCCGATCCATCGCCTCGTTCGCGAGGGTATCTGCCCGTTTGTTCTGCTCGCGCCGGACGTGGCGGTAGCGAACGGGAATGCCGAGCCGCGTTTCGAGATTTCTCACTTCCAAGAACCGCTCTGCGAGTCCGGGATTTTTTACGCGATAGGAACCCGTGAGCTGTTTCACGAGCAGTTCGCTATCGGCGACAACCATAATCGCATCAGGACGAAAATCCAAAGCAGCGGTAAGCGCCGCAATAACGGCGCGATACTCTGCTTGATTGTTCGTGGTCTCGCCGATGTATTCGCTTATTTCCTTTAATGTTTCTCCCGTATCCGCATCGAGAATAGCCGCGCCAATACCGGCAGGACCGGGATTTCCACGGGCGCCGCCATCGGTATAGATTCGAAGATTCAATTGACGCATGCGCATAACGTAACGTTTCGAATTTCGGATTTATGGATTAGCTTTTGGCAATTAGCAAAAGGGCAAAGGGAACGGGATTCGGGGAGAATGATGTCCCACTCTACGCAACTATGTACTCTTCCCCCCTACGCAACCACTCCCTACTCCCAACCTCCAGACGAAGAGTATACCGCACGAATACCTGCATGCACCTTCAAATAAGTCCGGCTTTCGCCAAGCGCTCTTCCGTCGATGTGTCTTTTTCCGAAGTCTGTTGCGTCGAACCAGGGAGGGCGGCTTCCCGAAAATCAACAACCTTGCATTGCGCCTCCTGTCTCCCATTCCATTCATTGACGCCAAGCGTATACGCGACGTCAATATGCATGCCCGGTCTTGCTTCATCCGCACGAGCGCCAAACCCGAAGGCAATGCACTTTTGTGCATGAGTTCCGTCGCTCCCGATGATTCGCAAATGCTTGTTGTTTTGACCTACGGTATCCGCCGCGAGAATCTCGATATTTTTTGCATAAAACACCGGCTCCGGATTTCCTACGCCAAAAGGCTCGAATTGCCGCAATGCCGATGAAAGCTCCAGACTTGCCATGGATAAGGGAAGTTCCGCGTGGATATCGATACATGGACCGATATCCTTTGAGGATATATTCGCCTTCGCATCCTGACGCAGACGCTCTGCGAATGTCGGGACATCCTCGTCACGCTCCAAGGCGAATCCGCAGGCCTGCACATGGCCGCCCGAACGCGTGAGCAGCCCTTCGCCGGCGCGCTTCACCGCTTCCGTAATATTATAGAACGATAATGATCGGCCAGATCCGATCCATTGACGACCGTGTTTCCCCACGGCGACAACCGGCATGCCGAACCGATCGCTCATGCGTCCGGCAACAAGTCCCACCAGCGCCGGGGACCAATGCGGCTGATGGAACACATGGATATTCGCATGTTCCGGCATGGAGGCGAGCATGGCGTCCGCTTCTTCCATCATGCGCGCCATGAGCTCTTGCCGCGCGCGATTCAGCATTTCAATGTCTGTGGCGCGGGCGGCGGCGTCTTCCGCCGTGGATGCGCGAAGAAGATGGAGCGCGAGGAGCGCATGGTCCATGCGGCTCGCCGCGTTTAAACGCGGACCGATGACGAATCCAATGTCGCGGACGCCGACCGCCCCGAGCTGAAGCGCGCCGCGTTCCATGAGCGCGCGCAGGCCGGGACGCCGCGTTTTGTTCAACACCGTAAGCCCGTACTTCTCCAGCACACGATTTTCGCCCACGAGCGGAACCATATCCGTCACGGTCGCGATGGACACGAGATCCAGAAGCCACTTTGCATATCCCGGCGGAAGGTCAATGCCTCGATCTTCCGCTTCCCGAATAAGGGCACTGGCGAATTTCCATGCCACGCCGACGGCGGCAAGCGAAGAAAACGGATACGTTTCACCGGGAAGGCCGGGATGGATAAGAATGGCGTCTGGCAGCACATCGCCGAATTGATGGTGATCGACGACAATCACGTCGACGCCCGCCTCCCGCGCCCGCGCAATCTCATTCACGCATGCAATGCCGCAATCTACGGTAATAATAACGCGCGCGCCTTCCTTGATAAGGATTTTCGTATTCTCCATCTGCAATCCATAGCCCTCTTTATCGCGATGGGGAATATACGAGGCAATATGAACATTGTTCGGCGCGACCTTGTTTCCTATCTCCGAAAGCGTTTCCAAAAGCACGGTGGACCCCGTAAGCCCGTCCGCATCATAATCGCCGAACACCACAATGCGTTCGCTCTGCTCCAGGGCCTGGAATACCCGCGCCACGGCCTTGCGCATATCGCGGAACAAAAACGGATCATGGACATCGCGTTCGTATTCGGGCTCAAAAAACAAACGTATGTCATCCGCATTGCGTATGCCGCGATGCCACAAAAGCTGCGGGAATATCGGCGGCAGATGTAAAAGAGAACGGGAAAAATCCTCGGGACACGGCGGAAGGATATTCCACTTTTTTGGCATGAAAAAAACTATGGCATCAATGCATCACAAGGGGTAGGGGCAGGAAGTAGGGTTGCGGGATGCGCCCCTAACCCGAACCGCATAACCAATAACCCGTAACCCGATCTCCGTATAACCCGAGACCCATTCCCTCTTCCCTTTGCTCTTTGCCCTCTTTTCCCAATTGCTAATTGCCAACAGCTAAAAGCCAACTAATACTGCACGAACGGAAGAATGAGCGTAAGAACCATGGCCACGATCATAAAAATGACCGTGTACTTCCAAAAGGATTTAAACAATTTTTCACGTTTTTGCTTTTCCATACATTATGATCTTCGACGTAACACTTTAATGAATGCATCTGCCGGGATATCCACTTTCCCCTTCCCCATCGCCATCATTTTCGCTTTCCCCTTCTTCTGCTTTTCGAGCAACTTCATTTTTCTCGTCACGTCGCCGCCGTAGAGATACCCGGTAACGTCCTTACGATACGCGGAAATCCGCTCCGAGGCAACGATGGTTCCGCCGATGGCCGCCTGCAATTTAATGACGAAATTCTGCCGAGGAAGGGTTTCTTTGAGCGTTTCCACGACGTCGCGTCCGCGGCTTTGCGCTTCATCTTTGTGGATGAGGGTCGCGAGCGAAGGAACGGCATCCTCCGCGACCAGAATATCCAGACGGACAATCGTCGCGGGCCGGTATTCCAGAAATTCGTAGTTCAAGGAGGCATAGCCCTGCGTGGCGCTTTTCAACCGATCGTAAAAATCCACAATTACGGACGACAAGGGCATTTCATAATGAAGAATCGCCCGCGATTCTTCCAGATATTCCGTGGTAAGAAATATGCCGCGCCGTTCCGTCACGAGAGACATGACGTTCCCGAAATAATTCGCTGGCGTCACAATATCGGCTTTCACCCACGGTTCTAACGTTTCATTGATAAATGACGGATCAGGAAAGTCGAGCGGCGATGTGATCGTCTTTTTTTCGCCGCTCCGCATCACCACTTCATACGCGACCGACGGAGTCGTAACGATAATCTCCTGCCCATGTTCGCGTTTCAGGCGCTCCTGCAAAATCTCCAGATGCAGCATGCCCAAAAGGCCGCAACGAAATCCGAATCCGAGCGCCGTGGACTGTTCCGGCTCATACGTAAGCGCCGCGTCGTTCAATGCAACTTTTTCCATGGCATCGCGCAAACGGTTGTACTCATCGCCTTCCTTTGGAAAAATTCCCGCATATACCATTGGCTTCACCACCTTGTAGCCCGGAAGCGGATTCGTCGCTTCCTGCTTGGCTTTGAGCGCGACCGTGTCGCCAACGCGGACGCCGGCGATTTCCTTGAGCCCGGTAACGATATAACCGATTTCACCCGTGGAAAGCGCCGGCGTTTCCTGATAGGCGGGATTCAAATACCCGACTTCCAATGCATGCCCGTATTCATGCGTCGCTATAAAACGAATAGCGTCATTTTTCGAAAACCTTCCGTCCACCATGCGCACATACGCGATGACGCCGCGGTAATCATCGTATTTGGAATCGAAAATAAGCGCTCTCGGCGCATCGGCCGCATGCCCTTGGGGAGGGGAAATGCGTTTGACCACGGCACCGAGCACCTCGCTCACGCCTTCCCCAGTTTTTCCGGAAACGGCAAGGATATCTTCTCGTTTACAGCCGATCAGATGTTTCAGCTCTTCGGCGCGGCGCGGGATGTCCGCATTCGGCAAATCGATCTTGTTCAGGACGGGAATAATTTCCAGACCTTGATCGATCGCGAGATATAAATTCGCGATGGTCTGCGCCTGTACCCCCTGCGTGGCATCAACGAGGAGGATGGCGCCTTCCACGGCCGCGAGCGATCGCGACACTTCGTATGTAAAATCCACATGCCCGGGCGTATCGATAAGATTCAGCTGGTATTCCTGCCCGTCCACGGCGCGATAGCTCATTCGCGCTGGCTGGAGTTTAATGGTGATGCCGCGCTCCTGCTCGAGTTCCATGGTATCAAGCATCTGAGTTTTGAGTTTCCGTTTTTCAACGGTCCCTGTGATCTCAAGCAAACGATCGGCAAGCGTGGACTTCCCGTGATCGATATGCGCAATAATGCAAAAATTCCTTATCCGCGATTGTTCCATGGTGATTGTCGGAGGGTTGCGCGAGCGTACGCCGAATTTCACGAAATATCAAGATTCGAGGATCTGGTACGGGATGCGCGAGACAGGGAGGAAGGAAGTGGGAAGTAGGGAGTAGGATATAGGCGCGGCATGCCGCGCCCTGTAGGACGTGGTTGCGTAGGGAGAGCATAATTCTCCCCGAACCCTTTGCCCTTGTGTCTGTAAGTCCGTAGGTCCGTAAGATCGTAGGTTCGTAGGCAATGTGTTGTTTATTAAAGACACGAAACTCTTTCCCAACCCCAGAACCCCAAAACTCTGGAACTCTTGAACGGCCCATTGCTAATAGCGAATAGCCAAAATCTAGCTACAGTCTTATACATAACCCGTTCCCGTCAATGTCCCTGCGCGGCATCGGCACCCTCGAGCACCTCTCCCCTTTTCCAAAGCTTTCGGATGAATGCTTCCCGCAATTCAGACAGTTCCCTGCTCTGCAGGAGCCATGATGTCACCCAAAAACCCAAAAGTCCGGCTGCCGCGGCAGCGCCTGCTTGAAGCGCGACTTGCCAGAATGTCCGGAGCGGCCAAATACTGCCGACAAGAATTCTGACCGGAACAGCGAAGGCGCAAAGAACGACCGTTGCCACAAGGGTCGTTCTGAAGGATATCCAGACGCCGGCCGTTCCCAGGCGTCCTTGCGAGGCGCGCAGCCGCCACCACAAGAGCGCGATGCTGATCCATGAAGCGATGGTAAAAGCGAGCACAAGACCATTCAGACCGAGCGGCTCGCGGAACAAAAGGGCCAGCGCGATATTCGTTCCTTCGGACACGGCGCCGATCCATAGCGGGGTCACCGTATTCTGCAGAGCGAAGAATGAACGAGAAAAAAGCGGCACGAGCGCTTGTGATAGGAGAGAGAAGGAAAAAATTGCCAGCGCATCGGCCGTGCGGATGGTGTCATTCCAGTCGAATTGTCCCTGCCCGAGCACAAGACGCACAACCTGCGCGCGAAGAATGAGCATGAGCGCCATGGACGGCAGAAGAAGGAAGATGATCTTTCTTGCCGTCCCGTTCAGCGCATGGCGAAACGCTTCTTTGTTTTGCGCGCTCGCCGCACGCGACAATGCAGGAAAGGCTGCAACCGCGAAAGAAATGCCGAAAATGCCGACCGGCACGTATTGCAGATTCATGGCGAGGTTCAACACAGCGACGGACCCGACGGCGAGTGTGGACGCAAGCCCGACGAGCACGACAAGATTAATCTGCATCATGGCGAGCCCGATAGTACGCGGCGCCATGAGCCGGAGAATACGGCGCACGCCTTCATGGTGGAATGAAGGCACAGGCAAACGCTCCAACCCCAGTCGGTACGCTACGGATACCTGCGTGAACAGGTGAAGCGCCGCGCCGAGTACCACGCCCCAGCCAAGGCCGATCGGTCCAAAATTCGGAACGAAAAAAATGACGCCGACGATGATGCCGAGATTGTAAAACACGGGTGCGAGCGAAAACGCCACGAAACGCCGTGTCGCCTGAAGGATGCCGCCCATCACCGCCGACAGCGCCAGAAAAAAGGTGGACAACAGCATGATGCGAGACAGTGAAACCGTCAGAGCTAATTTGTCTCCCAGAAAACCAGGAACGGTGGGAGGAACAAGCCACGGCGCCGCGACGAACAATACGGCGCAGAGCACAAGCATGGCGGCTCCGACTACCGACAGCACTCGTTCCGCAAGGCGCCAGGCTTCCCGCTTGTCATTTTCGAGATATTCCGTAAAGACGGGGATGAATGCCGCGGACAATGCGCCGAGAATCACAAGATTGTATAAAAAATCCGGGATGCGGAATGCCGCATAATAGGCGTCCAGCGTATCCCCCGCGCCGAATGTCGACGCAAGAACGCGATCCCTGAATACGCCGACCAGTCTGGATGCCAATGAAGCGGCCCCTACAATGAAGGCCGCCGTCGTTACACTTTCGGTTTCGCCGTTCCAGAGACGACGGAAAAGATTCAGCATTGATTGGTTATGAATCGTGGGTTACGGGGAGATTGTAGATGGAGCTATTGGTAATTGGGAATTGGGAACTGGGAAAAGAGGGCAAAGGACTAAGGGAAACAGGTTATGGGTTATGGGAAAAATTGTAAGTGGGAGCAGTTAGCTATTAGCAATGAGCAATTAGGAAGTGTAAAAGGGCTAAGGGCACAGGGTAAAGGGAACGGGTTCGGGTTACGGGGCGCATGGCTCACGGCGCATGGCGCATGACCTACGAAACCACGCAACGACGTCCTACGTACTCTTCGCATCCCGCTCTACCCGAATTCATCCACAATTTCCAAAATGGCAAATAACCGCTCCCCGTCCTGCTCGATCTCGATAGGCTTGAGCGCGCTTCCTTCCGGCGCTTCCCCGCACAGACGTTGGCCGCTTTCGGCATCGAATTCCGCTCCATGCCACCGGCATGAAAGGACGCGACTCCTTCCTCCCAGTTCACCGTTTCCTACCTCATGCTTCAACTCCACTGCTCCTCCCATGTGCGTACAGCGGTTCAGAAAAGCTACGATCTTGCCGCGATGATTGTAAGCGATTCCCGCAGATCCGCCAAAGGCAAAAGATTTCGAAGCGCCTTCCGGCAGCTCAGACAAAGTTGCGATAAGGATCTTCTTGCGAAGAATATTCATGATGTGATCATCGCCCAATACCTTACCCTCCTGCCCCCGTACCACCCTCTCCTCCCATATGATACCGGAACGGCGATCTGTTCCTGAATGGTCCTTTGAATATCATACGCAATTCCGCCCAGACGAATTTGAATCCGATGGCCCAGCGTCCGTCTTTGTCGAAACGGCGAACCGAGGTTTGGATGGGCGGAACGCGGCGGAGAATACGGAAGACATACCGATGTTTTACGATGCGTTGAACGTATTCATGATCCTCCGCGAATACCACGCCCTCATCGAATCCGCGAACAGCGTCATGGACCCTTTTTTTTACAAAGATACAAAACCCCGGAGCATGCGGACGGATGCGCTCCGTCAAATGCACGTATCCGTTATAGATGCGGAAAAAGAATTTATCCGTCATGCGATCCGACATGGGCGCGATATCTGCGGTCGCGACATCTGCCTGCGTCTCCTGAAACTCTTCGATGGCGCATTCGAGAAAATTATTTGACGGCAGGACAACATCCGCATCAAGAAACAAAAGAAGCTCCCCGTGAGCATGTTCTGCGCCTGCATTACGTCCTGCTCCCGGCAAACCACCCGGCACAATGAATGCGCTTCGCCTTTTGGCGATTTCTCGCGTTCCGTCCGTTGACGCGGCATCCGCAACAATCGTCTCGAAATCCTGAAAGGTTTGGGCATCCAAGGAATCAAAAAGCGCCGGAAGGCTTTTTTCTTCATTCTTCGCAGGAATGATGATTGAAAGTTTCATGAAGATATTCTGTGCAGGACGGGGTTCGGGGAGAATTATGCTCCCCCTACGCAACCACGTCCTACGCAACTACGTCCTCTTCCCCCCTACGCAACTACACAACTTCCCGCATGGCTCACGTCTCATAACTCACGACCCACGCCCTACCCCCTACGTCCTACGCAACCACGCCCTACGCACCCTCCTCCCCACTTCCTGTCTCCCTGAATCTCCACATCGCAATCCCCGCTGCGACCATGACATTCAATGATTCCTTTGTGCCGTACTGCCGTATCTGCACAATATCATCGCATTGTTTCAGCACCATGTCACTCAATCCTTCGACTTCATTCCCGAGAACGATAGCAGTGGGATAGGACGGTTTGTATTCATGGAGCATCAATGCCCCTTCCGCTCTTTCCAGACCGCATATCCTTAATCCGTCGCTCCGCAATCGTTCCAGGCATTCAATGGGATCCGCGATGTTCTCCCACTCCACGATTTGTTCAGCGCCGAGGGCGGTCTTTTTTACTTCCGGGTGATCCGGTCCTGCCGTATAACCGGCTAACCAGAGCTTTTGAACGCCAAGAGCGTCCGCGGAACGAAATAATGCGCCGACGTTATATGCTGAACGAATATTCACGGCAACGACATCGATACGGGGCTTCATGGCGGTCATCCTATAGAAGATCAATGGAAACGAAAAGCAGGCGCTGAAAAGTCTCCATTCCCGTTCATATGTCAACAATAGACGACATAAGCGATTTCCTGTATGGTGGCCGCTCATGAAATACGGAGAAATCGTGCGAGGAGTCATTGACCGCTTCGATAAAAAAGGACGGGGCATTTTCGACATTTCTCTGCCCGATGGAAGAAAAAAACCCATGGCCGTTCCTTTTACAACCGTCGGTGACGAGGTCGAAGCAACGCATATCAAGCGCGAACAAGGACGATATTTCGGGCGTCTGGAACAGATTCTGTCGCCGGGTCCGGATCGCATTCCCCTCCCCGACCCCGTCTTCAAAGATTTTTCCGGCGCCATGTGGCTGCATATTGATTACGACGCCCAGCTGCGCTTTAAACGCGACATGATCAACCGCGCTTTTGAAGAGGCGGGCCACGATGAGCGTATCGACGCCGTCATCCCCGACGACCCACGGCCAGCGGACCATGGCCATTTTTTTTACCGTAATCGCATGGACTATGTGTTCGGCCATAAAGGAGAAATCGGGCTCAAAGCCTACGGCGCATGGAACAAATATATCGACGTCCGCAAGGATATTCTGCTGTCTCCGGATGTTCCCGCGATTCTCGATGTCTTCCGCGCATTTATGAAAGAGCATCCCATCCTCGAACCGTGGGATGCGAAACACCACCGTGGGGATGTCCGATATGCGGTTATTCGTGAAGGAAAACATACGGGTCAGCGCCTCATTGCGCTCGTCGTAAAGGATCTGAATCGCATCTCGGACGGTATGCGCGAAGTTCTCAAAGAGAAGCTGGACGGTTTTGCGACGGACATTCTTCTTTCGGAGAATTCCAAAATGACGGATATTTCCTATGGGGTCGTCCAAGTACCGCTCAAAGGCGATGCGATATTTGAAGAGGAAGTCAATGGCACCATGTATGCCATCCATGTAAATAGTTTTTTTCAGACAAACACCGCCATGGCTGCGAAGCTTCAAGATATTGTTTGGGATAACGTGCCCGCGCACGCAAACCGTCATCCGTATACCGCATGCCGCCTCCTTGACCTCTACTGCGGCCTCGGTTTTTTTGCCGTGAATTTCGCTCGGCGCGATCCGGAACTCGTCGTGAAGGGATTCGAGATTGATGAAGCATCCATTGAACTCGCAACGGACAATGCGAAACAGAATGGTGTTGGAGACAGATGCGAATTCTTTGCAGAAAAATCCGAGAATTTGGCCTGGGAAGACATCGATGCGGACACGGTGATTGTGGACCCGCCGCGCGCCGGGCTCCATCCTAAAGTCATTCAAACACTCGTCGACAAGAAATACCCCGCGCTTATCTATGTCTCATGCAACTATCACAGGCTCACGGAAGAACTGAAGGAGCTCAAACGGGCGTATCGCGTGGACGATGTGAAAGCCCTCGACCTTTTTCCCCACACCCCGCATGTGGAGGTGGTGGCAAAACTGACCAGTAGAATCGAAACCTAAAAACTGATAGCGTGTTCACTATCCATGAATGATTAACCACCAACCTCATGAAATCAGGATTCGTCATGCTCGCCGGGCGTTCGAATGTGGGAAAATCTACGCTTTTGAACGCGCTCGTGGGGACCAAGGTCGCCATTATGAGCGAAAAACCCCAAACCACGCGTCATCCCGTTCGGGGGGTTCTTCATGACCCACGCGGACAAATCGTGTTCGTGGATACGCCAGGGGTGTTCCTGGGAAAGAAGGACCCTGTGTCGAAACGACTGAATGAAATGGTCAAAGAAAATCTGGAAGGCATTGATGCGATCGTATATGTGGTTGACCCGACGCGCGAACCGGGGAATGAGGAAAAGTACATCCAAAATCTTCTGAAAAATTCCCGAACGCCCATTATTCTTGCCGTAAATAAAAAAGACATTCCCGCGCGGAAGAAACCCTATCTCGAAGACGCCCGAGCCATTGACGTGGGTCAGATCGGCTCCGTGGAAATCTCCGCAAAAACCCACGCGAATTTGAATCTCATCGTGAATAAATTATTCGAGATTCTCCCGGTCGGTGAACCGTTTTATCCGGAACAGCAATTCACGGACATGGGACGGAAAGAATGGCTGGAAGAATTGATACGCGAAAAAGCATTCCAATACCTTGGGCAGGAGCTCCCATATGCCGTGCATGTGGAAGTGCACGACATTGAAGACCGGGAAGACGGCAGCGAATACGTCCAAGCGACGATCTATACGACGCATGAAAATCACAAGGGTATGATCATCGGAAAAGGCGGGAGCAAGCTCAAAGAAATCGGAACCGCGGCAAGAAAGGAACTCGAGACCGTAACCGGCAACAAGGTATACTTGGATCTGAACGTCAAAGTAGATAAAAATTGGCCGCAGCGCTTCCAGTAAGCCCAATGCCCCGACACTCCTCACCTTTCTCCATGCGCATGGAAGGGCCGCGTACGCCCCAGGAAGTTTCATTCGCAAAAGAGGCGCATCGCAAGCGCGATGTGGAACGATCACGGCAATCCGAACGGCTCGAGGAACAGCCAACGCTCGTGGATGTTCGCGAACACCTGGTCCGGCGAGGTCTTGAGCGCCTATGTCCCACCATCCACGACTGCAAGCCGGCAAATGTAGAACCCGTCCTCACGCAAGACCTGGAAACCGCGCGCGAAAAACGCGATGAGGAACAATTGCTTCATATACGCCGTCTTCTGTGGACGGATTCACGGCAGATAAATACCAATGATTCGCCGAAACGCGCAGAGAGCATCGCACAGCGCCTGCTCGCCGAGGTCCTCCGGAAACAACAAGAGATAGCGCGCTATGACGCAGATGCCGTACATGACCTAAAGGAACGGATTGCCGATATCCGGAACATCATTGAATCCCTCCGCAGGAATAGATACGGGAAAGATTTGGAAGATGAAACGGTTTTGGTCGAATCTTGGTTTGCATCCGCCCTGTATACATCGCAGAGCCCGTATGAAGGTATTCGGAAACGAGCCCTCCGCGAATTATCCGATCTCCGCATTCTGCGCGATGAATTCTATTTTCGCCGGTGTTTCCCCTCGTGGGCGAAGCTGCGAGACAGCTTCATTGATGAAAAAAGTCTGGAGGATAAAAGGTAGGGCAAAGGATTCGGGGAGAATTATGGTCCCCCAACGCAACCACGCCCTACGCAACGACGTCCTACAGGGCGCGGCATGCCGCGCCCTACACCTACTCTCCACTCCCTACTCTCACCCCCTCCCCTGCATTGACATCCGCCAAAAAATAGCATATTCTCGCTTCACTTGTACTTTTTTCTTGCATACGCGATCATCTGCCACGGAAAAAGAGGGACTATGAAAATCGGAAAGACCGCGGATCTGCACCGTTCACGCAATTCCGAAAGGCCAAGCCGGCCGGTGAGGCACGACATCGAGCTGCAAGCGCACATCGACAGCGAGGGACCGCCTCCATCGAATCGATCCGTCCTCGGGAACATTCACATGCCCGGCCTGGTCCGAGAGCCGGGCGCTCCGCCGACAACCGAGGAGCTCGAAGCTCTCGCGGCAGCGCCGCCGGCCCACGCCGGACCGCTCACACACCAGCTTCCGCTCGACCGCGCGCTGAAATAGCGCCGACAGGCACCAACTCACAAAAGCGGTTCTGCTATTCGCGGAACCGCTTTTTCATACACGATGCTCTCTAAAGCTGGATCGATGGAATTTCAAAATTCACCATCGCCTTTAAAAGGCTCATATCAGCGCTGGCGTCTTCCGCGCCTTCGATGGGAGGATTCACGGTCAGCTTGAGAACAAGCGGATTGGCGCCATTATTCAGAATGACAATTTCCCCGAACCAATTTCTCGCGCGCAACGCCTCCACTTTTACCTGCTCGCCGTTCACCGTGACCGGCCACTCAATGCGGTCCCCCTCGGCCTTCATAAAATCCGTATCAATGCGTCCTATTACCGCCCCTTCCTGCTGACGGAATCGCTCGATAGCCGATGAAAGCCCCGGTGCGGCGCGGGCGGCATCAAGCAGAGCCGGAATGACATTCAGATAGACGGTTGAGTTCCGCGTGCGCGTCAATTCTTCAAATACAGGCTTCGAAACCCATACCGCGCTTTCACGGTCACCGGTTCTTTCTTCCGGCCATCGGAGCGGAAGGTACAGCGCGTGCGATTCTGTAAAATCCAAATCGGAGAGCGACCCTTCCGTCGTCTGGGTTTCGTAGACGGGCTCCGGAGCGGCTTCCGCGTCCGCCGCCCTCGCCTGTCGGGATTCATCCGTTTCGATGCGCTCCTCGAGCTTCCAATCGAATGAAGCGGTTTCTCCATTGAAATGCTTTATGGTGACGGTCCGCAGGCTCTGATCCGGCTGTTCCGCGAGCTCATATGTATCTCCGCGCCGAACTGCCGTCCGCGTAAGAACGAAACTCGAACCCTCTTTGAATACCAGACGCTTCGTGATCTCTGCCGGCGACATATTGGAAAAGGCGCCTGCGGGTTGCGATGGAGCGGGCGTCTGCTGCAGACAGCCAGCACCCATGAAGGACGCGGCAAAAAGACATATGGCCAGTCGAGAATATCGTGCGGTTTGCATATTACTGCCCATTCGGGAGACTCGGATATTCCACGACAAACGTAATACTGTCAACGGTCTCCGTGTCCGGCAGGTCAACGACCAGCAGCTGCAAGCTCAATCTGCTCGTGAGACCGACCATTTTCCGTACTGTAGCGTCCGATGTTTGTTTCATTTGAGGATCTCCTACGCCCGCCTGTTTCATCGCGCCAGCGTAAAAACGGATGATCTCGTCTGCCGGAGCATCCATGTTAGACCAGTGAATTGTAACGGTATCGGTGTCTTTCACGCTCTTCAGCCCTGTGTCGAGCAATGTACTGAGCTGATCTCCCTCCGAACCGAACAGCTTCACCGACTGCGTGATGATGCCGAAATTTTTGTTCTTCGATGAAGCGGGATAATACACGATGCCGTCATTCTGTTCCGGCCGGAACAGGACGACTCCCTGCGGGAAAGACGCCGGCAGTGACCGGAGGGTTTGCGGCGAAGTTGAGCCCGTAAACAGGCGAAACCCGATGAGAATAGCAATCACAAACACGATCGCCATAAAAAGACATCCGATACAGCACACTTTCCACCATGGACGTCCTTCAATCACGTCTTCGGTGGTTGCCGGATTGGGGATTCCCATGGGCTGGTCAGACATAGAACACGCTGTTATTCTGTCTCTCCGGCTCTTTTTTGGCAATAATACTCAAAATATTGAACGAGTAGTCATCAAAAACCGTTTATAAGTTCCGGGCGTAGAAATTGCGGGGTTTCTTTATTCCGACCCTAAAACTCTTCAATCCTGAAACGTGAGACTCTCAATCTCAATGACAATCATTAACTCTGAAAGATCTTCTCAATCATATGGAACCCAAACCCCTCCCATTTACCGGATCTCTCCATGGCATTTCCGATAAGGCTATGGAAATCCATCACGACAAGCTCTATGCGGGCTATGTCAAAAAGAAGGACGAGATCGCGCAAAAGCTTCAGCCGCTCGAACGAGGCGGAGATCTAGCAAGCGCGAATCAAACGTATTCCGAACTCCGCGCGCTCAAAGACGGCGAAACGTTCGCGGTAAACGGCGTGTATCTGCATGAATGGTATTTTGACGTGCTGGGCGGCAACGGCGCCTTGACAGGACCGCTCGTAGAAGCGCTGGCGATGCAATACGGGTCCGTTGAAAACTTCGTAGCGTATTTTTCCGCCTGCGGCATGGCCGCCCGCGGATGGTGCGTGCTTGCCTGGGACAGGCATGACAAGGCGCTTCGCGTATATACGGGCGATGCGCATAATCAGGGAGGCGTTTGGGGATGCATGCCGGTAATCGTCCTCGATGTTTATGAACACGCCTACTTCATCGACTTCGGCTCCGACCGCAAAGCTTATATCGAAGCCTTCTGGAAAAACCTCAACTGGGAAAAGGCAAACGAGCTCTTTGAGATGGCGAAACGGTAAAAGCATTCTTCTCACGGCAAGGCGTATATCTCATTTACAAAACCCATTTCAGGGTTCTAGAGTTTTAGGGTTTCAGGGTAAAGCAACTCTAGGACCCTACAACTCTGGAACCCTGAAAACCGACCAAAAACGACTAACCAATAACTTCCTGCAATATGATCCATATCGACCAACCAGCGCCGGACTTCAATCATGTTCCGGCATATCAAAAAGGAAAGACGGATGCAGCCGTAAGCCTATCCGACTATCGGGGAAAGTGGCTCGCGTTCTTCTTTTACCCAAGAGACTTCACCTTTATTTGCCCCACAGAGTTAAAGGGGTTCTCAAATGCCATTGAAACCTTCCGAAACATAAATTGCGAAGTTCTTGCCGCATCTACGGATTCAACATGGTGCCATAAAGCATGGTTCGAACGCGATCTCCCGAATGTGGAATATCCCGTTTTGGCGGATACGAGCCTGAAGATTGCGCGAGACTATCAGGTATTGAATGAAGAAAACGGCGAAGCCCAGCGCGGCCTGTTCCTTATCGATCCGAAGGGAATCGTTAAATATGTCCTCGTAAGCGCGGGCTCCGTGGGCCGCTCCGTCGCGGAAACACTCCGCGTTCTCGAAGCGCTCCAATCCGGAGAACTTTGCCCCATGGAATGGAAGCCGGGCGAGCAGACGCTCGGGAAGGCGTGATGATTGGGGTTCGGGTCTAGGAACAATGGAAATTGGTCTCGGGTTACGCACTTTCCGCATACCGCATGGCGCCGCATCCCGCATACCGCATGTCCGCGGCCCATGACTCACGACCCATACCTCCCGACCTACGCCCTACGCACCCTCCTTCCTCCCCGTAAAAGCGACATACACAATAAAAGGCTCCGGTTTCCCGGAGCCGTCCGGATCCTACGCCATTGATTACGACGCTTTGGCTTTTGCCTTCGTTTTCTTCGAACTCAAGGCTTCCTCCAGCGCCTCCTTGTTCCAACCTACAATAACATCTCCGTCGATGTCGATAACGGGAACGCCCATTTGGCCGGAAAGTTTGACCATCTCATTGGCGGCTGAGGCGTCATTCGCCACATCGATTTCCTGGAATTCCGCGTTCTTTTCATGCAAAAACTCTTTCACGAGCTTGCAGTACGGACACGTGGGCGTTGTATAAACTTTTATTTTCATAATAATGCGGAGTAAGATAGGGCGAGTATAGCACAAGTCTTTCCACAGGACACACAATGTCCTATGCAAGGGACTTCAGATAGGCCATGAGCGTACGCACGCCGACGCCCGTTCCGCCGTACGGGGTATCGGAGCGCGTTTCTTTTTCACAGTATGAGGGACCGGCAATATCAAGATGCGCCCAAGGAATGCCGTCCACGAAACGCTTTAAAAACAGACCGCCTTTTATACACCCGGCCGTGCGCCCGCCTGTATTATTCATGTCCGCGATTTTCGATTTTAGCGCCTCTTCATAGAGTTCCGGCAACGGGAGTTCCCACATGTTCTCCCCCGCCGCCTCCGAGGCTTTGAGCAAGCTCCTGACCAGCGTTCTGTTATTCGACATGATGCCGGTATAATCCTCGCCCAGCGCGACAACCGCGGCGCCCGTGAGCGTGGCGAGATCGATGATCTCGTCCGGTTTAATGCGCTTCGCGGCAAAAGACAGCGAATCTGCCATGGTTACCCGGCCTTCGGCATCAGTGTTCAAAATTTCGATGGTCATTCCGTTCATCGCCGTCACCACATCTCCCGGACGGTATGATCCGCCGGACGGCATGTTCTCGACGGCAATAAAGACGCCATGGATCTCCGCCGGAACATCGATCTCCGCAAGCGCGCGAAACAAGCCGATAACGGAGGCCGCGCCAGCCATATCGATTTTCATGGTGGTCATGCCATCGGCGGGCTTCAATGACAATCCGCCCGAGTCGAATGTTACGCCTTTGCCGATGACGGCGATCTTCTTTTTTGAACGCTGTTTCGGGATATAGACGAGATGTACGCATTGCGGTGGATTCACCGACCCTTCCGCCACGGCGAGCGCCGCCCCCATGCCCATGCGTTCCATGCGCTCTTTGTCGTACACCGTGCAGCGGATGCGCTTGGAAAGAGCCGAAACGGACTTTGCCGCCTCCATGAGATTGAATGGCTTCATGTGGCGCGGCGACGTATTTACGAGGTCGCGCGCATATACCGTTGCTTCCGCGAGAATGCGGGCGCGCTCGAGTCCTTTTTCCGCCGGCCGGATATGCTTCCGCTCGGACTCCATCATCAGAATGTTCGAGGGAAATGACGATTTCTTTTTTTTCGTTTCGGCGCCGAAATGGTCATGAAACTCATATGACGCGAGCCAAAGGCCCTCTCCGAGCATTTGCGCCGACAATTCCGCATCCACGCCTCCCATACCCGCTCCATGAAGAATGGTTATGACGCGCTTTGCCTTGGCATCGCGGGCTGCTTTCACGATATGCCCCCCGATCTGCCTCACGGTATCGGCAGTCATGTCCGCTTTTTTCCCCAATCCGAGCACGCAAACCTTTTTCGCCTTCAGACGGCCAAACGTAGGAAAACAAAGTTTCTCTCCGAGTTTGCCGGAAAATCTGTCCTGTTTCAAAAGAGCGGACAGGTCGCCCTGCAAGGCCGTATCTACGGCTCCGGTGGCGCCGCCAGGCTTCTCGATGCCCTGAAAAAAATTCACGACCAATAGATCGCATGCCTCGTCGAGAATATCGCCTTTCTGTATGGAAATCTGCATATGCGGGCAGTTAAGCAAAGCGAACGATAATTCGCAAACGAGGCAGGAAGGCGAGGGTGGTGCGCATGGAGTGGGAACGTGGGGGCTAAGGACTAAGGGAACGGGTTACGAGTTATTGGTTACGGGTTTCGGAGAGAATTATGTCCCCCTACGCAACCAC
The DNA here is from genome assembly GCA_003576745.1 of Candidatus Uhrbacteria bacterium. Lineage (GTDB taxonomy): Bacteria > Patescibacteriota > Patescibacteriia > 2-12-FULL-60-25 > 2-12-FULL-60-25 > 2-12-FULL-60-25. Next base: position 308,374 of record QEVR01000001.1, on the reverse strand, counting down.
ACAACTACGTCCCACGTACTCTTCGCATCCCGCAAACCGCATGAGTCACGACCCATACCTCACGACTCACGACCTACGTCCTACGCAACCCTACTTCCTACTCCCCACTTCCTCCTCCACGCCCGCTGACGTCCCCGCCTGCCAGCATTCCATCAATAAGCTCCGACAGCTGTTCCGCGGAGGGCAGGCCCTGAACCATGGTGGTATTCAAAAAGATCGTCGGGGTTTCGCGAACGCCCAGATCAAAGCCGTCTTTCACATCGCGGAGCACGGTGTTCCGCGCCTCCTCGCTCTCCAGGCACGGCACAAAGGCGTCAAGGTCGAGGCGAAGTTCGGCGGCGACTCGGACAAGGGTATCGCGATCGAGATCGCCCTGGATGATTTCGTCCGCATACGCATAGAACATGCCTTGGGCATTTGCGCATGCGGCGGCAATGGCGGCTCCCTTTGCATTGGTATGCGTCGGCAGCGGAAAATGCCGCATAGCAAAGCGTACCCGACCGCGATACGACTCGCGTATTTTTGCAAGCTCGGGATGAGCCGCGCGGCAGGCCGGACATTGAAAATCGACGAATTCCACAATGGTCAGAGGCGCATCGCCGGGACCTTCATACGTCAGTCCCTCCGGATATAGCAGCGATGTCGCGAGATCAATTTCTTCCTGGCTCGTCTCGCGGGGCCGGAGAATCGGCGGTTCACCGTCCGTGGAGGGAATGGTGAGAAAGAGCAATGCCGTACCGCCCGCAAAAAGTGCGATGACGAATGCAATAAGCTGGAGCTTGAGTTCCCGGAACGACCGGGCTTCGTCGAGGGCGATGGGCTCATCCCACCAGGCGGCGAGAAAAAGGACGGTCGCGGCAACAGCGGATACAAGGCACCATGTACAAAATGCTTTAATTTCCACCGCCTGGACGAACGTGAGAAAAGCGCTTTCCAGCAGTCCGATCGTGACAAGGACCATGCTGGCCCGATACAGCCATCGCGTTTTATATGACGGCATCGCCGTCCGAATAACAATGAGCAGCATGATGACGGCATAAAAAGCCACACCCTGCACCGGACGAGGCATGCCGAAACTCGTCGCCCATTTCGACGCGCGCACGATGTCGCAGCCGTGAGACGTTCCGCAGGTAATCGGCTCGCCGGAGACGTACGTGATGAGAAGATAGGTAGACGCAAAAAAACCAGCCAGCGCCGCAAGGAGCATCATACGCCTCGCCCAGATGGCATTCATATACGCGTTATCCATAGCTTTGTTTCCGAGTACAGTACGTGAAAGGATAATTTCTGGCTATCTTGCGCCGCACGCATCCGGAGACCACAAGCCACGCTCAAGTTCCCTCGCTTCATCTTGCAGCATTGTCAGCTCTCGCTTGCGTTCAGGAGTGAGCGGGAATGACGTGTAGGCATAGGCATACCCTTCGCGGATGAGCATAGCATTTACGTCTGTCCCGTCCCCGAGGATGATATTGCGGAGCAGACGTCCGTATTTGTCCACCTCGTCAGCCCTCGGATCGGCGGCAAGAAAAACACGAAGCCCTTCGGCAAGCGTGCGGCGGGTAAAAGCTGACGCCTCATTACCGAAACACTCCACAGGCTTCCTCGGATCCACGGTTTCCGGCGTATTTACGCCGAGCAGACGAATGGTAGCCTGGCCGATACCATCCACATCCGCAATAATCGTGTCGCCGTCGATCACGCGAACGACAGTCGCATTCGTATCAACCGCGTCTTCCGGAACAACGGCATCGATCCGTTCCAGAACATCAGCGGCATCGTCTTGGTGAGATATTGTATCCTCCGCAATCACGAGGTCTGTTTGCAAAACGGAGTCCGGATCCCCGGTGGGAAGAATGCCGTGGCTCGGCGGACGGGAAAGCGTAAAATACGCAATAGATAACAGGACAAGCGCGATGGCGCCGAGGAGACGTTTTGTTCTCATACTCTCATCATAAGATGTTGCCGCAGACGCACAAGGGGGCTACATTTCCAGCACCATGGGCAGGAACTCCCCCGAATCTCCCACAACAGCGGACCCGAACCCGCATGAAATCGCCGCCCTTGCGGCAGAATTAGGCGAGGCGCCCGAACTCGATCTCCACGAAATGCATATCGACGAAGCGCTGTCGGCTTTAGATCATTTTATCAACCGCTGTTTCCTGAAGGGCGACGAGGCCGTAAAGATCATTCATGGACGCGGAACCGGGAAGCTGAAAGAAGCCGTTATGAAATACCTCCAACAACAGCCAGAACTCATTGCCTATGCGCGGGGATCGAATGCGCCCGGCCAGCAAGGCGGCGTAACCATTGCCGTTCTGCATTCCCCTCACCGTGCCTGACGCACTGCCACGGAAAGAAGATCTGTGATCTGCGGCGGAATGCGCGCACGTATCCTCGGATGTAAAACCGTGAGCAAGGAAAGACCGAGTGTTGCGGCTGAAGGAACCCGTTTGGGATTTGCTGCATGCGTCACCACGGCGCCCACGGAAACAGCGCCGTATTTTTTTAGCATCTGCGCGGCTTCTGCGAGCGTTCCTCCGCTGTCCACCATATCATCGATAAGCAGCACGCGATGCCCGCGTGGTTCACCGGATACTGCGCGAACGCTTACGCCGCGGCGTCCGGGTTTGGAGCGGGATTTTTGGCAGACAAGGAGCGGCAGGCCGAGGATGGTCGAAACCGCCCGAGCCCGATCGCGTGCGCCTCCATCCGGCGCGGCTATGGCCGTTGCGCGATGTTTTGAGGCGATGTCCGCCGCGATTCCAGCGGGAAAGCAGGAGACAAGGCGCCCGCCGAACAAAGACGCGAATGCCGGACTATGCGCATCCAAGGTGAATATGCGCCGGAAGATCGAACGAAACAACACTCCGATTACCTCGCCCCCAACGGATTCCTGAGGGTGCGTCGGGCGATCCTGGCGGCCATAGGCCATCCACGGAGCCACAAGGCTCACGGACGATGCGCCGGAATGCATAAGCGCATTCGCAGCAAGCAGTACGCGAAGCAGGGACTCGGCGTCCGCACCGACGTCTTCCACAAGAAAACATGATCCCCGTACGCGCGCGCCGACATGCGCTACCCGCTCACCGGCCGCGTACGTGCTCATGCGCAGGCGGACGAAGGAAGCATTGAGCTGCTCGGCAAGCGGCCGCGCAGCGTCCGAAAAGGATGCAACAGTATATTTAGGATTTCGCGCCATATGATTTCATGAGGGCAAGAACCTCTTCATCTTCCACCTGAGGAAATACGTGGTAAAACATGCCGACGGCGCCATACCATGCAGGCTCTTCTAATGCGATGACCTGCGCGCCCTCCTTTCGAAGTTCCTCGAGGCTGTCCTTGGCGCCATGCGGAACGGCGACAATGACGGCTGCGGCATGCCGGCGCTTTGCCGCCGCCACTGCGGCACGCATGGTATACCCGGTTGCAACGCCGTCATCCACGATAATAGCGGTCTTGCCCGTCATATCCGGCAATGCCCGCCCGCGGCGATACAGGTCAACGCGTCGCTTCGCTTCCGTCTTTTGCTGTTCAACGATGCTCATGAGCGCCTGTTCGTCGAAGCGAGAGCGCTCTTCTTCGTTCCAGATAATATCCCCGGTCTCCGCCAGAGCTCCGACAGCGTATTCTTCATCAAACGGCGCGCCGATTTTTCGCGTTACCAAAAGATCGAATGGTTTTTCAAGAGTCTTGGCGATTTCGGCTCCCAAAACCGCTCCGCCTCGCGGAAGCGCATACAAAAGAACGTCCGCGCGACCGCGGAACGAAGCAAGCCTTTCCGCCAGCTTGCGCCCGGCATCCATGCGATCCTTGAAAGGCATATGGGTAGTGTATAGAAAAGAAGAAAAATGGAAAAATCAAAAATGGGTTATTGGTTACTGGTTACGGGGTTCGGGTTACGGGGCGCATCCCGCATCCCCGCATCCCGCATACCGCATGACTCACGCCCTACGTCCTACATAACGACGTCCCACTCCCTCCTTCCTGCTTCTAGACCGTCCTCGACATCCCCTCGACTTTTACACGCCCGCCGTATGTTTTCGCGACTTCTTCGAGTTCCAGTTCAAGTGACTGCCTCTGGGCTTTTTCCGTGCCAACGGCAACGAGCAAGAACGGATTCTGCTCCGTAAATAAATCTCCGAACCCATGATTTCCCAAAGCAATATCCGCGCTCACTTTCGCTTCCTGAAGAGCATAGCCGGCTTCGAGGTAGGCGCGACTGATAACAAAACCTTCTGGCAAACCATCAACATGGGAAGGATTAAATTCCCCCGTACCGTCATAATAGGCAACGCGCGCGGTATGCAAATGCGGCGGACGTTTGAGCTCCGATGTTCCGATGTGACCGAGATAGGGAACATCCAGGGCCTCAGCTAGTTCTTTTACCCATTCTTTTCCCGCCTCGTCCGGATCGGAAATATCCAGCCCCGCCGTTTTTACATACAAGGCCGCCGCGCCGCATCCGGCGTGGCTGAAAATTCCATCAACAACGGCATGCTGGCATACCTCTTTGGCACGATCGCGTAAAAGAATGCCCGAACCCGCAAGGTGAATGCCTCCGGGCGTCCCTTCGTCGATACAGCGCAGATGACGGTCGTCAAGCACGAATGCGCGCTGAATTCCGGGAAGCGCGGCTGCGTATTCGCGAAAACCCTGGACGAAAATAGCATCGAATAGTTCCTGCTGGCGCAACCATTCACGTTCGGCGATATCAGCATGACTCATATGAGCTGTGAGCTACGGGTAATTTTAGCTTTTGTGTATTGGCAATGGGTACGGGGTTTCAGGGCAAAGGGCAAAGGGCAAAGGGCAAAGGGCAAAGGGAACAGGTTTCGGGGAAGATTATGCTCCCCTACGAAACTACGTCCTACAGGGCGCGGCATGCCGCGCCCCTACATCCTACTCCCTACTCCCCTTTTATCACCGCCACGGGCCGAACGCGGGCTACGCGCCGCGCAAGGCCTGCTGTCTCCACCACATCAATAACATCTTCCACGTTCTTATACGCAAGCGGCGCCTCCTCTGCAAGACCTCTTGCGGAAAAGCACCGTACCGCAATCCCCTGCGCCTCCAATTCCTGACGAAGAGATTCTCCTTCCACCTCGCGTTTCGCCGCCGTACGGCTCAATCGACGCCCTGCCCCGTGACAACATGTCCCGAATGAGGCTTCCATGGCCTCAGCAGCGCCTTTCAAAATATACGAAGCCGTTCCCATGGTACCGGGGATAAGGACGGGCTGGCCCACGGATCGATACGCCTCCGGCACGTCCGGATGCCCTGGCCCGAAGGCGCGCGTTGCTCCTTTCCGATGCACGAGGAGCTCCACGCTCTTCCCGTCGAGAATATGTGTCTCACGTTTCGCGATATTATGACACACATCATAAAGCGTCCGAAGTCCGCGAGCAGCACCGAATAATGCCTGCCACTCAATGCGGACATGATGCTGGATAACCTGGCGGTTCGCCCAGGCAAAATTCGCCGCGCAGGCCATGGCGCTCAAATATTCGGACCCTTCCGCCGAATCCGCGGGAGCGCATGCGAGTTCGCGATCCGGAAGCTCAATGCGATTCTTGTTCAATGATGAAAGCATCCGCCGGACATAATCCGTGCACACCTGATGCCCAAGACCTCGCGAACCGCAATGAATGGCAACAACGATCTGCCCAGGAAACAGGCCAAAAGCCTTTCCTGCTTCCTCGTCAAAAATCTCATCGACCTTCTGAACTTCGAGAAAGTGATTGCCGCTCCCGAGCGTGCCGAGCTGATCCATACCCCGCTTCTTTGCCCGGTCGCTCACATGTGTAGGATCAGCGCCGGTCAGGCATCCGTGTTCCTCCAGATACTCCGTATCATTCTGTGCCGCCCATCCCCGTTCCACGCAGTATCCGACGCCATACCGCAGCACGCGGTTCAACTCATTGGAATCCAGACGGATACGCCCGCCCCGTCCGGTACCGGACGGAATGGCGCGCATGAGCTGCGATCCGAGGTCGCCCATGCGATCACCCACGTCATCCGCGGAAAGATCCGACAGAAGCACGCGGACGCCGCAATTAATGTCGTATCCTACGCCGCCCGGAGAAATGACGCCGTGCGGGAGCTCCGTGGCGGCCACGCCCCCGATGGGGAATCCATATCCTTCATGGATGTCGGGCATGGCGGCAACGAATTTCACCACGCCGGGAAGGGTGGCCGTATTCGCAAGCTGTTCAAGCGATCGATCCTCGGCCAGGTCTTCGAGCAGAGCTTCGTTGATAAAAACCTTTCCCGGAACGCGCATGCCCGGAACGGCGCCGATCGGCAGTTCATAGAGCGCGGCTCCGAGCCGTCGGAGATGCTGTGTGGAAATCATGTCAGACGCGAGACTGCTTTGCGAATGCGCGCTGCGCCTCTTTAGCCCGTTCAATACAGGCTTCGGGATCATACCCGAGATCATCGCACCAGCGGATAACGGAAAAAATGATATTGCCCAGCTCTTTTTGAAGTTCATCGTCCGTATGCATGGCGTGGTCCTTGTCCGCATGACGCGCCCACCGGCACAAATCGCCCATGTCGACGCCAAGCCTTACGATAATTTCATCAATCGTGAGTTTCTTGTCTCCCCATATAGCACGGGCATCGGAAAGAAGTTGTTTGATTTCCATAGATGAGTCAGGAAGGTTATGGGTTATAGGTCAAGAGCAAAGGACAAAGGGCAGGGTTACGGGGTTCGGGTCTAGGATGAAACCGCTTACCTACGAACCTACGGTCTTACGAACCTACGGACTTACAGACACAAGGGCAAAGGGTTCGGGGAGAATTATGCTCTCCCTACGCAACGACGTCCTACAGGGCGCGGCATGCCGCGCCCCTACATCCTACTCCCTACTTCCCACTTTCTTCCTCCCGCATGGCCAACGACCTGCCTACACATCAAATGTCACCGTTGCCTCCCATTCCCCCGTATCTTCGCGTTTTTGTAGAGAAAGATTATGATGCGTCGCCGCTTTGATTTGCGTATCGAAACCGCGGACAGCGCGATCCACGAAATATCCTTCCGCTTTGGCATCCGTCACCAGCGAAAACTTAATGTCCTCATAAGACTCGTGATGAATATCCGACAGGGAAATGGCCTCGTTCAGCAAATTCACCAGGATATCCTCGGCAGACGCGCCCTCCACGGAAAAATGCCGTTCCTGAATAACGCGATTCTCCGGCTCGACGTCATTCACATACCGTGGGCCGGCCGCGGCGAACATGCCTTTCAATGCGGACTGAAACAGCCCTGCCTTGGTTTTCCCGGTCAGTCGGACGCGTAAATCCCCCGTATGCGGTAGAATTTCGTAAGCCATACGCTGTATTGTATGAAATGTACCTTTCTAGGTACAGGGCCGGCAATAGCCATCCCGAGACCGGGCCATTCGGACCCCGTTTGTCGTGCTGCGCGAAAAGGGGAAAAAAGCAGACGAATGAGGTCCGCCGCTCTCCTGGGAGAGGACGGAATCACCATCCTCATCGATGCCGGACCGGACATTGCGGAACAGCTTGAACAGGTAGGTTCGCGCCGCATTGATGCGATATTTCTTACGCATGCTCATTCGGACGCATCCGGCGGAATGCGGGTGCTCTCTCGCTGGCTGGAAGCGCGAATCCCTTCGCAAACGATTGACCTCCACGCACATCCATCCGTCATTCGTAGATTGCGCAAGGTATATACCCTTTCGCATCTCCGTTATCGTCCTTTGCGTCCGTACGCAACTGTCCGGGTCGGCCGTCTGCGCATAACTCCCTTCCCCGTCCGGCACAGCATGACGCCGGGATTTCCCACATTCGGTTTCGCCTTCGGAAAACGTTTTGCGTATGCGAGCGATGTCGCATCCCTTCCGGCACAATCGAAACGAATGCTAAAAAACACAAACACGCTTGCGCTCGATGGAGCCATGTGGTTCGGCTCGCATATTGCATCGCACCTTTCCGCGCCGGAATCGATAACGCTCGCCGGGAAGCTTGGCGTCCGCCGCCTGATCCTTACGCAAATCGGCCACAGCTATCCGCCGCATGAAGATGCGGAAAAAACCATCAGGACATACATGCGATCCTGCAAGACAGCGAAGCCAAAAAGCGCTTTTCTCGCCTTTGACGGCATGAAGATACGGCTCAATCGTTAACTTGAAGAAAAAAATTATTGACTTTTGGCAATTAGCAAAAGGGCAAAGGGTTCGGGGAGAATTATGCTCTCCCTACGCAACGACGTCCTTTTCGCATCCCGTTCACCGCATGGCCCAAGGCTCATGGCCCACGGCCAACCTCCCCCACTCCCTACTTCCTACTTCCTGGTGTATGTACCAATCAAAAGCGCCTGATCAAGAATATGGCCCTTCATGGCTTTTTCGAGATCCGACTTCGTAGATGTCGGATGAATATCGAGCATGATATCGAGAGCGTAAAGTTTAAACTGATAGCGATGCGTGCCGCTCGGCGGACACGGCCCGCCCCAGCCGGCACGACCGAAATCCGTCAGGCCTTCCACGCCCGCGGGGCGTTTTCCTTCTTCAATCACCGTGGTGGATGTAGGAATATTCCACACCGTCCAATGCACCCAGTCTCCCCGTGGGGCATCGGGGTCATCAACGATAAGCGCAAGACTCGCCGCATCCGGCGAGACATTTGCAATGGAAAGCTCGGGATGAATATCCGACCCATCGCAGGTGTAGAGCGCGGGAATTGCTTGAGTATGCCCGAATGCTGGGCTTGAAAGTTGCATCATACCTTGAGGGAAAGAGGCGAGAGGTTTTTGCAGAGGAGGGAGCGGCGGCTGCAAAGCGCTTCGGATGAGAATAAACGCTATGACGGCCGCAATAGCGAAGGCAATGATAAAAACCGTGGCCGTTTGCCGCGTTGTCATATACCGCGCTCGATCTCGAGGATCCGCTCCAGTCCGGCCGCATTGAGTTCCGTCATATACACCACGGGAGACACGCGTTCATCGCGGAACAGGCGGAGAACGTCCGCGGTCGCCTCTGCAGCTATTTCATCATTCTGCAAAAACGACTGCGGCAAAAAAACTCCATAGAGCGGATTTTCCGATAAATGCTTTCGCGTTTTTGCGTCCGGCATGGCGACCGAGCATGAAATGCGCGCATCCGGACGGAAGGAGCGTATGGTCTCAATACCTTTTGTGAGCTTATGCCGGTCCACGCCCATTTGCATGCATATGTCTGTGACGAATGGATATGATAATTTCCGTTCCAGCCGCTCATGCTCCTCACGAAGCCTCGCCGGATCAAAAAACGGGTTGTACACGCAAAAAATCTCCTCAAAACGATTCCCCATGGACTGCAAAAGCTGGAGACCGTCGAGGACATTGTATCGTTCCCGCGGATACCCGCTGACGAGCAGAATCTTTCGTATCCCCTCTTTCGCCGCACGGTCGAAAAGCTTCCGCAAAGAAGACGAAGTTGCGTCCGCGCTTGCCTGAACATGGTGTTTGACGGCGACATGAAGCACGATATCGGCCTCGGGCATGCGCTCACGAAGCCGTATGGCGTCTGCGAGCTGATCACGATCGCGGTCCGTGTTCGTAATATTGACATCGCGAAGACCGAGCTTCGCCAAAAGCTCTGCAAAGGCCGGAATGTCACTGTCCGCCCGAATGGTGAGGTCAAACCGCATGCACTGCATCCCTCAAGGCGAGACTACAAAGACAGCCTCCGCCTGTCCACCGTCCCCTGTGCATAGCGGGAGAGGGCCGGGACTCCGTTAATTAAAAATGCCGGCATCCATGCGCATTTTGATTTCCTTCACCAACGCTTTTGCATCCTTTTTTCGCTGATTCATCATGCGTTTCATGACGGACACGCTATGGCATTTGGCCTTTTTAGCGTCTTCCACGTAGTAATGTTCAAGACGCCAAATATCATCCAGCGTATTATGCAGAGTCTTTACGAGGTTATAGTTTACGTTTTTCATAAGAAAATAAAAGAATATTGAAGAGAGTATAGCACGGAGTCAAGGGCAGAGGGAATGGGTCTCGGGTTATACGGGGATCGGGTTACTGGTTACAGGTTATTGGTTATGGGGTTCGGGTTAGGGGCGCATCCCGCTTCCCGCATACCCCCTATGCAACCACGTCCTACGCAACTTCCTGTAAACCGCATGCTATGCTTTCCCTATGAAATATCGCGTCATGCTCATTATCATCGCCATAGCGTCCGCCGGTCTCGCAGTATACGCGATGCGTGATGCCATACAACGATCCGTATACAGCCCATCCCCGGCTCCGGCATACATGGGAATATCCGCGGAAGATGCGGAACAGACGTCGGTTCCAACAGACGAAACAGAGCCATCCATTCGAGTTATTGCGGACCATCTGCGCGTTCCATGGGAAATGGTGTTTTTGCCGGACGGAGACATGCTTATTACGGAGCGCGCCGGCACTATCCGGCGCATCGGCAATGAGCCGTCAACGATATCCGTAGAAGGAGTCGTTGTAGTCGGCGAGGGAGGATTGCTCGGGATGAGCTTGCATCCACATTTTGCATCGAATAATTGGATATACGTCTATGTCACGGCAAGAACGGATGCCGGACTCCGAAATCGCGTGATGCGATACCGATACCAATACAACATGCTCACGGATCCCGCGGTCATTCTGGACAATATCCCGGCCGCGCAATATCACAATGGCGGACGGATAGCATTCGGCCCGGACGGCAAGCTCTATATCACCACGGGCGATGCAAGCGATTCAAAAGCCGCGCAGGATACGAATTCGCTTGCCGGGAAAATTCTCCGCTTGAACGATGACGGATCCATTCCCGGCGACAATCCCTTCGGGAATGCCGTATGGAGCTATGGCCACCGGAATCCGCAAGGGCTGGCATGGGATGATCGCGGCCGGCTGTGGGCCACGGAACACGGACGATCTGGCGCGCAAAGCGGATATGATGAATTGAACGTAATTGAAAAAGGAAAAAATTATGGATGGCCGCTCATTGAAGGACCGGAAACGCGCGAAGGCCTGGAAGCACCCGTGATACAGTCAGGAGCAGCGGTGACATGGGCGCCTTCGGGCGCCGCCTACGGTAACGGCCGCATCTTTTTTGCTGGATTGCGCGGGGAATCCTTGTATGAAGCCGATCTGCGCGGTGACCGCATTGTCCTGCGCGAACATTTCCATTCCGCGTATGGACGCATCCGCAATGTCGCGCTGTCTCCGGACGGAACATCGCTCTATGTAATGACGAACAATACCGACGGCCGAGGAAACCCAAAAACGGATGATGACATGCTTCTTCGTCTCCCCCTGAGCCTTTTTCCATAACAAAAGCGGACTTTTCGAAGTCCGCTTGTTCAGTAGCAGCATGTCATGATGCGCAGTTCCCGGCGCATGTCGCGCAGTTCCTGGCGCGTAATGCCGAATTCTTCCGTCGTGAATTTATAGTTCCGTATTTCTCGAAAAAAACTTAGAAGCGTGGCCGGTCCGAGACGTTTGGACCGATACCCGTGCAACTGCTCCAATGCTCGCGTAAAGGCGGCGGCGCGAAGAAGCGCGTGGTCGAGAGCCGTCATATCGAGCCGTTCCGGCGTGACACGACGGAAAAATCCCGTCCGGATTCTGAGATAATTTTCCAGCTCCTCGCCGGCAGAACGCATATATCTCCCCGCCCGGAGGGTTCGGAGAATATCCGCGGCCTCCGCAAGAAGAATCTCGTCCACTTCTTTCCGCGAGGATCCGAATTCCCGCGCCGTCACGCCTTCATGACAGAGGGACAAAAGCTCGGTTCCAAGAGCGCGATCTGCGATATCGGCCTTTCCGATACGATACCGGACGATAATTTCATGCAATTCCCGCAACACGCGCCTCCTGTCGAAGCGCATGATTTCTTCGAGCGACGACCCGATCTCTTCCGGGTCCACGCCGTCTTCCGTGTAAAAGTCCACGGTGTTAATCAGGCTCACATCGCCTTCACGGCAACGCTGAATGACCATCCGGGCATAGTCCGGATCATGGCGCCTGTCGAAATGTTCGTCCACGACGGTTTTCCAAGGTACGATGAAAAAGAATGACAGGAATTGAGAACGGCGTCAAGGGGAAGGGAGGAGAAGTAGGGGTACGTAAGACGTCGTTGAGTGATTGCATAGGGGGAAGAGTACGTCGTTGCGTCGGACATAGGTCGTGAGGTATGGGTCGTGAGCCATGCGGACGGGATGCGCCGTGAGTCATGCGCCCGAAACTGTAACCACTCACTACTCACCACTCACTACTTACTTGTTCCCTTTCAGCAATTGCTAATTCCTCTAACCCCTAGCCCCTTAACCCTGATAATGGCAGCGCCCGACGCCCATTCAGCCCGCCGTTCATGAATGTATAATATCCCAGTTTTACAAGCTCGCTCGCGAGGAAATACGCTCCCACAAGGCCAAGGACAATAACTCCCTGCCATGAAGTCAAGGATGCAAGGTGGAAATACGTATGACCGACAGATGTAAACGGCAGAATGGCAGTTGCGAGAAATACGCCGATGGAAGCCGCCGTGAGCATAAAGGACGGCGGACGCGCATGAATGAAAAAGCGCCTGCTGCGAATGGAAAAAAGGAGCAAAAGTTCGGTAAGAACGCTTTCCATGAACAACGCCGTCTGCAAAACAGGAATATCCGCGTGGATAAATATCCCGAATGCGATGAAATCAAAAAGCGAACTCACGCCTCCGAGCAAGGTCGCGACGAGAAGAATATTCCGGATATCATAATGCTTCGGCTGTTGTAACTCCGCGCGCTCCACTTCGTCCGTGGAAATGGCTGTAAGCGGCAAATCCGTGAGCAGGTTGACAAGCAGAATCTGCACGGGCAGGAGCGGAAGGAAGTTCACAAACAGCGAAAGGATGGCGATGGAATAGAAATTTCCAAAATTGGATGCCAGCGTGGATTTGAGATACGTGGTGGTATTCGCAAAAATAATGCGGCCCTCGCGTATGCCATTCACGATGACATGAAGGTCCTTTTTGAGGAGGACGATATCTGCGGCCTCCCGCGCAATATCGCTCGCCTCTTTCACGGCCATGGAAACATTCGCAATTTTGAGCCCCGGCGCATCGTTGATGCCGTCGCCTAAAAACGCCACAGTATGCGTACGTTGGAGGAGATCGATCACCTGCGCCTTCTGCATGGGATTCATGCGCGCGAAAACCGCAATACGCATGGCCGCGGCCAGCTGTTCGGTCTCGGATAATGCATCGAAATCATCGCCTGTCATGACATCTGCGCGTTCCGTAAGCCCCACCTGTTCCGCGATCGCCCCAGCCACTTCCGGCCTGTCCCCGGTAATGACTTTTATCTGGATTCCGAGACGTTTTGCGCGCTGAATCGCCTCCTCCGCGGTTTTCTTTACCGGATCTTCGAAAGACACGAGGCCGATAAATGTCATTCCGACCGACAATTCCTTGAGCGTCGCATTTTTCGGCAGCGTCTCGAACGCACGGCGGGCGATGCCGATGACGCGCCGTCCTTTGCGGCCCTCCTCCACCAAAAACGCATCGGCATCGTCATGCTCTTTTGCCGATATACCGGCGCAGGCTTCGAGGATCTGTTCCGGCGCGCCGCGGATAATGAGCGTATGCTCCTCCCCTTCTTTTATGACGGCTCCGTTCAATTTAAGCACGGGATCAAATGGATAAAACCGTTCCTGCCCAAGACGATCATGCAGATATTGCCCGTGTTTGGATATGGCGACGAAGATGGCCGCGTCAAAAGGGCCGTGACCACGGCCGACGACGTCGGATCCGCGTGCGGCGCACGCGAGCACGTTCCGCGCATCTCCCATGACGTTCGCCACGCGCAAAACGTTTTCCGTGAGCGTCCCGGTTTTGTCCGTGCAAAGAATCTCCACATTCCCCAAATCTTCCACGCTCGAAAGCCGCTTCACCACCACCTTCTGCGCCGCAAGTTTTCGCGCGCCGCGCGAGAATGAAAATGTCATCACAAGCGGCAAAGCCTCCGGCACCACGGACACCGCGAGCGCAATGGAAAAAATGATAAGTTCAATCGTTTTTGCTTCCGGCCCCTTCAGGAGCAGATTCAGCAAAAACACGCCTCCGAGCGTTACAAGCACAAGATACAGAATAAACGTGCTCAAGCGCGCAATATGCTTTTGGAATGCGCTCTGCCGGCTCGTGCGCGCGATAAACCCGGCAATGGATCCCACGTTCGTCATTTTTCCCGTGGCATACACAATCCCCTCGCCTTCGCCCTGCACAACCACGGTGGCCGCAAACCCCAAATTCTTGGTCAATGCGTTTGCCCCCTCTTTGAGGCTCCGCGATGTTTTCTCCACCGGAAATGCTTCACCGCTCATGGTAGACTCGTCCACCGCCAAATGCCGCGCAGAAATAATTCGCATGTCCGCGGGAATCACATCCCCCGCGCGCAAAAGCAAGATATCCCCCGGCACAAGCGCCGTCGTCGGAACAATCTCTTCATTCCCTCCCCGCCGCACGCGGGATGTGGGAACGATAAGATCGCGAAGCCGACGCAAGGTTTTTTCCGACCGGTACTCCTGAAAAAACCCGAGCGCGGTGTTCAGCGCGATAAAAAACAAAATAAACAACGCATCAAACTTTTCATGCAAAAGCCACGCAAACAATGCCGCTGCCGCGAGCAAATACATGAACGGCGACGCCAACTGCCTCACCAGAATGCGCCGCCAAGGATTTACATAATTCGAGAGCGTATTCCCCCCATATTTCTTGAGCCTCGCCGCCGCCACTTTTGGATCAAGGCCCTGCTCCGGTTTTACCCCAAACTCGCGGAAGATTTCCTCCGCTTCCATAAAAGCCCTCGCGTGTATTTCCATGAAACGCTACAAAGGAGTATAGCATCGGGATTTTGAAAGTAGGTAAAAAAAATTATGAATGATGCCACCACGCTTCAAACTTTCCAACAAGTGCCGTAAGTATCCCTAACGAAAAAACAAGAATCCCTAATCCTGCCATCGGGTCTCTCAAACCACGCATATTGAATGAAGGAAAAAAAATGAATACTCCGAAAAGCATGAGTATCCACCCAAGCAACTGTGTAAATTTCCATGTCTTACTCGTTTGTTCGATGAGCGTAGGTTGCTTTATGTGTTGAGCACCGATCGGATTGCCACAATTCGGACATGCTGTGGCTTTATCTGAAACCTCCCGGCCACATTCAGAACAGTTTATTAAGGTCATAACGTCATTGACATGAAATACTCTCAAGAGAGTTATAATATAGCGTGAACAATTCAAGTGTACCGTTTTTTTCTTCCGTAACAAGGAAAAATAAAAACCGTCATTATTTGACGGTTTTTTATGGCTCGGGGGCCTGGGCTCGAACCAGGATTCACGGTTTTCCCTCACGTTTCGTCATTTGTGTTCTGCGCTCGGGGGCCTGGGCTCGAACCAGGATTCACGGCTTCAAAGGCCGCTGTCCTACCATTAGACGACCCCCGAGCGCAAAAAGCAATCATTTCGACGAAACGTTTCGGGACAGGCGCCGGATGCTGTCCTACCATTAGACGACCCCCGAAAGGTTGGTATGACGGGGCGCTTAGCGCCTAGCGAAGCGTTGCGAGAATACATGATCATGGACTCTTTTTCAAGGGGGAAGTACGTGGTTGCGTGGTTGCGTAGAAAAACAAACTATTCGCGACTCGGTTCCCCCTACGCAGCGACGCCACCGTGTACGCCGCAACCCGCTATCCCCTCCACACCGCAAATGCGATATACGCAACATAGAGGATCAGAAAAATAATGCCCCGTTTGCGGCCGAGGGTATGACGTGCGGCAACCGTTTGCGGAGCGCGGAGGAAGCGGCGGACGAACAATGATATGAAAAGCAAAAGAGATGCGGCAACGGCCACAAGGACGTCGAAAGAACTTGACGTATCGAATGGCAGGGGGCGGATAAGGGCGCTCACGCCCAGAATCCAAAAAATATTGAAGATGTTGGAACCGACGACATTGCCGATGGCGAGATCGGCTTTGCCTTTCCGGGCGGCGGCAATGGACGTAACGAGTTCCGGAAGCGATGTGCCGAGAGCTACCACGGTAAGACCGATAAGGGCATCGCTCACCCCCACAGAAGACGCAAACGCGGTAGCGGCGTCAACCGTTATTTTCCCGCCAAGCGTAAGCGCACCTATGCCGAGACCGACCAAACCGATGGATGCCGCGAACGGAAATTCCTCCGGTTTCGGCGCCTCTCCCTCCACTTTGCTGATACCGAATGTGTAGTACAGGAAGATAATGAAAAAAGCTAAAAAGACAAAGCCGTCAATGCGGTCCAAAACATTTACGGCGGCGCCGGCGAGAAATGCGTCATTCGACATGACCCAAAGCAGAATCATGGCGAGAAAGGCCATAGGAATTTCTTTCCATACGGTATTCTCTTTCACCGCAAGCGATCGAAAGACGGCCGTTGCGCCAAGAATAAGCAGGATATTCGCAATATTGGAACCAACGACATTGCCGATGGCGAGCCCCGTGCTTCCCGTAACGGAAGAAAGAATATTCACGATAAGCTCCGGCATGGAGGTGCCGAAGGCTACGACGGTAAGCCCGATCACGATGGCCGGAATACCCCAGCGCGCGGCGATGGACGAGGAACCGTCAACAAGCCAGTCTGCGCCGCGGACCACGACATAGAGTCCAATCAAGAGCGCGCCGAATACAAATATCACGGGAATGCCCTGAAGAGGATTGGTGAGGAAAAAAGCGGAAAGAGACATAGGGCTGGGGCTCATCAGGTCTCGGGTTACGGGAAAATCATCGCTGGACGATTTTGGCAATTGGCACAAGGGCAAAGGGAACGGGTTTCGGGGCGCACGGCTTACAGACTACGAACCTACGATCTTACGGACCCAAGGGCATGGGGCAAAGGGAAACAGTTACGGGGTTCGGGTAGAATTATGCTCCCCTACGCAACTACGTACTCTTTCCCCCCTACGCCCTACGCACTATTCCTCATGAATTCTCTCGCGGCTTTGTCGTAGAGCTTCTTCAGGTCTGCGCGCGTTTTTTCTTCTGCGCGGTTGGTAGCGGCTATCCCCTCTTCCAAAAATGAATCCCAGGCGGGAAGATTGCCAACCGGAGTTTCGGAAAGGGCGACGAGCAGGGTAAAGAGTTCGGCGGCATTGAACGGCAGGCGGAGCAGACGGTTCCAGTACGGAATATATTCATTCGAAAGCGGTACCGTAGCCACACGATGATGATTCGCCCAAAGATGAAGAGCGTCGGCGAAACGACGGTCATGCGTCCGGACAGGCTTTACGCCCGGCACGGAAATGCCGCGCGCCTGCCAGTCCCGTACGAACGGACCGATCAACTGTTCTCCCGAGCCGGCAAGCGATGCGCACAAAAACGCGCCATCCTCGCAGACGATTTCTCCGAGCAATTCACGGCCGTCGTCGAAGAGCAGAATGATCATAGGGATTCATGCGCCTCGCGAAGACAGCGTTCGAGACGATGAAGTTCGGCATCGGACATGTTCGGCAAGCGCGAGCAGAGCCGATCCATCGTCTCTTCGGCATTCCGCAACAGTTGACTCGCGGCAGACATGGAAAGACGGTCGCGTCCGATGCGCCATGGCAGGAGCTGATTCTCGAGAAGTACGCAGTCATAAAAAGCCTCCACGGTTTTGGGCGGCACATGATGAAGGACGCGCTCTTCGCTCCAGAGCGGTTCCGGCGCCATATCCGCCGGCTCGAGAAGTCCGCTCACATACATCTTAAGCCACCCCGGAGGAATTCGATGCGGGAGCGCGGCGAATTCCCGCTCCCATGAGTCGGAACGGATCCCCGAATGTTCGCGCCGCCGTTGAACTTCTTTGGCGAGCGAAGCCATAAACCGTTTTGCTTCTTCGGTAAGCGGCGCGCGCGTTCGAAGCAAAGATTCGACCTCTTTGCGCGCCGCAACACGATGCTTCTGCCGTATCTCTTCCGCCTTGTCCGCCAGATTCCTCGCTTTGGCTATGACAGCGCGAATTGCCGCCGTTTCCCCTCCTTTCTGGCGCTTCAATGCGACAATAAGGGGCTCTGCGAAAGCGGGGACGGTCTGCGGCATGCGGGAAACGGATCGTGTACTGCGGGCCGTGCGGGATGTCGTATGCGAAACGTCCGCCGGTCGTTGGATGCGGGATACGGACCTTGCGTTATGGGTCTTGCGTTTCGAAACACGGGACCCTTTTCCTGATCCCCGAGACCCCCCGCCCTTTGCCCTCGTCTTCACAGCCATATTAACGCTTTAAATATTTCCCGACCGCGGCCCAGCTCGTAACGATGACAATCAGGGCAAGCCCGCCTCCTTCAATCAACAGCAGGAGCGGCCAATTTCCCGTAAAATACGATGCGAGCCCGGGATCAGCTCCGTCATAGAGCGGCGTGAGAATGGGATTCATCCAGGCAATACCGATACCGACGAGGAGGCCGGTAATCACCATGGCGAGAGCGGCGAGAAAAAGCCCCTGCAATACAAAAGGGGCACGGACATACAGCGAGGATGCTCCCACGAGGCGCATAATGCCGATTTCCTCGCGTTGGGTGTAAATGGCCACGCGCACGGTATTGAACACAATGAGGATGCCGATAAGCGCAAAGACGATAATAAGCGCGGTCCCTGCCCAGCGCACCTGTTCGGACAGGGCGTGCACGCGGGCAATGGAATCCGCGTGGTCGTCATAGGTGCGGGATTCAATGGCGTCGGCGAACTGGGGATTCTTGAGGGTTTCAATGATGAAAGGATAATTGGACGTGTCATGCGCCTGAATGCGCAGGGTCGCGCCGAGCGGATTCTCTTCAAGCTCGCCGAGCGCCTGCAGAATTTCCGGGTCATTCGCATGCCGTTCGCGGAACATCTCGAGCGATTGATCCGCGGGAATAAGCTCGACGGCCCGTACTTGGGGAAGCCCTTCAATAAAAAAACGCGCCTGCCGCACGAGCGCGTCATTGGCATCGCGCTTAAAAAAAACGGTGACGTCGATTTTATCTTCCAGAATGTTCACGGCGCGGCTCAAAAGCGCGTTCACGCCAATCAGCAGATTCACCGACGTCAGTGCGAGAATAAGCACCATTACCGTGGCAATGCCGAGCCATGCGTTCCGGATAATATTCTGGAATGCCGCTTTGATCACCCGCGCCCCATTGGTGAAATATTTCATATCAGCCAAGCTGGTATTTTCCGTGCTTATGATCGGATACGACTTTGCCGTCCGCAAGCGCGATGACGCGTTTCCGTAGCGCATTCACGACCTCGCGATTATGCGTCACAAGTACCACGGTAGTGCCGATTTCATTGATTTTCTGCAAAAGGTCGATGATGTCCTGCGTATTCAAGGCATCAAGATTTCCGGTCGGTTCATCCGCGAGCAGAACTTTTGGCCGATGCACGAGGGACCGCGCAATCACCACGCGCTGAGCCTCGCCGCCGGAAAGCTGCTGCGGATAACGGCGATCTTTGTCTTCCAGACCGACAATGCGGAGCACCTGTGGCACAATGTCGCGGATGCGCTTTCCGGGCTGTCCGGCAACCTCGAGCGCAAACGCCACGTTTTCGTATACGGTTTTTTTTGGAAGAAGTTTGAAGTCCTGGAACACCGTCCCGATTTGGCGGCGCAAGAGCGGAACCTCGCGCCTTCGGATACGAGTAATATCCCAGCCGCCGATTTCAATGGTGCCGCGCGACGGACGCTCTTCCGCGATCAAGAGCTTCGCGAGCGTGGTTTTTCCGGCGCCGCTCGCCCCCACAATGGAGACGAATTCCCCCGGTTCAATGCGAAGACTAATATCATTCAGGGAATGAATGTTCGGCGGATAAATTTTCGAGACGTTTTTAAGATTGATCATGAGAGCAGGAGGTAGGAAGTGGGAAGTGGGAACATGTTCTATGTTCTTCCACCCTACTCCCCACTTCCTACTCCCTACTTCCTGTTTACCACTTCCATGGCGGCGGCGGGAGTTCGTCCGCAAGGGCGTAGACCGGGTCTTCCGGCTTTACAAGATCAACGACGACGCCCAAAACGCCGCCGCGCGGATTGCCAATACGGTCGAAGGCAACATAGTCAAGATCGATGACGCGGTCGGGATGTACGCTTCGATCCGGACCCCAGTCATTCACGGTCACGACGGTAAAGGTGTTCGGATCGTCGGCGCGCGCGACGCGAAGACGCGTCCCTTTGGGGACATCCGGAGACGCGGCGCACAGACATTCTTTATAGCGATACCAGGAAGCAATGCCGTATCGCATAATGCCGCTGCGATAGGCGGGCGCATACACGGCTTTGTTTGCCGCGGCTGTCCGCATGGTTACATGCTCTCCGGAAAACGCCGCCGAAACCGTATTCACCGATGATGACAGAACTCGCACCTCCGCCTGTTCGCCGGATTCGGGCGGCCGGAGCGCCTTAAATGTAAGCGTGAACATTCCAGCCGGCGATATTGCATCGTCCGATCCGAATGCAATTTCAAGCCCCCAGCTTGCTTCAGTCTGATCCGCCTCCTGTCCCCCGCGCGTACGCGTGAGCGTGAGCGTGGTGGGTTTTAGAAGCGCTCGTTCGTCCCAGGCAAGCACGGCCGCGCCGCCAAAGGCGTCCATGGTCACGGGTCTGCCCACAAACCCCTGATCAAGCATGAGAAATACGCGCTCATCCGTATAGGTAATCCCATCTGCCCCGGTCGCTTCCTCGTTCATCGATTCTTGCACAGTCAAAACCGCCTCAAAATCCGCTGAAGAAAGGCTGATATCCGCGGAAGCGAAGACGGTTTTGTGTTTGTCGTCAAGCGTGATATTGATGGAACCCGACGGGGACAGCGCCTCCGCGTTTTCAAAAGATATGCGCACGCGATCGCCGTCCACATTCAGCGTCACATTCGTAGGGGCCTGCAGCGTATTCGCATCCCAGTCCACCACAAGGCGATTCTGAAACACCGAAAGCTCAACGGGTCTGCCCACGAATCCCTGATCAAGCATTAGAAAAAGAGTTTCTCCCTGGCCTTCCGCCGCATTGACGGCAAACGGGCTAGCCAGTAGAATTGCGCACACAATAGAAGGGTTAACCCACCGCATAGAACGCAGTTTAAAGGAAAAGAACGAGAAGGCCAAGGGTACGCGGGTCTTGGGTTATGGGTCGTGAGGAATATTTCCGCGAAACCTTTTAGGTAGGCGGCGTATGATCCACAACCCAAAATTCACAACCCATAACCCACCCGCGGGTATCGTATAGTGGCTATTATGAATGCTTCCCAAGCATTAGAGAGGGGTTCGATTCCCCTTACCCGCTCCAGGCCAGCTTAGCTCAGCGGTAGAGCAATGCTTTCGTAAAGCAGAGGTCCCGGGTTCAAATCCCGGAGCTGGCTCCATACAAAAACCGCGTCCGACGGACGCGGTTTTTGTAAATCAACGTTATTCAGAGACGAGGAAGGAGAAAGAAAGGGCCGGCATGCCGCGCCCCTCCTTCCCACTCCCTGCTCCCCGACCCTCCTCCTGCACGACACCTGCCCGATAAAAAAGCCCCGCCATGTATGCGGGGCTTTTTCGTATTCGTCATTCACATGACTCACGACCGTACGCAGATTCGTCATTCATCACGACATCCCGCCTGATGGAGGCATATTGCCGCCTTCGTGATGCCCGCCTTCGTGATGAGCAGGCGTCTCTTCCTTCTTTTTCATATCCCCGACACTGATTTTGCACGTCTTGCAGTTCTCCTTCATGAGCATCATGACCGCAGCCACGCCCACGAGTACATAGACGAGCCGCTCAACGAGCGGAAGCCCGCCGAGGATTGCCGCGACGAGATTGAACTTAAAGAGCCCGACAAGGCCCCAATTAAGCGCACCGGCGAGAACAAGGACCCAGGATGTTTTATGGATCCCGCACATCTTGTGCATCATAACGATTCTGTCATTAAGAATGAAAAGTATCGTTTACATATCATAGCTTAAAGAACCTGGGGGTTTCGTCAAGAAAAGGCATGGATAAAAGAGCGGGGCAAAGGGCAAAGGGCAAAGGGAACGGGGTTCGGGGAGAATTATACCCATACGCAACTACGTACTCTTCCCCCCTACGCAACCTCATTCCCGTTTGCCTCTCCAAAACCCGCCCCGTACAATCCTCGCATATGAATCTCGATACACTGAACCAAGACGAACTCTACAATGAGCTTGAAGACCTTGCGCGTCGCCAGGGTGTGACCTCACAGGACATGTGGAATGAACTCGTAGACGAAGTGATTGATAGCCATTTCAATATCGGCGAACTCGAACAGGATCAGGATCTCATCGGTCTCCGCGATGATCTTCGGGCCAAATGGGACGTGTATCAAAGCGAATCCGGCGAAGAAGTTCAACCTCTCAATGAAGACCCGCATACATTAAAGCGATAGCCGGGTTACGTGGAGATTGTAGATGATAGCTTTTGGCAATTGGGAATTGGGAAAAGAGGGCAAAGGGCAAAGGGCAAAGGGAACGGGTCTCGGGTTATACAGGGAGTTGGTTACGGGTTATTGGTTATGGGGTTCGGGTTACGGGGCGCATGGCTCACGGCCACCCCTCCACTCCCTACTCCCTGCTTCCACTCCTCCCTTCCAAGCTTACCAACGCATATACCTCACGACATCCGGACGCTGAAGCCGTTCGTTCAAATATGTCTCGAACGCATTCGGGTCTCCCCCATGATCCGCGGCGAAAGACCCGGCGAGTTTTTGCGTGAGGAGTGCTGGCCGGACCATATGAGTAAGAAAGTCTTCCCTGGTCCAGTTGTAATTCGTTGCAAGAAATGCATCCAAATCGGACTCGGTTTTATCGGCAGGAATAAACATCCGTACAGCCGCGTCGATTTCCGCCTGACTCAGCTGAATGCCGCGAAAGCCGGCGGCCTCGAAAACGGCAAGTTCGCGCAGACGCCGCTCAACAACCTGCTGCAGATCCTCGGCCGTGACATCGCGGTTCGCCTGAAGCGCTACTGCTTCTTCCGAGGCTAAAAACGTTCGCAATGAATCCGCATCTTTCAGATACTCGCGATAATATACGCGTTCGCTTCCAAGCTTGGCCGCAGGAATGGGGAGAATATCCGCCATCCGCCGTACCAGAGGACCGTCCCAGTGGCGGGCATACAGCCCTACAGAAAGAACGAAAAAGAACATGGCTGCCAAGGCTCCGACCGCAAATAGCGCAACGGCCGGCAATACCCATCGTCCCCGCAAAAATGACATCATAGGGCTAAACGGTCAGGCTGGAAAAAATAATAATACCACTGAAGAGGGTTCGGATAGTCGATTTCGGGTCGTTCGGCGATTACGTCGAGCGCGACCGCGGAATTCCAGCTACCCGTTGCGGAGAGGCCGTTCAATACTACCACATGCTCGCCCGGCTGTTTTAAACCAAGGCGTTTTCGCGCCTCCACCTCCATGCGTTCCGGCGATTGCAGCGTTTGAGCGATTTCAAGAAGGCGTTTGTTCCTGCCCTCGAGTTCCGATGCCTGCGCTTCGAGCGCCTGAATTTCCTGATCCACCTTCCAGCCGCGATAGCTTTCCCGGACCGTTGCGACTCCAAGCACAAATGCAATCGCAAGACTGCCGATCAAAATAACCGGCCATCGTCGGAATCGCGCGAATGCTTCAGGGAACCTCATGCTCGTCGTCCAGCGGCTTCAGTCTGGCAGAATCGTCGCCGTATAATTTTTTAATGGCAATGTCGCGATCCTGCGCCTTCAGCGACTGCTCCACGCGTGACAATTCTCCGTCGTCCATGTTTTCCAAACGCGCCTGCAAACGCGACAATGTCTGCTTTGGTTCTTCAGGTGCCTTCCGATCTGCGGACGATGCCCCGGAACGTCCTCCGGATCGAAAAATCAACTCATTAACGAGCTTATGCGCCTCCTGTGGATGAGAAATATAATCGGCGCTGATGACATTGGCGGCCGAAATCGTCAGGCGGCCGAAATGCATGAGATTCTGCAGAATACCTTTCTGCTCCCATTTGGCGTCCCAGATATTCGATCCGCTGATTTCAGTCACGGAGCGGTTGAAGACGCCGCTTTGTACAACAGAAACCACTCGAAGCGTGGTGAGAATAAGCACACTCCCGTCCCAGATGAGAAGGTACCGAATCGCCAAAAAAATCCCCACGCAAACGAGGACGAGGAAGACGAGAATGCCTGCCGGGCCGGTACGGAAGAGCGGGAACAAAAAAAAGAACGGAACCACGATAAGAAGCAATGCCAGCGTCAGCCGCGGAATCAGAAAAATAACATGCTTTTTGGCGAGCAACAGAAGATCCTCTTCTTTCTGGAGCACGATAACGTTTTCGAGCTTGAGCATGCCGGGCTATTGTAGCGCAGAAGGGCCGTCCGGTGCAGGTTCCCTGTGTTTCCCTCCTGCGTCTTCTGCTGATATGGCGGTATGGGCGAGCTCTTGAAGCGCCTTCCGCGCGGCTTCACGGTCATCCCACGGAATTTTCTTCCCGTGCGCCACAGCCATAACCGGCTCATTCCCCTTTCCCGTAAGAAGCACCGTATCCCCCGGAAGGGCGATACCGACAGCCTTCCGAATCGCATTCATTCTGTCGGGAATGCGAAACAGCGATATTCCCTCTTTGGCGCCGGCGATTATGCCGCCTTCCGCCACCTGATCGATAATTGCCTGCGGGTCCTCGTCATACGGATCTTCATTGGTCACAATGGTAATGTCGGCGCGACGCGCGGAAAGCTCGCCGATGCGAACGCGGCGCGCTGTATCGCGACCGCCTCCGGCGGATCCTGTGACGTGGATGATTCGTCCACCTCCGCGAATCCGATCCGCATAATCAAAAAGTTTCTCGAGTGCGGCCGGCTCATACGCATAATCCACGATCACGCGGAATGGCTGGCCTTCATCCACGCGTTCAACACGTCCGGGCATGCCGGGGACGGAGGCGAGTCTCTCTGAAATGCGTTCGCGCGGAATGCCAAGCGCTTCCGCCGTTGCCACGGCGGCAAGGGCGTTTTCAACCATCACGCGCCCGGGAATATGGACCGTGAACGGCACCTCTCCGACCGTAAACGAAACGCCATCCTCGCGTTCAATGATATCGCTCGCCGCCACGTCGGCTCCTTTCACGGTTCCATACCAGACGACGCGATCGAATCCGGGCACGACGAAATCCTCGGCATGCGCGTCATTTTTGTTCAGGACTTCGATATGGGGAATCGCCTCTCCCTCAAAAAATTTCGGCGGTAAGGACGCCGTATGGCAAAATAATTTTTTTTTCGCTCGTTTATACGCCTCAAAACTTCCATGCGCTTCAATATGCTCGGGCGTGAGATTGGTGAACACGCATGCATCATAGGCAATCTCCCGATGCCGATGCTGAAGTATGCCCTGCGAGGAGGTTTCGACGACGGCATACCGGCACCCCTCAGACACCATGCGACGAAGGAGTTTTTGCAAGCGGAAACGTCCGGGCATGGTCATTTTGGTGTCATTGACCCATTCGTGATTCCCGACTTTAAACAGCGCCGTGGTGGTACAGCCTGTTTTTGCGCCGCCGGCCTCCAGCGCTTTCGCCAGAAGATATGACGTGGTGCTTTTTCCGTTCGTGCCCGTGACGCCGATCACAATGAGCTTTTGGCTCGGATGCCCATATAAAACGGCCGCAATTCTGGCCAAAAAACGGTGATATGAATCCAGTACCCCCTTGGGAAGCAGGCGGCGTAGCAATTCGAGGAAAGCGTGCATGGCGCTGAGGTTAGCCAACAATTCGACTCACGTCGAGAGCGGATCTTCGTGCTAGTATGAACGCCATGACGGAACAATGGAAAGAACTCGCCGTCCAAGGAGCCCTTGTTGCAGCGATCCTTGGAGCCCATTTCCTGAATGCCGGCCCTCTGATTATGGGCTTTTTGAGCATATTCGCCATGCTCACGCAGGGATATGCCCTAGGCCCGCGCCTCTTACGCAACCCAAGCGCCTTGCTTGGAACCGCCTGGGGATTCCTCGCGACGCTTGGCATGCTCATGCTGACGCGCGGAGCCCTGTTTTATGCCGGCATGCTTCTTGACGGCCCGGGGGAGGCTTTGGCCCTCGCAATAACCCTGATCGCCGGAGGAGTATGGTTGTCCATATGCCGCGGGCAAAAAACAGCCGGCCAGAAGATCCATGAACCGCTCGACAAAGAGAAAAGCATCCTCTCCGTCCTTGCCATATCGCTCTCCGTCTTCGCCGCCGCGCTCATCGGCTGGGCAGCATTCCGCTCGGGAACGACGAATGCCATACGGACGCCGTGGCCTTTGCTCCCGTCCTGGGTATTGCCGCTTATCGCGCTTCAATGGACATTCGCCCTTGCATCCGCATGGCGTATACGCCGCACCGTGATTTCTGCCGTTCAGATCGGTTGTGCCATGGCAAGCACCGCGCTGCTCGCTCCCCTCCTGTATCGCATCGGCTACGGTTTTGACGGATTCCTGCATGTCGCCGGCGAACGCGTGCTCCTTGCAACGGGCACGCTTCTGCCGAAACCGCCGTACTACATGGGGCAATATGTGTTCGTCACATGGCTTTCGAAACTCATGGATTTCGACGTGGCATCGGTGGATACATGGCTCGTGCCTGCCGCAGCCGCCGTCCTCATCCCCGCCGCGCTCGCGCTCGTGATCGGCCGGGAACGGCAAAAGGCCGCCATGCTTCCCGCGCTCATTCTTATGCCGCTCTCCGCCTTCGTGGCAACGACACCGCACGGATTCGCGAGCGTGCTCGGGATTGCGGCGCTCCTGCTCTGCATTCGTACGGAAGAACGCATGAATTCGCGCAGCCTTCCGCTAATCTTCGCGCTCTGGGCGCTGCTGACCCACCCCCTCGTGGGCCTGCCGGTTCTCGTCTGCGTGTTCATGGCCATTGTTTCGGAATCCGCGCTCGCAAAGCCATGGCGCATTGCCGCCTCCGCCATGCTGGCGATAACGGCGGGATTCAGCGTCCCGCTCGTATTCGGGGCCGCAACGGCATTCGGTTCCGGCGCCGGCGTGTCGTTTCACCTGTCCGAGCTCACAAAGCCGGAAATCTGGAGCGGCCTCATGGCTTCATGGGTGCCCTGGGTCGGCAACCGATATGCCCTATGGGCGGAAACCTCGGTGTGGGCCGAAAAACTGCTTCCATGGATTACCATCCTCTTTGCCGGCCTTGGAACATGGAGAGCGACAAAAAGCTCCCGGAATACAGCCGTTTCCAATCCTCCATGGTTTCTCGCCGCCGGCGCCGCCGTCCTTGCGGCCGTGGTGCTGAAAGGCGCCGGGGATTTTTCATTTCTCATCGATTATGAAAAAGGGAATTATGCAGACCGACTGTTTCTGGTGGCTTGGTTCCTTCTCCTGCCGGCGGCCGTCCCCGAACTCGGACGATGGCTTTGTAAAGCCCGCATGGCCCGGCTTGCATCGCGCTGGGCCGTACTCGCCTCCGTGGGCATTCTCGCGGCCGGCATGAGTTATGCGAGCCTGCCCCGCCACGATGCCGTCACTCCAAGCCGGGGATGGTCCGTGGGATACGCGGACATCGAAGCCGTACGTCTGATTCATGAAGACAGCGAAGGACGACCCTACACCGTTTTGGCGAATCAGAGCGTAAGCGCGGCTGCCGTCCGCACATTTGGGTTCCTGCGATATCACGATGACGTCTTCTTGTATCCCATTCCCACCGGCGGCGAGCTGTATAAACTATTCCTTCGCGCCTCCTATGAGGGTCCGGAACGCGAGGTCATGTCTTTGGCGGGCGCGCTTGGCGGTTCGCGTTTGGTGTACTTCGTCGTGAATGACTACTGGTGGAAAGCGAATGAACTGTCCGAAGCGGCCGAAGCGTCGGCGAATCGGTCATTCCTCATACGCGACGGAGCCATCCGCGTATTCCGCTATGATCTCGATATTCCCGCGCAAAGCGATACGAGCGCAGTAAAATAGCGCTCCGGATCGTGGCGTTCTGCGCGTTTCCGTATGGCGATGGATGCGGCTCGCCATGTTTCCGGCGATTGCAACAGCCGAAGGATGCCGGAAGCGATATCCGCTCCGTTTCCCACGGGACATCCGCTCCCCTCGAGCGTTTCCGTGGTTCCGCCCACATCCGCCGCGACCACAGGCGTGCCTTCGGCCATCGCCTCGAGAAGAATGGTCTGCTGATTTTCCAAAATGCGCGATGGCGCAATGAGAATATCCGCCTGCGCGATCTCGCGGCGCGTATTCTCTGGCGAAAGCGCTCCCTTCAACGAGAAACGGGTATCGCCAAGCATCTCTGCGGCACCGCGAAGCGGTCCATCGCCCACCGCAACCAATGAACCAATCGCTTCCCGGTTGAATGCCCGGCCGAGTTCTAGAAAAACAGGGTAGCCCTTGTCATCAGAAAGGCGTCCGACATACACGAGCGCGGCAGGCGTACGGAGGGATCGTGTCCGCTCCGGTCCCCTATCGATGGGATTCGGCAGGATCTCTTCCAGGTTGCCGCGAAACCCGTATTGCCGATGCCACTCCAAAAGCCAAAGCGTGGGGCTTACGAGCGCGTCCGGCGGGGACTTCCATGCACGTTTGCGATATGCCGCCCAATACGAACGCCAGAACCTGCCGGGAAGCGCGCGCACCTTGTCCGCGCGCAATTGCCCTGACGGCTCCGTGAGCTGAATATCATGCAGAATATGAAGCCACGGCACGCCTTTGGCCTTGATCGCGGAAGGCGTTCCGAATCCGCAGCCGGTCAGATTATGCGTGATCAAGACGTCCGGCTTCCATGCAATAACATCGTTCACAACGTCTCGATGCTCTCCGATGTCCTCGAGCAGATGGAAGAAGAGCCTCCGCAAAGCGGACATGCGGGAGAGTGATGAAAAACGGGACGGAAAGCGCTCGGCAGGAATTCGGAAAGCGGTGAGCGGTAAGCGGCGTTCATCTCGTATTTCTTCCTGCTTCCCGTTTTCCGCTCCCCCTTCTTCGTTTTCCGGACTCCATACCTTCACCTCATGCCCGCGCTCCAAAAGGCCGGCCGCCTGAACATACGCGATGCGTTCGGCCCCGCCCTTGCCGTCCGGCGGAAAGGCATTTGTCAGGATGGCGATACGCATAAGCTTCGATACACCGAGAGAAGGCTATCCACATGGCGATCCCAGTTAAAATGTTCGCGTGCGTGCCGGAGCGCCGCATCGCCGTATCGCCTGCAAAGATTCGCATCCGCAAAGAGTCTTGAAATCGCGCGGCCAAGGGCATCCGCATCGCCGGGAGGCGTTAATATACCCGTCTCTCCGTCCAAAACCACAGTTCTCACGCCGTGAAGGTTCGAAGCAATAACCGGTATGCCGCAGGCGGCCGCTTCCGCGGCCACGAGGCCAAAGGCTTCCGCGCCGTTCGTGGACGGAAACACAAGCATATCCATGCTCCGATATGCCGGCCCCAAATCCTCCGGCATAAGGCGACCGACAAAATGGCAGCGCGACGCAACGCCGAGTTCCCGAGCCTTTGCCTCGTATATCACCCTTCGATTGCCGTCGCCGACCAAAAGCGCATGCACATCCGTGGAAAGCGCTTTCATGGCTTCGAGAAGGACGGGAATGCCTTTAAAGGCATGCGCCATATCCATGCCGCCGACGAACCCGACAAGCGAAGCCTGTTCCGGTATGCCGTGCGCATGCCGGAATGCGCGGGATTCATGCGGATCCGTTCGCGGATAAAACCGTTCCGTATCTACGCCGAACGGATTTTCGATGACCCGATCGGGGTGAGAACGGACGAACGATGCGATGGAAGATTGTGTTGCGTAATCAAGGGAGGACACGAATACGGCGCGCGAGGCCAAGAGTATGGCCGGCTGCGCCAAAAGACGATACATATCGAAAAGCGTTTGGAGGAAAAATCCGCCGGTCGCGTCCATGTGGAATGTCATTACAAACGGTTTCCGTTTCCACTGGCAATATTGCGCAACTTTTTCCGCCGTTCCGAAAAACGGATAGTGCAGGTGAATGATGTCCGCTTCGTTCATGATGCTATGCATGCTCCCGCCGAGCGCCGCCGCATTGCCGTAACGGATGAACGCGGGAAGACGCGTAATGTGGGATGCGGATGGCCCTGCGCCCTGATCCCTGCGCCCTGGGTCGACGCCGTTCTGATCGGACGCATACCCGACTCCCGATTGCCGCGTCCCTTTCGAGCCCTTCATGACGGGTGCGCAAAGCGTCGCATCCACCCCCCTCTTGTTCAGACGGGCGACTATTTCATAAGCGGACTGGCCGATGCCGCCGGTCTCGGGAGGCGCCACGCAGGAAAAGTGGATGACGTTCATAATGGAGGGGTTGCGTAGGACGTGGTTGCGTGGTTGCGTAGGGAAAAATAAGGGAAAGGATGTTTGATTTTCCTACGCAACGACGCAACCCTTGTTACCACCAAACAACAATCAACAGAAGAGCCGCATACAGCCTCATGAGCGGATTCGCCACCCAGTCGACCACGGGGCTTTCGACATCCTGATGTCCGATGGTCGCGGTAAAACGCTTGAGGATCTGCCGGTCGGAACGAACGCGAAGCGCCTGCGCATGCCGTCGGCCGGCCAAGACCGAAGACCATGAACCTTTTTTGAAAAACCATGCCGCAGCTTTGGCTTTTTCTTTTACGAATCCGCGCAAGAGCGCGAAGAACCAGATCGCAAGCTCGATGCCGATAAGAAGCGGCGCGAGCACGACAAGCGTCGGCAGCCGATAATTGTAGAGCATGACGATAGAGCGATTCCGCTCCATCCAATACCATTTGGCGATGGAACGCGAAAACTCATAACGGTGTCGGAGCACACTTTTCGGCGCGAGCACATTTTCATAGCCCGCAAGAAGCAATCGCCAACCCAGATCGAGATCTTCGTGATACGCGAACAGCATTTCGTCGAGATAGCCGACCTTCCGGAGCGCGTTCATGCGGTACAGCACGCCGGCCCCGGATGCATAGCCGATAGGCACGACGGACGTCGGCGCCTCCGACACCGGCCGCGTATAGGCATTGCAGTATCCAAATCCGGCGATATGAACGACATTCCCCGTGGAGTTGATGGTGTCCGGATCCTGCATGAGTACTATGAGCGACTGCACGGACCCTATGCTCGAGTCTGCCTCCGCCGCGGCAATGGCCTCGCGGAGCGTTCCCGGCTCAAAAGCCGCATCATGATTCAAAAGATAGCAGTAGTCCGCCGATGATGCGCGCATAACAAGATTATTCCCGCCCGAAAATCCGAGATTCGTTCCGGGTTCATGGAGAATAATGCGCGGCCATGCCGGATCGGGATGCGACAGACGCCGTTGTACTTCCTCCCCCGCCCCGTCCGGCGAGGCATTGTCGACGATATGGACGGTACAGGCATCGCGCGGATAGTCGAGCGTCGTGAATCCCGCGAAAAGCTCGTCCAAAAAAGGAAGGCTCTTCCAGAGCACCACGATGACGTCAACCTTCGGAACGGATTTATGATCGTTCATGCTTGTCGAGATCGCGGAGCGCGTCCCGCCGCACAAGATCCGTCAATTTTTTTTCCAGACCGTCGACGGTGATGAACAGCTTAAAGACGAGAAAAAATAATGCAACCACGGACGCATATAGCACCAAATCCACGCCGCGACCGACGCCGAGCAAGTTTGCGATCGTCGTGGTGGTGTTCGGAAGAAGAATGACAATAGCCGCAATAAGCCATACGGCGCTCCAGAGCACGGCTTCGTGAATGCGAATGACGCGTTCGCGCGCCCGTTTCCATGTGAGCATGACGGCGACCGCGAGGGATGCAATAAGGAGAATCTGTATCGGCATATTATTTTTCGGTTCCGCGGATCAGAAGTTCCCATAAAATCCGGAAGGCAGCCCCGAAGGACTGGCCTTTTGCCAGCGTATCTTTTGTATAACGCACATGCACGGGCACTTCCGCCCAGCGTATATCGGCGCGCGTGGCCAGACGAAGAATTTCCGAACAATGCGCCGGTCCGTCCTGCCGGAAATCGAGGATCTCGGCCGCATGGCGATTCATGGCGCGCGCGCCGCTTTGCGGATCGGTGACGGTATTCGGAATACCGACCGCGAAGGTATTGAACAAACGCGCCGCGTGAAAATACGCCTTGCGGACCCACGGCATGCCCGTAGGTTCTTTTCCCAGAAAGCGCGAACCGAATACCACATCTGCCTTGTCGTCGAGGATGGGTTTCAGGAGTTCCGGAATCATGGCCGGATCATGCTGGCCGTCCGCATCCACATGCACAATAATGTCCGCGCCCAAACGGAGGGCCGCGATGCTTCCGGTTTTCAGCGCCGCGCCCTGGCCGCGGTTCAAGGCATGGCGAATCACCGTGGCGCCGGCAAGCGCAGCCTGCGCCGCAGTGTCATCGGTAGATCCGTCATCCACCACAATAACGCGGTCCGCAAATGGCAAAACCGCGCGGACGGCGGACCACACGCGCGGGGCCTCATTCCATGCCGGCAGGACGGCAATGCTCTGCATGGCAGTACCTTACGGGAAAACCCCGTTTTTTTGTAGGGTTCGGGCTTTCCGCGCGTTTTCCGGCCTGTTTCCGCATGCTAGACTATGTATCTATGCCTACCAAAAAAAGTCGCAAGCTCGGAGGCGCGAAAGCCAGCAAACGCACAAACCCGAAAACTCGCCCTCTCAACAACCTTCCCCCATGCGCCCGTCTGGATGAATTCCTCATCCGCCGCGTCGAGCATCCAGAAGAAGCGAAAAAAATTGATGCGGCAATCCGGAAAGCCTTTGAAAAAAAGGTGGCCATTTTTATTCTCGACATGAGCGGCTTTTCCCGGCTCGTCCAGCGATACGGCATTATCCACTATCTGGCCATGATCCGGCGCATGCGGAGCGTTGTGCGTCCGGCCGTGGAACGGCACGGCGGTATGGTGATTAAATTCGAAGCGGACAACTGTTTTGCGGCATTCCCGCATCCGGATGCGGCCGTGGCGGCTTCGCGCGACATTCATCACGATCTTTTTGTGGCAAATCTCGCTACGCCCGACGAGAGCGACATTTTTATCTCCATCGGCATCGGCTACGGACCCACGCTCCTCGCCTGCGACGACGTATACGGCAATGAGCTCAATCTCGCCTCCAAGCTTGGCGAAGACGTTGCCGAACGCGGCGAAGTGCTCCTCACCGAGGCGGCAATGAAAGCCTGCCGGCGCAAACCAAAAACCGTAAAACTTCCGGTCACCATGAGCGGCGTAAACATCGCCGCCTACAAACTGACGGACATCAAAGAATAAACGGGGCAAAGCGCGAAGGGCATAGGGAACAGATTACGGGTTATGGGTGATGGGGAAAAATGTAGACAGCTATAAGCCTTTTAGCTGTTGGCAATGGGGCCGTTCAAGAGTTCTAGAATTTTAGGGTTCTAGGGTTAGGGTCTAAAGTTTTGGGTCTTTAATAAACAGCACAGGATCTACGGACTTACGAACGACAGACACAAGAGCAAGAAGGGGTTCGGGGAGAATAATGCTCCCCTACGCAACGACGTCCTACGTAATTTTCGCATACTGCATGGCCCAAGGCTCATGGCTCACGCCTCACGGCCAAGCCCCCTACTCCCGCTTCACGAGACCCTGTTCCCCTACTGCTGTGGTCGAAACGCAAGCAGGCTCTTATGAGCCATGGTGTAATCGATGGCTTTTTTGAGTCCGTCGTCAAGGGTCACAAGCGGAAGCCAGCTCAATTTTTCCTTGGCTTTGCTGATATTCGGAAGCCCGAGCTGGGTCATGAACAAGAGCGGTGGCTGGAAGGAAATATTGGACTGCGATCCCGTCATTTCCAGAATGCGCTGGGCCACATCCACGATGGGAATGTCCTGATCGGACCCGATATTCATGGGCCCGATGTCTTTCGGCGCCGCCATAAGTTTTATAAGCCCGTCCACGCAATCATCCACATAGCAGAGCGCGGTCCGGAATGTTTCATCCCCGTAAATTTCAAGCGGCTTATTGTCGAGCGCATTCAAAATAAAATCCGGAACCATATGGCCGTCGAACAGCGGCATGCGCGGCCCGTAGGTGCGGAAGATTCTGGCGATTTTAATGTCGAGATCATGAACGCCCGCATAGGTCGCGCACATGGCCTCCGCAAACCGCTTTCCTTCGTCATAACAGGCGCGCGGCGACAGAGTGTCCGCCGTTCCCGTTTCGGCTTCGTCGAATAGATGCCCGTCCACGGGACGCGGTCCGTACACCACGGACGAGGAAGCGAACAAAACTTTGGAATGATATTTCACCGCAATATCCAGCATGTTCTTCATCCCGAGCGAATTCGAATACAGCGTCTGCATTTTATACTGGTCGAATTTTTTCGGGCTGGTGGGCGTTGCGAGCTGATAGATTTCCTGAATGCCTTGGAACTTGATTTTGAAGCGCGCGAGCTCCGGATAGGATTCCAAATCCAATGGCGTATTAATGTCATGCCGGATAAATTCGAAATCCGCGTTTTTGAGCAAAAAGTCGATATTCGATTCCTGCGAGGTAATAAAATTGTCCACGCAGATGACGCGGTGATCCTTTAACAGGCGCTCGCACAAATACGAACCGATGAATCCGGCGCCGCCGGCGACGAGGATGTTCTTCTTTTCAAAAATGGGTTGTACGGCCATATGAGGGGCATGATAAATCATTCTCCGACTTGCGTCATCTGCGAATGCGGAACCGGACCGGACGGCGGCATACGGTCCGCATAATGATAGCGGAACGTAAACCAGCGGTGCAGCAGATAAGTGGCGATGGCCACAATGAATGCCGAACCCACAAGCACGGCAAAGTCATACAGGCCGAAAACCTCATGGCCGAGATAGAAGAACCCGCCGTGCAGGCCCGTGCCGATAAGGACGACCGCGGCATATCGGAACATCATGGCCACGCCAAACCCGCGCGCGCGGAATGTCCAGTGATAATGCATAAGAAAATTGAATATGGCGGAAATGAACACCGCCATGACGGCTTCGAGCGTTTTGGGACCGTGGACCCAAAGAACGCGAGACAGAACGGCATAGGCACCAACGTTGATGCCGAGCGAGGTTATGCCCACAATGCCGAACTTAAAAAGATTCCAGGTTTCGCTCCACACGCGTTCCCAGGTCCATGCGGCATTAGTGCGGCCAAGTGTCATAACGCCTGAACAAAGGGTCTTCCGTAAAGAATCCGGAAGACGTTAAAAAGGGATAGGTTGCCAAATCATCGAGCGTTGCCTGTATCCACCCGTCTTTGCCGAGTTTTTTGTCGTCCAAACGGAGACTGCCAAGAGGCCCGCTCATTACCAAAAATCCCGTACTCTGTATGGTCATTCGCGCAAGCGACCATCTGCCCGTCGCTGCCGTCCCGAACGGAAATACGTTTACCAAAAGATTGCCGGCGGCATCCGTAATCGCCAAGTGCCCCGTACCATTGCTCGGCACAAAGGCCGCGGCATCGGATACGCCGAGCATGTCCATGCCTCCCGCATACGTTTTTCCGAAAGGATAAAAAACCGTTTCCGCAAAGGAGCGGTCATATCCCCATGCCATTCCTCCATTCGGATCCGCGAGAACAAACCCGTTTCGCACGCCGGCCGCCACCGCGCCGTTCTTGAGCGGCATGCCGATAATCCCGCGCCGGATTTCCTGACCGTCGCGCCCGTACAGCGCCCAGTCTCCGGCAGATCCTGTTGCCGGAACCGCGATAATTTCCGGGGAACCGTCGCCGTCCATGTCGGTAAAGGCGGCGCGCGCGCCCCGCATATCCTCGGGCCCGAATGGCGCGAATTCGAGAATTTCCGCATCCGCCCACAACTGTATGCGCGTGGGCTGACCCGGCATGCTAGCGCGGAGTTCAAGCGATTCCTTTATGCTCCCGGGAACAATGTCGGCAAGGGCGAGCGCGGCATCGAGCCGTCCGGCTCCAAGCGCGGAGTCCTGCAAAGGCGCCGAATGGCTCAACAGATGGTTCCGGAGCTCCGTGGCTCCCCATGAGGGATGCGCGGATTTAAGAAGCGCGGCCACGCCGGACACAAGCGGCGCCGCAAGCGATGTGCCGCTGTATCCGCCCGCATATCCGGGTTCGAGATACGCGCCGCTGTCATCGATCACAGGCGGCCGCGCGCCGAAAAAATCCGTTCCGGGCGCGGAAAGATCCACGCAGGATCCGTAGTTTGCATAAGGCGCCTGCGCATCCGCTTGATCCGTGCCCGACACGCTGATGACGCCGTAAAAGCCCTCTTTCGCGAGACAGGCGGGATATACGGGCATCTCGTCGAGGTTCGAGCCGAAAAGATACGCGGAATTTCCAGCGGCCGCCACCGTGAGCACGCCGCGGGATCGCGCGAATGCGATAGCCTCATCCAAGAGCGGATCGCGGAGATGCCCCTCGATGCTCAAATTAATAATGTCTGCCCCGTGCAAAACGGCATAATTGACGGCATTCGCCACATCCACCGTGGAACCGCTGCCCGAAGCGTCCAATCCCACAAGCGGCATAATGCTCACATGCCAGGCCACGCCGGCAATTCCCCTGCTGTTATTCCCTTCGGCGCCGATAAGCGATGCCACGAGCGTGCCGTGCACGAATGCTTCCTGCCTGTCCTCCGCATTCGGCCGAAGCTCCGCGCTGTCATCGACGAAATTCCAGCCATGAATATCGTCGATAAACCCGTTTCCGTCATCGTCAATGCCGTTTCCGGCCACCTCATTCGGATTGGTCCAGATATTCCCACGCAAATCCTCATGATCAATGTCCACCGCCGTATCGATCACGGCCACGACGACTTGTTTCGAACCCGTGGTTTTTTCCCAAGCCTCCTCCGCGCGGATCTGCTGTAAATACCATTGCTTAAAATAAAACGTGTCGTCCGGCGTTTTCGCCTGTGCGATGGACGCAAACCCTTGGATGCCGAGGATCATGCACACAAAAAGGGCAAAACGGCTTTTCATAGAATGCGGGCAGTCTAGCATTGGAAGATTCGTATTGCTAGAAAGCATGTCATTGCTATCGTTTCAGAGTTTTAGGGTTTAAGAGTTATAGAGTTACCTTTAATGCCAGGAATTCCAATACAAGTGCCCTAAACCCCTAAAACACGAGAACTCTGGAACAGCCCCCGTGCCTCCCTTGTAAATTCCCCATGTTTCGGTACGCTCCAGCCAATATGTACAGGATTGCCATACACCTGAAACGCCTCCTGCTTTTGGGCGCCGACCTCATAGCCCTCCAGCTCGCCCTGCTCACGACGCTGTGGCTTCGATATGGCGAACTGGCGGAGAACACCTGGCGCCAGCATGCCCTTCCGTTCGCCATGATTTCCTTCCTGTGGGTCACGGGCCTTTTCGTAACAGGCCTCTATGACCTTTCCAAGGCGCGGAATGGCGTGGCGTTCTTCCGGACCTTCCTTGAAGGGATGTTCGTGAACCTGCTCATCGCCTTCGCGTTTTTCTATTTGATTCCCTTCGGCATTGAACCTCGTACCAACCTTCTGCTCTTCTTCGCCATTTCGCTGCTCTTCATTTACTGCTGGCGCCTTGTCTTCAACAGGTTCATTACCAAGGAATTGATGAAAAACCGCATCCTGTACATCGGCCCGGCCGAAGACGCCCTGCGCCTGCGCGATTTGATCGCGAATAATACGCTCGGATTCGAGCT
Organism: Candidatus Uhrbacteria bacterium; assembly: GCA_003576745.1. Lineage (GTDB taxonomy): Bacteria > Patescibacteriota > Patescibacteriia > 2-12-FULL-60-25 > 2-12-FULL-60-25 > 2-12-FULL-60-25. The sequence continues at coordinate 270,761 of QEVR01000001.1, read as the reverse complement.
TGCCACTGTCATCCACACCACGCCCCGGTTTTCGCATGAAGCCGACGGCCTGCGCTGGAATGAGCGCATGGATACGCTCGTGCCGCTCATGATGGAAGAACGCATTAATGCCATCGTCATCGAACATGGCATTGAAGAGCATCCGGAAATGCGCGACCAGCTGTATATGGCCCTTCATACCTCCGCCGCGCTCATTGACCGCAAGGAACTGGAAGAAACGCTCACGGGGAGAGTGCCGATTACGGACGTGAACAAAGCCTGGTTCCTCAAAAATCTGCGCGAATCGGAAAAAATGTGGTTCGAGGCGCTCAAACGCGGTTTGGATGTTCTCTTCGCTCTTCCGGTTGCCGTCCTCACGCTCATGCTGACGCCCATTATCGCGCTGGCCGTGAAATTATCGTCACCCGGACCCGTGCTGTTCCGGCAGGAGCGCGTCGGCAAACACGGAAAACGGTTTTGGATCGTCAAATTCCGCACCATGCGGGAAGACGCCGAAGCGAATGGCGCGCAGTTTGCCACCATACAGGACCCCCGCATTACCGCGGTGGGCGCCTTTCTCCGCGCAACGCGTCTGGATGAATTACCGCAAGTCTGGAATGTGTTAAAAGGCGACATGTCCTTTGTGGGTCCGCGGCCCGAACGCCCTGAATTCGTGGACCAGCTCACCGAACGCCTCCCCTTTTACGCCCTCCGTCATTTAACCCGCCCGGGACTCACCGGATGGGCGCAGGTTCGCTATAAATATGCATCCTCGCTCGAAGAGAATCTCGTAAAACTCCAATACGACCTCTTTTATGTAAAGCACCGTTCGCTCATTCTCGATCTCGCGATTTTATTGAAAACCATCAACACCGTGGTCCGAAGACAGGGAACGTGACAGGAACAAGGTATTAGTTAGTAGTTTTTTATTAAAACAACCACAATCAATAACCACTGACTACTAACAATAATTCATAACTACCAACCACTAACCATCGACGATACCCCACTCTTTCAAGAGCGCCCTCAATCCGTCCTCGAACGCGATGGACGGCTCCCAGCCGAGAAGCTCTTTGGTGCGCGAAATGTCCGCGCGCGTATGGCGCGACTCCCCTTTGCGTGCGTCGATATATGTCACCGAGCCGCCGAACATGGCGGCGATCTTGTTGATGCTGTGCTGGGATCCGGCGCCGATGTTCAGGATCTCCCCATGGCCCACGTTCGGGGACGTCATGGCGCGAATATTCGCATCCACCACGTCGAGCACATGCGTGAAGTCGCGGGTTTGTTCTCCATCTCCTGCAATCGTGAGCGGCTCTCCCTCCAGCGCCTGGCGCTTAAAGATGCTGATGACCGTGACATAGGCGCCTTCATCCGCCATATTCGGGCCGTAGACGTTGAAGTAACGGAGACAGACGGTCTCCAGTCCGTAATGCATGGAAAACTGTTTGCAGAACTGTTCCCCGACGAGCTTTTGCAGGCCGTACGGGTTCAGCGGCTTCGGATGCGCGTCCGGGTGGTTCGGAAGGTCTTCGGTGGCGCCATAGGCGGATGAGGACGCGGAGTAGACAACGCGTTTTACCCCGGCATCGCGCGCCGCTACGAGGACATTCAATGTGCCGATGACATTGTTCACCGTGGTCTCGACGGGCTGTTCGATGGAAAGCGGTACCCGCGGCAATGCACCGACATGGAAGACGCCGTCGACGTTCTGAAAATGCGGCTTGATCGCTTCGAGATCCGTAAAATCTGCTGGAACGAATTCCGCGCCCTCCGGAACCCGTTCGCGCTTTCCGGTGGAAAGATTATCGAGCACCACAACGTCATGCCCTTCTTGAAGCAGCCGCTTGGCAAGCGTTGAACCGATGAATCCGGCTCCGCCGGTAACGAGATAACGGGACATAGTGATGATAAATGAGTGTTGACGCAGGGCTACGGGGAAGATTGTAGATGGGAGCTGTTGGCAATTGGGAATTGAGAAAAGAGGACAAAGGGCAAAGGACAAAGGGAACAGGTTCGGTGTTCGGGGCTAGGATGAAACTGCTTACTACGAACCTACGAACGTATGGATCCAAGGGCAAAGGGCTAAGGGAACGGATTACGGGGCGCAAGGCTCATGGCGCACGGCCTCGCCCTATGCAACTACGTACTCTTCCCCCTACGCAACCACGCAACCTTACGCCCTCCCTCTACGCAACTACATCCAGAATTTCCTCACGACCCACAATCCACAACTCACGACTCTTTCCTCGGCGAGCCTTCTTCCCACTGGATATCCTTCCCTTGCTTTCGGACGAGCTCGTTATTGTACTGTTCCGCAGCTTCGAGAAGCGACATGTCGATTCCCAGCTCTTTTCCGAGCTGCAGAATGGAACGCGTATCCTTGGGCAGACACTTTCCCCCATACCCTCGATAGCCCTGATAAAAAATCTCCCAGTGCATATCGCCCATCCACGGTTCGGCTTTGGCGCATTCCTTGACCATGTCATACTCAATGTCGAGCTGTTTGCAAAGATCATACATTTGATTGGCATACGCCACTTTGAGCGCATAAAACGCATTCCCGAAATATTTCACCATTTCCGCGGCGCGTGCAGGGATAATTTTTTCAAACGGCGCGCGCGGCAAAAGTCCCATGACGGTTTCGGCATCGCGCCGACTCTGATTGGTATAGCCGATAATTTGTCGGTTCGGATGCTGCATGTCTTCATCCACGCGCGACTGCGTAAGAAATTCCGGATTGAATATGAATCGATGCTGCGGATACAGCGCCTGCAGGCGATCCGTGGTACCGGGCAGAATGGTGGATTTGAGGACAATGGTTTTCCCTTCTCCGGGAATGGCTTCGATGGCAGCGCGAATATACGTATCATCGAAGCCGGAGCCGTCCAAATAAAACGGCGTGGGCACGGCGATGAAGATGACATCCGCATCGTCGAGAACGGAATTGTCGCTCAAGCCCTTTGGTGGGTCATAGCGGCCAACGTCGATGTTCCTGGTCTGAAAAAAACGATCGAGCGCTCCCCCGACCCAGCCGAGACCTATAATGGCGATGGATGGCTGACCATTCATAGATGAGAGTGTATTTCAGCAGGAAAACGGGGTTGGTTCAAGCGTTCATCAAATCTGGAGCCTTCCCGCTGCGACTTCTCCCTTGAACCATTCCACGGTGTTCCGGAGACCCTCATCAAGGGAAACCTTACACTCAAACCCCGTCATCTCACGGGCCTTGGTGGTATCGGCATAGCGTCGCATTTGCCCTTCCGGTTTTGATGTATCAAAATGAATGTAAAGATCTGTTCGACCGGTAGCGGTCATTACCTTTTCCGCCAACTCCCGAATGGTGACATAATCTCCGGTTCCGACATTGATGGGATCGCCGCTGGGGCCTTTTTCCGCGACAGCTAAAAGTCCTGACACGAAATCATCACAATAGACCAAAGCACGAATCGCATTTCCCGTGCCATAGACGAGCAATTCACCGCTTTGCGGAGCAGCTAGACAGCGACGGATGAGCGCCGGAATAACATGAGAAGTATCAAAATGAAAATCATCTCGCGGACCATACGCATTGAAGGGACGCGCGATCGGAATATGCATACCGTAACGTTTTGCGTACAGCATCCCCATGTATTCCTGCGTGCGTTTCGCCATGCCATACCCTTCGTTAGTTTCCTGAGGGAAACTGCGGAATCCTTCCGTTTCCTTAATAGGGGTCTCAGCGTCGCCCGGATAGACACAAGCGGTGGAACATACAAGATAGTTCGGCACTTCGGCGAGACGCGCCGCTTCCATCATGCTTATGGCTGGCCGGAGATTCTCATAAAACATGTACGCATGATTCTTACTGCTGTAGAGCAGCCCGCCCATATGCGCGGCGATATTCAGCACCCAGTCCTGCCCTTTCAGAACCGGCACCATGGAAGGCTCATCCTCTAAACGAACGTTCACGACGTGAATGTCTCGAGCGATCGGGGCAAGATAGGTCTGCGTGACATCCATTCTCTGGCGGAGCGTAACCGTTACACTCGCACCTTCGCGTAAAAGCCTCTCGACCATATGCGAGCCGATAAAGCCCGCACCACCTGTTACGACAACCTTTTTACCTTGCCAATAATTCATAATGTTATTGTAGTCTTTTCGTATAGGCTTCGCGAGAGCATTCACGGGCATCGTGCTCCACCATCATGCGTATAAGGTCTTGAAAAGATGTCTTCGGCGACCAACCAAGTGTCGCTTTTGCCTTGGTTGCGTCACCTTCCAGATGATCCACCTCTGCAGGACGGAAATACTTCGGATCGATGACGATCAGCACTTTCCCGGTTTTCGCATCTCTTCCAACCTCATTCCGACCTTCCCCGTTCCACTCAATAGACATGTCGAGTAACCTAGCTGCCTGCTCCGCAAGTTCACGGACTGAATGACTCTCGCCCGTCGCAATAACGAAATCGTCTGGATAATCATGTTCCAGCATCAGGACAGCCGCTTCCATATAATCTCGCGCGAATCCCCAGTCACGTCTTGCATCCAAATTACCCAGCGCCAGCGTATCCGAAAGGCCGTACTTGATACGCGCCAAATTGAGTGTAATTTTGCGCGTAACAAAATTTTCACCGCGGCGTGGCGATTCATGGTTAAATAAGACACCGTTCGTGGCGAACATTCCATAACTTTCTCTGTAATTTTTCGTAATGTAGTACGAAAATGCCTTCGCGCACGCATACGGACTGCGCGGAGCAAAGGGCGTTTCTTCCGACTGTGGCGGGGGTGCACTCCCAAACATTTCACTTGATGAGGCCTGATAAAACCGCACTCGGTCGGCAAGTCCAGCCTGGCGTATCGCCTCAAGGAGTCGAAGCGTTGAAAGACCAGTGACTTCGCCGGTATATTCAGGGATATCGAAACTGATGCGCACATGCGATTGCGCCGCAAGGTTAAAAATATAATCGGGCTGGATCTCCCGAAGCAGACGGACGAGATTCATTCCATCAGAAAGATCGCCATAATGAAGATAAAATTTTTTCTGCCCGTCCTGGTTCTGAAAGCGCTCATGAATGCGCCAAGTATTGAAACTTGAAGAACGGCGGATGATGCCATGTACCTCATCGCCGCGATCAAGTAGCAACTCCGCAAGATAGCTTCCGTCCTGTCCGGTCACTCCCGTAATAAAACAACGCTTCATAGCCCCTCTGTTCCTGACATAAGTCCGGACTTTGCAAAAGACAAGCCGATCGCCTTTTCGTGAAACAGTGTCTTTACCATATCAATACCCACGGGGATGGACTGGGCTTTCACCTGTCCGCCGATACGATTCCCCTCAATCGTCGGGACCTCTTCCATACGGTGCCCTAGCTTCCAGGAACGGATGGTCATTTGATACTCGATAGAGAATCGTGGAGCATCCAGATGCAAATCTTTCAGCGCCTGCGTACGGATAATACGATACCCATTGATCGTGTCCGTAATATACGGTCCTTTTTTCCGGAAAAACGCATTTGCTAACCAGGTAAGCGAACGATTCGCCCAGGCACGGAGTTTGATAACCTGGTCATCTTCTTCATTCCGCGATTCCGGAAGAAAGCGCGAGGCAATAACGTGATCCGCGCCCGCCTCAATCTTCTTAATGAGTTTGGGGAGATCCGATGGGTCTTCGTTCCCATCAGGACGAAAAAACGTCACCGTATCCCCCTTTGCGTGATTGGCTGCGTATCGGAAACAGTCGCCATAGAGAATTTTCTGTCTCGTCGGAGGATAAATCCCATGTGACGCATAAAATGCGATTGACCCATCCGAGGATCCGCCATCCAGAGCCAAAATCTCACAAAAGAGGGACCGATCGATTTTTGGAAAAATCGCATTCAGCCCTTCAATCTCGTTTTTGGTAAGGATTACAAGAGTGTGAGTCATATTTGTTGAACGTTTTGTAGAATGTTTACGGAAAAAAAGCAAGAATCCAACGTATTGTCAGATATCTTTTTCCATGTAAACTTCGAATGCTGTGTATGAAACATACAATTATCAAGGTGCTCAAACCCGAGTGTAGAGAGATTCCGGCAGAAAGCGCCGAACTCACGGACGGTGCTTTTTTCATAAAAAATGAAAAAATATTTTTTATACTGCCTTACGAAGATATAGAACCCACCCTACGGACGGGGGCGAAGAATCCTTCACGATGGACGAGCTGGAGAAAGTCGAATTATGCATTTCTCAAGAAGGAATTGGCGGATGTAGCGCATGACTTGCTCGTCCTTGACTTTGGTGTCGGACAAGGTCAGTTTGAAGATTTGGTGCAGCGTTTCCCAAACAAGATCGCCGCTGATTTCTTTCCATATCCCGATGCGGACGTAATATGCGATTTAACAAAACCCCTGCCTTTCCGCGACGATTCCTTGGATATCATTATTGCGTCCAATGTATTCGAGCATCTCCCGAATACAAAGGACGTTCTCTCAGAGTGCTATCGTATTCTGAAACCGGGCGGCTGTCTGATTGGCACAATTCCGTTTATGTTGGGAGTCCATCAGGAACCATACGACTATCACCGGTATACGCCTTTCATGCTGGAACGACTGCTTAAAGAGACCGGTTTGAAGAACGTTAAAATTTCAACGCTCACGACGCCAATCGATCTCTATCATCATACGCAGAAACATTTCTTTTATCGATTGTTCACATACGCAAAATTAAAAGGACTGTTCTATCGGATTCTTGCCAAACTCATTTGGTGGAATGAAAAAATGCTTCGTTTGATTCTCCAAAAGTTTTTTCACCAAATCCCAAAAGATCCCAAATTCGCCATTGGCTATGGATTCGCTTCAAAAAAAGATTAGCGAAGGCTATTGCCAAATATATCATCTCCAGAAGATCCAATGTTCGAACGCGGTTCAAGCCAGGCGCCTATTTGTTTAAAAAAACGCGCCAAGCGCACGCGACCGCGGAATTGTGGAATAAATCGTGCGCTTGATTTCGTGTGAGAGAAAAAGTCTCTTAGGACGACAATTTCTTCATCACAAAAAAATAAATTAAATTCTTGAAAAAGACCGAAGGCGACGTCAACATATCCATATAAAAGTGCAATCGCGATTTTCCGAAGCGCCCGCGCTTTGCGCGACTCTGGGTCAGCGTCATTATAAATATCTGGTATTAGCGGATTCCGAAGATACAGAGCATCGCCCTTCATAAGGGCGCCCTTAGGCCCTCCAAAATTCAATCCAGTCTTGAGTTTCAAATAGCGCCTTTCGAGATCATATAAAACGAAACCTCTATGACGAAGCCAGGAATCTACGTCAGAAAAATAGGTCTGACCTTCATACCGGCCGAAGAAATTTACTTCTAAATGAATACCGAATACGGATACAAGGGTCCCTTCCGACCCTTTCAATACTTGAAGCTCCGTCCCTTGCGTATCAATTTTGAGAAAATCGACATACGGAATCGCATGTTGCGCGATTATTTGATCGAGTGTCTCAACCTCTACAGGGTATTCTTTCACGACTTCAAAGCGATCTGAACCACCGTAAGGCTCGAGATTATTCGACGGTTGAAGCAGGGATGATCCATCGGGCTTTTTTGTTTCATGAAGCATTGCCCTGCCCGAATGGTCGGAAAGGGCAACGGGAAAAACGGTGATATTCTGATTCTGACCTTGAAGTATGTCCTCGACACGTGCGCCCGGCTCGAAAGCATATACGTGCAGAAATGTTGATGCGCGAGGCCATGGCGACCGCAATACGCCTGCCGCCCCGACATCAACAAGACGAAGGGGGTAACGCGAAAATACGGGATTAAAAACAGGATTGATGAACGGATTCATATTACTCAATCCCGTTTATAATCCATTTGGGCTTTTCTCCGTTGAGCACGCGGCGAAAATTCTCTACTGCATTCTGAATTGCCACAAAATAGGTATCATATGTCGAACCGGCCATGTGCGGCGTTGCGACGATGTTCGGGAGCTGGAGCAAAGGATCTCCTGCCTTTGTCGGTTCTTCCATGTACACATCCATGCCAGCACCTGCAATGCGTTTTTCTGAAAGAGCTTTGATAAGCGCGTTCTTGTTCACGAGCTGAGCGCGTGAAACATTGATTAAAACCGTATTCTTTTTCATCAGGGCGAATTCGTTTTCGCCGATCATATTCTCCGTTTCTTTGTTGTAGTGAAGATGAAGCGTGATAATGTCCGCTGTTCTATAGATCTCCTCTAACGATACATAAGTCACCTTCAACTCCCGTTCCACGTCTTCGGGAGCGCGTCGGATATCGTAGTAATATGTATTCGTATCGAATCCTGTTAGCCGCTTCGCGACATTCCGGCCGATATTCCCGAACCCGATGATACCGACGGTTTTCTTATTGAGCAGAAACATGTCCATGCCGTGGCTATTCCCGGCCCAGTTCCCTGTTACGGTCCGATGGTGGCTGTCATGAATCCACTTATAAACCGAGAGCATAAGAAGGATCGTGTGTTCCGAAACAGATATCGCATTTGCCCCTCCGTTATTCGCAACAGGAATACCTGCTGCTGCAGCACCTTTGGTATTGAATTTGTCATATCCGGAGCTCCAAAGTTGCATGAGCTTTATATGGCTTGCCTGGGACAATACCTCGTCCGATAAAAATCGGCCGGGCGCAAACAACGCAACTTCGGCCCATTTCAATTTTTGTATCTTTTCATCGTCAGGGATCGTATACGTCATTGAATCGATCTCAAACTCATTTACAGGGATAAGGCTCAAAACAAGCTCCCGCAAATTTTGCGGGATGCGTTCTTCATACACATAAAGAAGCCGATGCCTGTTTGTCATGAGGTTTATAGCATCTGAATAATAGCCCCTTCATTCCTATGTTCATGCGCTGTTCGCAATAATTCCATCACAGCAACTCCGCTTTCGATCGAAATCGGGGAATCGACAGCGGAAACCTCCCCATTGATCAAATCCTGTATGTGGAGAATTTCCCGATAAAAATCATCCGGGCGCTTTTTTGCAAAGATCCTTTCTTCCGCAGGTCCGTCGCCAAACTGATATTTCACAAGATCGCCATCCGAATGGCCGTTACAGTACCACTCAATGAATCCTTTGCTACCTTGCAACCGTATCCATTTCCGCGTCGGCAGCGTTATGACGTCCTGAATGATCCTCCCGACGCGTCCCGCATCCGTTTCCACCGTGAACGCGGAAAGAGAGTCATACTCCGCGCCGTCATGTGTCTTCATATCCATGAACGACGATACTTTACGCCATGATCCGAAACCTGCGGCTTTGGCAAAATGCCTCCAAAGATGAAGAGCGTGGGAATGCTCCCCGCTTGCTCCTCCGCCCTTTTGCCAGAATCCCAGATATGTATCCTGCGGGCCGGACAACCATGGATGCGCGCCAAATATTCCCTTCCAATGTTCGCGAAATTCAACGTCGATGCTCTGCGCATCACCAATCCTCTGTTCGCGAAGATTATCCGTAATCCATGATACGGATTCGGATACGGCGTGGTCGTACCCGACGACAGCGATGGTGTCGGACTGATTCCGGTATGCCGTCATGAATTCCCCGAGCCTCTCCAATCTTGGCGCGCAAAGTGGCTTTTCCAACTGAAGAATTTTTGGTTTCTCGGAAAGTGCGGCGATAGCAAGCGGCATACGAACGTGCGGAGGGGTGCCGATGCAAATAATATCGAAGCCGCCTTTGGGTTCCTGGTCGCTGGTAACGAGATGAATGCCTTCATCCCACGCGCCATATCGCTGAGGGTAAATCTCTTCCTTCATTCTCCGAAGAGCTTCCGGATCCGTATCAACGACCGTCACATCCCATCTCATTCGGCGGCATGCCTGCGTAAGATGATTGCCGATAGAACCGGCGCCGATGACTTTCACCTTCATACAATACGCTGATAAGTAATTAATCGAACTGATGACGACCCCAATTTACGAGTTTTGTTTTTCGCTCTTCGCGCGGTTTTGTATTGATCGATGGGTCGTCATACATGGAATCGTCATTGTAATGCGTCGTGGATACTTCTTCAAAAATAGCTCCGCTGTCCGTCCAAAACCGATGCTTCACGCCACGCTGAATGACAAGGGTGTCGCCGGGATACAGTGTACGGCGGTATTTCCCTTCAAGTTCCACTTCGAGCTTGCCTGCGAGCATCTGGAATGTTTCTTCTTTTTTCTTGTGATGATGATAGGGATGACGCTGGCCGGGAAGCTGTATGAGAAGTTTTTTGCAGTACTCTCGATTGATGCAGTCAATGATGACAACACCGCACTCACGAAAATTCTTCATGCCATAATGATGCGAAAGCTCAACACTAAATTCCAGACCAACGGGAATACGAGCGGCATTTAACATGCCTTTCACGTCATGGATCACGCCGTAAATCAGCTCTTTTTTTCCCAATGGCCGCTCTGAAAGCGAAGCAAGAAGCGGCATATTCTTGGCATAATCGCGATCGGCGACAATCCCGTCACGCCATTGGCCGCTTGACATCTGGCCCTGTTGTATGGGAAATGCGAAAAAGACGTCATCACGATGGATTATCTGTCCCTTCTTGATATCCCCCATCGCGAACACTCCACGCATAAGCAAATGAAGGTCTTTCGCCTCATCCGCCTGACCCCACAATGATTCTTCATTCCCGCATGAATCCACGGCATCCTGATAGGCCGTGAGCCATGCTCGAACCTGATCCGGATTTGCCGAATAGGCGTTGAGTTTGATGGTATCAGTGGGAACGCCGACATGTTTTTCGAACATGCGCGCTCCCTTGGCAAAGGCAAGCTGAATCGCGCTCGTATTGTCCGGATCTTCATGCGTGGAAAAACCGATAGTGATTTCGGGATACCGCTCGCGCATGACTTCGATTTGACGAAGACGTAATTTATTTTTCGGCGTTGGGTAAACGGCCACGCAATGCATGAGAGCGAAATTCGCGTAACGATGATCCAAAAAGCTGACCAGATTATCGACATCCTTCATGTGCATGCCGCCCGTCGATACGATCATCGGCTTTCCTGCTTGAACGGCTTTTTCGAGCAATGGCCAGTCTTTTGCCGAACAACTGCCTATTTTCAGTATTTCAATTCCTTGTCTCGCAAGCTGATCGACGGACGGCTCATCGAAAGGTGTACACATGGTCAAGAGACCGTGCTCTTTTGTTTCGCGAATAAGTTCAGCGAACTGATCCTCTGATAACTTTGTGGAGAGAAAACGTTGGACGTGCTTATTATCCTTGTTGTTTTTTTCTGCCGGATGAACAAACGTATCCAAATCCCGAAATTGGAGCTTCACGGCCGCCTTTACACCGAATTCTTTCGCCAATTTTGCCATTTCGCGAATAATCCGCTTTCCGTGTTCTACGTCGCCCTGATGATTGTTCGCCATTTCAAAGACAAACAGCCCTTCGAAATTGAACTGCTCCTCGCGTGGCGTATGGGTCATAAGTGTATGGGGCAGATTATCCATAATCCCCCGGAAGTGCAACTTAGCAAAATATATGATTAAATCAAGGATTCCGGCGGGGTGTATCGTGGAGAGCGACCTTCGCCACTTCGCCTATTCATGAGTGTTTCAGCGATCTGAAAATCGATTTCATGATCGATATTTACGGAACGCTCTTCAGGCATCCAAAAAAAAGCAAGGCGCCTTCCGGATGTCGATTTCAGCTCAAGAATGGTTGAGGGTCGATATACATCGACGGCACCCGTATGAACATGAACTTTTGGTAACAACTGGCGAGGACCGTTGTACGGCTCATCCATATTTGTAAACTCCTTTGGCAGGAACGGCTGTAAATATTTGCCATCTTCGGATATTCTCCACATTTTATATGGATGTTTCGGCGACTCGTGAATGGCTCGTACAGCGTCAGCTTCGGGGTTTTTCATGAGTGTTTCTATGCCAACGTCAATATCTTCCGCCGTCCGAAGTGGTGATGTCGGTGCAAGTCGAAGAAGAACGTCGGGCTCATATCCTTCCGACTCCTTTAAAAAATTGAGGGTGTGCGTTAAAAACTCCACGTCTGTCGCCAAATCTCCTGAAATCTCTGCGGGCCTCAAAAACGGGACCTCCGCGCCATACTGCGCCGCCACCTCCGCAATCTCCCGATCGTCGGTAGAGCAAATGACGCGGGTAACATATTTTGATTTTTTCGCTTCTTCTATCGACCACGCGATCAACGGTTTTCCGCACAGTTCACGGATATTTTTCCGGGGGATGCTTTTTGATCCTCCTCTCGCCGGAATAATTGCGAGGACATTCATAGCATTTCGAGAATATACTGCACAACGCGATGCGACGACCTACCGTCTACTTTATACAACAGCCGCTCTTTGAGCCGACGCCGCCCCTCCTTGTCTGCCTCTGGCTCTTTTAGATAACGAAGAATAGCATTGATAAGTTCATCATGACTTTGAACATATGCAACACCGCCGGATTCAAGTACGGCCTTAAAATGTTCGCGATCATAATTACGACGCACGGAATGCCAGTAGTCGAGCTTTTGGTCGCCGTCATATCCGATCATGATGACGGGTTTATTAAAAGCGTTGGCATCGAGTGTTATCGTCGACTCCACATTAATAACTATGTCGCTATACAAGAGAGAATTAACGAGGTGGACGATATCTTTATTTGTAAATACCCATTGAAATGTCTGCGACATTGGTGCGTCCGTCGACAATTCTACTTTGTCCGTGAAATACGTTCCGGGCCTATCCATGATGAAATGTCTCAGATTCTTCAGCGTCTCGGCAGGAGAACGATACTTCGGATGAAAGCGTGCGAGCACCTGTATATCGCGTGGTATTTTCCCCGATTCGATTGCATTATCTAGTGCGATGAGGATGTCGTTGATGGTCGGAAGCTTAAAATCGCCGGGAATGGCAAAAAGAATAAGTGGTTTCGAGGGATCTGCGCCGATATTTTTAAAGAAATCTTCTCGCGGCACGCGAAGTTCAGGACGTACATAGTAATCAAATTGGGGAAATCCCATCACGCGAATTTTTTCTTCCGGATAATCCCCAATATCTATGGTCTGTTGTTTATTAATTTCGTTAAATACTAAAATTCTATCGGCAATGACACGTGTAAATCCCCTCGTGGTCGGAACATCCCAACTTTTCATGGTTGTTACCGTCGTAATACCGTGTTTTTTTGCATACCGAAGCAGACGGCAATCTTCGGGTGAAAACATGTTTGGAGCGAATAGCAGATCTGGCTTATATCTATCAAAAAGGTCTTTACAGTATGCATCCGGCCAATGATAATAAACGGAACGCAAAAAGTGCCGCCATAACCTAAAACGTCCGAGGAATCCAGCGAGCAGTTCAAGGCTATAACGGAATTTCTTTTTGTGCTTCAGATACAAATCTTTTCGCTTCACATAAGCGGAATAGCTTGGAAGCGAATTCCATGCGAGATGATATGCAAAAAATTCGAATGCATTCATTCCCAATGGGATAAATTCGATCACGACGCCCTCCCGTAAATATGAATCCTGATAATATCGAATTTTTTCCTGCTCTCCGTCATCGCCGCGGACGAGGAGCACAACGTAGTGCCCGGCACTAACGAGCCCATCTAATACGCCGGATCGTACAAAAATACGATCTACATCTCCGCTATATATGCTGAGAAAAATAATCTTTCTTTCTTTCTCTGTTTTGAACATGATTGTTGAGCCTGCCCTATTTTGAGCGTTTCGTCAATCGGTTTTTAATGCGGCTCCATACCGCTCGGTCGTAACTGTCAAACCTGGTAAAAACCTGCCAAGTAAGGGAAAGGCTGGGATAAATACGGACAATGGAAGCATAACGCAAAACATTGTAGAGATAGAGACTGATGACATACTCGATTGCAATGCCGATGACTCCGAACAGCAATAACATGATGGGTGCAAAAACGAGAAAAAGACCAAAACGCACTAATACAGCAAAGAATGCTGCTCGCTGTTCCTGTTTTGAATAAAAGAATGAGGTGAGAATTAAAGACACGCCGGTAAAGGGAGCATAGAGCAGTAATATCGAGAAAAGCGGAACAGCGGAAAGATATTGTGGAAAAAAATAACGAAGAAATATCGGTGCAGAAATATACGCAGCCAGTGTCACCAAAAAATAAAATGGCAAACTATATTTAATCCCGCGTTCAAGGATTGTTTTCAGTCGATCTTGATCCCCGGCTTCTGCCGAAATGGCAGGTATCAATATGTTCTGCATGGGGACAATCCCCATCACATATGTTAGAAGTTTTTCGGCAATCGCAAACAATGCTACCGCTTCACGCCCAACGAAGTACTGGACAACAAATAGCCGAAGATGTTTTTCAGAAAGACGAACATATTTCTGCAAAACCACCCAAACACCCTGGTCAAAAATGAGTTGCCAAAATGGTCTCAATGTGAATGCAATTTTCAGACGGAAATAATCCGCTTTAATGAATGGCAAAAAAAATAATGGCGTAATGGCAATCGAAATAACCATTGCCCAAAGTAATCCTTCAATACCCGATCGAAACACAAACAATGCCGCGAGAATACCTGCGCCGCGAATAAACTCTTCGGCGACATCAAACAGGCTTTGTTCGGCAAAGCGCTGACGGGAAGATAAGTCGAACCGTATGAATTCGGATAAGGGAATGGCGAGAAACGTCCATGACAATATACCGAGAAGCTGAATGATGTCTCCGCTGTAATAACGACTGAGTATGGGGGAAGCAAAATGTATAAATGTCCACAAAAGAATTCCTACAATAATTTTAAAAAAAAGCAGTCCTCGGCCAAGCTGTATCATTGATGCATAATCGCCATCTTTATGTCGTCTTGCAGATTGAGCAATAGCGACTTGATTGATCCCCTGGAAAAAAAATGTGAGTGAGAGGCCCCAAGCTGCCAGTGAAAGCTGATACGTACCATATTCATGCAAGGAAAGTCTGGCAATAATAAGAAACGTTATCGCCATCCCTATAATTTTCAATACAAACGATCCACCGGACGCCCAAGCAAAGCCTTCCCCGACACGGCGAAGAAATGTTCTGTTCCGCAGTACGTCCGTCATAGCCTTTGTATCCACTCCATAATAGCACCCGCCCGCCGATCCCATGTGTAAGACGCTGACAAAACTTTGTTTGCTTGTGCCATACGCTGGGCAAGATCCGATTGCCCGATCAAATGAAGAATGCCTTTCGCAAGTTCCCCGGGATTATCCGGCTCCACAAATACCGCATTGGTATCGCCGAGAATCTCATGAATCGACGGCAGATCCGACGCGACAATGGGTTTTGCCGCAGCGAGATATTCAAAAAGTTTGATCGGCGATGTGCTGAATTGCGATTCGTGGCTCTTAGCGGAATTCGGAAGTACGAGAATATCGGCCGAATGGAGATATTTCGGAATCTCCCGATGCGGCCTGTGCCCCACAAGAAGAATATTGGGAGTATGACGGTATTCTTTTTTGAATCGCTCAATATCCTGCGGAGTACCTCCGACAAATACAAAAAGAATATTCGTTGCGAATCTGGCGGCATCCGCGAGCACATGCGCTCCCTTCCAGTCATACAAATGTCCTGTGTAAAGGACGATGGTCTGATTGGGCGGGAGTTGTAAAACTTCGCGTAGCTTCGTCTGTGATTGATGAGCACTGAACATCGACGAATCGAATCCGTTTGGAAGAACGCGGATGCGTTCCTTAGGATATCCCATGACCCGTTCGATCTTCTCCGCCTTCCACTGATTCGTAGATACAATGCCGTTCATCCTTCGGAGCAGGCGTTTCCACATTCCGACAAATCGCTCCGGATACCTATGCATTTCAAAAATCACCTTCCGCTTTCCGAAAGACAAAAGCCATGCCGCAAAAATGTCCCTGGAAAAAACGCTGTCCTGTGCGGAAAAATTTCTGCAGGCCCGCCAGGCTGAAAACGAAAACGTTATCTGTTGAATCCAAAAACCTATTACGCCGAGGGAACCAATCAAATCCCATGACCAAATGTATCGAATTTGAAAGGATGGTTCAATGCCATAATATCGAAAAGCATCTTCTTGAATGGGGTTCTTTCGTTTCGGAACCACGAGCGTCACATCCATCCCATGCTCTGCGAGAGCCCTGCACATATTCGCAATCTGAAGACCATGCGCCTTCTCCGTGGGCATGCGTGCATTCGCGATGTATAAAACGGAAGCGTTCGTCATGATACAGAATGATTTTTCTTGAGTAGAACAAAAAGGTGTGAGGGATCATCGGAATGAGTCGACATGCGCTGCACCAAAAACCCGGTTTCTTCCACCATTTTCTGAATGTCCTTCTGTAAAAAACCCTGCTTCCCAACTTCCCAATAATGCTGCCCATCAAAAACGTGTTTCTTCCAAAAATGTGGAATCTTCAGGATCCATTCACTCTTTTTAAGAAGGGGGATTTTAAACGTAAACGTAATACAACTTCCTGCGTACGGGAGTGTGATGAGTGCACAGTCTCTCGTAACACGAAAAATCTCTTCCAAAGCCGCTTTTACTTGGTCCGGCGGGAGGTGTTCTAACACTTCAGCGCAGAGCACAAAATCATACGCCTCATTTTGCATCGGTAACCGAACCGCGCTTGCAACGATATCGGGATGTAAAGATGGATCAATATCCACCGTTTCAACATGAATACCAACTTTTCGTAACGTATCAAGAACGAGGCCGTTCCCAATTCCTATTTCCAAAATTCGAGAGGCCTTTGATTCAAAAATAGCTTGTAATTGATACCAATAATTGATCCAACGCTCCTTGTGAATGTAGCGCGGACGAAAATAGTGTTTTGCTTCTACTTGAATATTGAGGTCATCCATACTTTTTCTCTGATCCAAAAAGGAGCGCACGAAAGAACCTGAATTGAACCCGCATCTTTGCACACTCAACACTCCACGGCATGCTCTCTGTGGGGTGGAACAGATTACGAAATGATTTCAAAAAAATGACAATGAGGGATATCAAACTCTTACATGCACCGCGATACCTTTTCCAGGTAGGTTGATTTTGATATCTACGAAATAAAATGGGAATATCTCGTATTTCCACGTCTTCCATTATCTCTTCCGGCCCTGAAAGATAATAATTCCAGTGACCTTTTAAAATAGAAACTTCAGTATCGCTTGGATATTCAATCCTTTCATGAACAGCCTTACGAAAATGAATCTTTGGATTTATCTTAAAAAAACGCGTCTGATACCCCGGATAGCTGGAAGCATATTCAATACGGCGGCCGCGATAAATAATCCGCGGAGTAATTTTGTATATACGCACCCCAGGAGGATTTTGTTTTACGATGTCGGCGATTTCATGAACAAGCTCGGGTTCTGCTCGTTCGTCAGAATCAATATAAAAAAACCAGCCTGTTCGCGCAGCCTCGAGACAACGGTTCCGTACGGCTGCAAAATCCGTAATCCTGTGCGGTCCCGTCGCTTGCGGATCTTGCGGGATAACGCGCGCGCCATATCGTTGCGCAATTTCCAGGGTCCCATCCGTGCTCCCGCCGTCGCAAACGATAATGTCCTCAAAATCCTTTACGGATTCCAAAGCGCGCTCCAAGGTTGCCGCGGAGTTAAAAGTGAGAATGCCGACGCTCGCGTTTATCTTCTCCATAATTTTTGTAATGTCGTATCAAAGACGGCAAGCCAATCCATAATGCGTGTCATTCTCCAACGGAATGCAAAGGCGCCGATTCCCTTTTGAACAACGATCCTTTTTATAAGAAAAGGATCCATATTGGGATAAACCATCCCCTGTTTTATACACACACCTGCAACATATTTCGCATTTTGCGTCAAGAAACGCACCTTCGGATTAACGGATCCTTTTGGATACGCGATATACCGACAAGGCTTTCCGGTGATACTCTCGATTTTATCTTTGCTCTGTTGGAGTTCAAATCGAACCTCGTGATCGGCTAATCTTGTGAGCTTTTTATGCGTTATGGCATGTGAACCAATCTCAATGAGAGGGTCCTGTGATAAATGACGTATATCATCATGGGTAAGCAGTTCATGCGCATTACCGAGTTCATTCTTTAGCGGATCTACGCTCACGAACACGGTTGCGGGTATGCGATATCTATGCAAAATGGGTAGCGCGGTTGTCACGATGTCTTGATAACCGTCATCGAATGTCACAGCTACGGATCCGTCCGGGAGATCCTTGTCCCCTTTTACGTACGAAACGATATCGGATAACGATACGGGATTCGCAACATGGCGCAAAAGCATGAGCTGCTTTTCAAAATCAATCGGCGAAATGGAAAAGGGATCTTGTGATTCAGAGATGGAATGATAAAACAATACACAAACTTCTTTGGAGGGAGAAACGATGCGAAAAATACCCCGGAGAGGGATGAACAAACCTATATATATATTGCGCATTATTCTCCTCATACACGTTCTGCTTTCACTACAAAAGAGAGAGAAAAAAGCGATGGCCACACATGGGCTAGTCCTTTCATAAGCGTGCCGACGATTGGTTTGTCCATCCAGGGTGGATTCAACCCCCATGCAACAATCCGCCACCCGTTCTTTTCAAGATTACGGCAGAGGACGGACTGCGTATACCAGTATACGTGACCCTTGCGTGGCGTATTATTCTCTGGAACGCGGCCGAAAAGCACCTGAAGACGAGCCGGCAATGAGGCGAAATTTGGCACAGAAATAATCAGCGTTTCAACGCGAGAATGGAGTGACGCGAGAAGCGGATCTGGTGTATACAAATGCTCGAGAACATCAAGCGCTGTTGCCGTCTTAGCATTGCGTTCCGGCACATAGCCGCCCGCAAAATCACCTTCCTGGGTATCAAGACCTTTCTCATGACAGTGCTTGATCGCGGTAGAAGAAATATCCGTTCCCCAGGCCTCTATCCCCTTTTCACGAAGTTTCGCGAGAAAAAAACCGTCGCCGCAACCGATATCTACAACGGGTCCGTCCGACGCATCGAGCCAGGCAAGCGCCTGAGTATGCCGAAAAACCTCATTTTGATTCCAGTGATTCCAGTATGCATCTTCAAAAGTACGGAGAGTATCAGCCATATGAAGGTAGCATTTTTCTGAGCGAACGAAGAACCAAAACGGCGGCTGCCGTGCCGTACACGAACATCAGCGGATTAAACGGGTAGCGAAGGCGCGCTTCCACATTGAACCCGTCTATCCATGTCGTCATGGTATAGCAGAGCACGAGCAGAGCGACAAAAACATGCAATGCCCATGCTGATTCGTTTTTTTGCATCAATCCTTTCAAGAGTCCATAGAAAAACATCGCCGCCACAAGCGTCCACAGAAGCTTCCCGATAATCGCCAATGGGATATACGGATAACGCAAAAGCGAAAGCATCTCCCTCCCAAACTCCATAACCTTTCCCTGAAGAAGCAATACGCTGGGCGGACGTTCGGTATAGGCCGGAGGCAATGGCAGAAATCCGTAATAATTCGGAATATAGGTATATGTCTGCGATGTCCACAAAAGAATGGAATTCATGGCCAGCACTCGCGCAAGCTCCGTCGGATACTGTAATAGATACGCGGAAACCTCTTTGATGGGAATAGGCGTGGCTTTATCCCAACGAGTTTCAAGAATGCGTTCCGCTTCGTCAAAGGTTATGTGGTCGCGCAAACTCATCACAGACGTGGCGAGTTTGAATGCCACGAGTGCCGGGCCTTGCGAGCTCATAGAAAAACCGCCTCCGACCTGCGCATTCCGGAACATCCATGGAAAGGCGAGCAAAAATACGATCGCGGAGAAAACGATAAAATCTTTTATCGGACGCCATGTTTTTTTGGAAAACGCAATGATAACAGCGGCAATCGCGAGATAAAAAGGAAATGCCTGGAGGACGGGCTTGATATACAGAAGCGTCGCAAACAGCGCCGATGCAAAGAGAAGATCACGGCGTTTTTGTTTCTGAACATAATGCATTCCGGCAAGGATGAATAGCAGAAAGAAGACTGTAAAAACAGCGTCTGGCAATATGGGAATACTGTAATACACCATATGCGGCTCCAATGCCGTAATCCAGGCCGCAATTATCGAAATACGTTCCGTGAATCCGAGCTGTCGAGCGATATGATAGGTAAGGATCGGAATAGCGGAAGCAATGATAATTTGAATGATGGAAATAAACTGAATCGATGAGCTTCCGCCGAGCGCTGCAAGAAAGGCGGGATACCCGGGCGTGCGGAGCGTATACGCGACATCGTGAAACCAAAATCCGTGTCCTTGCCGGAGAGAATCCGCCAGCCCGAGATACTCGCGAGTGTCGGAGAACAAAAGCGCGGATTCGCCAATAAATATCATCAATACCGCCAACAACAAAAAACGAATAATCAAACCAGTCCAAAAAATCTTTCGAAGCTTTTTCCAGCTATTACATATTTCCATACATCGAATGATCTTACCTTTGGTTAGCTATTTCCATCAAACGATGCACCTGATGCGAAAGCGAATGCTCATGTACCACAATATCTCGCAACTGACTGGAGATTTTTTGGCGATCTGCAAAAGAAAAGCCTGAAAGTTTTTCTATCGCGGAAAGCCTTGCGCCTTTTGTCCGCGCGATCAACCAATGGAGAGATTCGGGGAAAAAATTCTCCGCGGCATCTGTAGAGATAAGCGGAATGATGCCGCAGGCCATACACTCCAATATTGCTTTATCCAGGCTTCCTTCGTAAAAATTCATAAGAAAATCATATTTGGAGAGTTCAGACGGCAGGGCATCGAATGGCAACCCTTCGCGCATCCACCGTATGCCCGCATGTTCTCCGACAAGCTCCAGAATCTTTTTTTCATATGCGCGATCCGTCGCTTTCCCGATAATAGTAAGACTCCCGTGCATTGTTTTGAAGGCGCTGGTTTCAAAAACATCAATAATCTCATCCACCCGTTTAACGGGCGACACCCGTCCAAGAACCAAGGCGCGAAATCCGTTATGTGCTTTGGTTGCGGGAATCCGAAAACGGTCAGTATCGATGGATTGGCCGATCGCGATCGCCTTTCTGGACCAGATGCGGCATGCTTCCGGCACAGAGGTCACGACGACGTGAGCGATACAAGCCGCAATATTCAGGTCCCATCGTCCTTTGTAATGCGCATACCAGAGGATGATGCGCATACCGAGAAGTCGCCACAACCATCCCGACGCCATCACAAATACGGGTGCCTGGCGCACAAAAACCGCTGAATACTCGTGCCGCCGATCCCAGGAAATGCGCCACAGTTCGAATAATCGTCTCAGTGCAAGAAATGCTCCAGGCCGTGGAAGAGTGATAATCTCGTGTTGGGCAAATGCGGACATGCGGCCTTTTCGGAGACAGATGACGATTGCTTTAATATTCTGGCGCTCAAGTTCCAATAGCCAGTCGTTGAAAAATCCATATGCGCGATCGTCCAGATCGACGGTTTCAACACAGATGAGTAATGTACGCTGCTTCTTCATACTTTCATTTCGTTTGCTAGTATGCGAACGACGTGCTCCGCGGTTTTCCCGTCTCCGAAAGGATTCGCCCAATTCCTCTCCTTCTTTATTTGTGATTCCATCGCACGGCACAGAACATCCGCGTCCGTTGAATCACAAAGAACATTCGACCCGACCTCAAGCGTCTCGGGACGCTCCGTATTCGGACGCAATGTAACGCATGGTATGCGAAGCGTGCACGCTTCCTCCTGTATGCCCCCGGAATCCGTCAAAATGAGTTCCGCGGAAGACTGGAGCCGAAGCAAGTCTAAATACCCAAGGGGTTCCGTGCCCAAAAATGACGAAGGAATCTTGAGATGCGCACGATCGATAGCTCTTGCCGTTCGTGGATGGATGGGAAAAATAACCGTTAATCCAAGGCGATCAGATGCCTGTCCAAGCGCACGAAGAATGTCCTGAAGACGTTGCGGATCATCCACATTACTCGGCCGATGCATGGTGAGCAAACCGAATGGTTTTTCCGCGATCCCGAGCCGTTCTGCGATATCGCTTTTTTCATACGCGATTTTTGCATAATGAAGAGCAGAATCAACCGCCGTATTTCCGACCACGTAAATGCCGTTCGTGATCCCTTCTTGGTGCAGACGTTCTTTCTGCAGAGTTGTCGGACAAAAGAGCCATCGGGATATGCGATCCGCCAGCACACGATTTGCCTCCTCAGGCATGGACCAATCGTCGCTCCGCAAGCCCGCTTCAAGATGCGCGATTGGTATTCCCATTTTCGTGGCCGCAAGCGCGCCAGCCAGGACGGAATTCGTATCCCCTTGCACCAGAACGGCATCCGGCCTCATCGTATCAAGAACGTCAGCGACGCGCTGTATCATGAGTCCGATCTGGATCGACGCTGCATGGGAGCCTACATGCACATGCGCCCGCGGTTCGGGCACATTCAATTCCTGAAAAAAAATACCATCAAGCTCGCGCGAATAATGCTGCCCAGTATGAATAATACTGACATCGATATGTTGCTTTGGCGCCTGCAAAATAACCGGGGCGCATTTAATGATCTCCGGTCTTGTCCCTAAGATAATAGCGAGATGTTTGCTCATGTTCCCGTTTTCTTTAACCCCAACCTCCACGCCAACATGCGCCGGACCAGCCGGAGATGGCGTTTCATTTCTTTCGGATAATCGAGCTTGCTCTCGCCATGAATGCGCTGGGTAAGAGGCGCCGGTACCTCGGCAATGCGTTTGCCTCGCTGGATGAGATGAAAAAGTATTTCAGCATTAATATCGAATCCTGTCGCCTGAAGCGGAAGATGCGCAAGGTCTTCGCGCTTATACAGGCGGAAAATCGGGGTCACCGCGGTGATACGGCTACCAAGAAGAAGCGAATACACGAGCGTCGAAACCTTCCCAATGAAGACACGATAGGAAGGAATATCGTTCCCGTATCCCGCGAGCTTGGGCGAACCGGAAACGGCGTCAACATCGCCTTTGCGGAAACGTTCGAGCAGTCGCGACACAAGTTCCGGCGCAAAGGTGAGGTCCGTATCCATGGTAATGACGATATCGCCGCGGGCTTCGCGAATTCCCGTGCGCAGAGCCGCGCCGAGACCCTGATTCTTGGTATGCGCTATCACGCGCACAGGTCCGCCGAGCGATGAAGCAACCGCATTCGTATCATCAATACTGCCGTCATCCACAACCACGATCTCATACGATTCGTTTAAGGTATTGAAAATGGGAAAGACCTCCGACGGAAAACGGCGGAGATTTTCTGCTTCATTGAACGCGGGAAAAACAAAAGAGATCATACGGAAGTCTTCTGTTTCCGATTACGGAAAGCGTCCCAGAGGGTCACGAGCGCATAGCCGGCATACATCGCCATGAGATTATCCAACGGAATGCGGTATTTGGTATATCCGGCGAAGAGGGAATGCATAACCGTATAGATGACGATAATAGCAATCGGAAGCCAGACGCGCCTGTTCTTTTTCGCGAGCGAAAGGCCGAGACCGAAGAACCCGCCAAAGATGACGATACTCGCGGCAACGGTCAGTGATAGCCTCGCAAACCAAACCTTAAGAGGATTGTCGGCAAATGGCCAAGCCGCGCCCATTTTCACGGACGGGAACAGCGACGGCTGCCAGAACGTTTTGATTTTGAGGAGCTGAAGCTTCCACCCCTCGCTGAACCAATTCGATGAAAGCCATGTCATGCCGATATTCTTCCAATACTCGCCGTATTCCGCTTCATTCAAAGGACCAAGTTCCGAACAGGAAACATTGTTTTCATCCGTATCGCGGACGGGTTCTTTCGGATGCCATTCCGTCCACAGTACGGATGGGATAACCGCCAAGCCGTCGGCAGCGAACGATTCCCGAGTGTCAATGGGAACGTGATACTGCACATAGCCGGGATTCGTTGAGGAAACGATGATATCGTTCACGCTTTCCTGCGGATACCCGTATTTCGTGAGCGCGTAAATATTCTCATTATTCGCTTTTGCGAATCCGAAGCCCAAATCCGTGGTTAATGGAACGAATGCATGGAACGCTTTGGAATTCCTGTATGTCCATGGCGCAATGAGACCGGCGGAAACCACGGCCATGATCGCCGCGGCGATACATGTTTTTTTCCAGTCAAAACGCCAATACCACCAGAGCCATAGCACGATAAACGGCGTCGCGGCTAAAATCGTTCCCTGCACATAGGCAAGCGCGGCAATGCTCGCGCCGGCGCCGAATGCGAATGAAGGCCGTTTGGTCTTTGCGAGCTTCAGCAAAAACCAAACGAGAAGAAGCAAAAAGAAACTGGAAAGGAAGGTGTGATAATACTGCGTGTAATGATAGAACGTGTACGGATACGCGGCCATGAGAAATGCGCCGATGAGAGCCGCGCGTTTTCCCACGAGCTCTTTTCCCACAACATACACGAGCCAGAGTATTCCCACGGCCACGATATTCTGAACGATAGCCTGCGCAAGCGTATTGTCCGGCGAAAAGAATGTGTACAGCGCTGTCAGGAAGAACAAAAATCCCGGCGAGCGATATGCGGACGGACACCCAAGCTGATTGGCGAAGGTATATCCAAGTTCCTGAAACCATGATTGAACAAGAATGAACGGGCCGTCATCGCGATTCAAAAGCGAGTGATGAAAAAGGATCACCGATGCCGCGCGCGAAAGAACGGCGAATGCGACAAAGGCGATGACCCACAAATCAAAACGCCGGCTCCCATCCGTTACGCGCTCGCGCGCATGGCGCCAGGATTCTATTTGCGAATGTTGGAGCATTTCACGGTTCGGAAAACTTCGCGCACGTTCACGGGCATTCACGCGCATCCTCTCTCTCCGTTCGCCTTCGTCAAACTGTTCGCGAATGGCGGACGCGAGCGCATCCGCGTCATGCGGTTCAACCACGCGGCCGTCGAGCTGTGGACGGAAAAATGAACCGACGCATCCGACATTCGTCGTCACCACCGGAACGCCGGCAGCCATGGCTTCGACAACGGTCCTCCCCCATCCTTCATAGGTCGACGATAATACGAAGAGATCCGCACGCTTCCAGATATCCACAGGCTCCGTCCACGGCATCACGGAAACGACGTCCTGCAGGCCAAGCTCGTCTATCCTTTTCTTGATCCACCCTTCAAGCTTCCCGCTTCCATACAACTCCACTCGGAAGCCATGGGTCATGGGACGTGGGTCGTTGGCCGAACCGGATTCGTCGTGCGTCGTGCGTCGATATCCACCCTTTGCCCTTTTCCCTTTGCCCTGCTCAACCCCGCTTCCCGAATCTCGAACACGCGTAAATGCTTCTAAAGCCATCCCTATCCCCTTCTGCCTCACAAAACGGCACGGCATGACAATGGTCGGCGCATCTGATGGCCACGGACGCAATGGAAGCGCGAGGAGCCCGGAGAGGTCCTGGGAGACGGAAAAAAACGAGATCCGTTCGGGCGATACTCCCGCTCGCGCGATGAGATGCTCTTTCACGCGCTCGCTCACGGCGCGCACGGCGTCCGCGCGCTTCAAGAAGCGTTTGCCGAGGAAGGCAAGAAAACGGTTGATGAAGGGGGTTTCCTTCTCCCATTCGCCGGAATAAAAATCCGCATGCTCTTGTATTTCGAACGGGATATTCCGCCATCGGGAAACCGCGAAGGCGAGCATCGCGGACGCGAATGGATCTTGGGCACTCACGAGATGCATGCTTTCGTGAATGCCGGCTCGAAAACTCTTCCAGAGCCTTCGAAAAATATTCCCACGGAACATGCGGACGCGCACGCGCTCGGAAAGACGAATGTCCTGATCCCGCTCGCCGCGTGACAAAAGCGCGATATCCAAATACAGATTCCGCTGTTCCGCAAACGCCATCTGCCGCCGCGCGGCATCCGAATCCGGTTTTAGCAAATCACGGTCGTATCCGAAAACGAGAATCCTCATAGCGCTTGCATGGCATGAAGGAGCGTACGCGCAGGAACGGAAACGGGTCGCACCGCTTCGAAAAGCATCCGATACGCCTTCGCGTCCGTAAGGGACTGAATGGCGCGAATCCAGTCATCAACATTCTTCGGATCGCATTCAATGGCGCCCTGAAGCGGCCGAGGGAGTCCATGTCCATTCGTTACGATGCACGGAAGGCCGCAGGCAAGGGCTTCTACCACGCTATTCGGACAAATGTCGCTTAAGGACGGAAGAATAAGAAGATCGTGTTCGGCAAACAGCTTCTGCAATTCCGCATGCGGCCGAATACCGAAAAAAGAAATGCCCGGCACATCTTTCAAAATATCTCTGCATTTCGGCAATTCCGAGCCGTCGCCGACGAAACTGCAGATGAACGGGACGCCGCGTTCATGGAGCGTTGCGAGAACCTTCGCAAAAAACGGCATGTTCTTCACCGGCTCGAAGCGGCCGACATAGAGTAGGCGGAGAGGCTGATGCGCTGTATGCGAAACAGGATGCTCACAGTTTGTCAGCGGAAGATTCGGGATCACTTCGATCGGCGTTGCAGCAACTCCCTGTAGTTTTTCTTTCAGCAGACTCGACGTCACAAAGATGCGAAACGCTCGCCTCATGATCCAGCGGTAATTCAGCATTTCCATGCGTCCGCGCACGCCCAAAGACCGCGCCCACACCTCCGCAAGCGTCACGAGCTCTCCCCGGTTCACGGCAGATTCCCATCGCCATTCGCCGCCCAAGCGGAGCACGAACTTTTTTGTCGTCCCCATGAGGGCGAATCGCGTCGGAATGCCGACGGAAAAGACATCTGTCGCACACACGGCGTCCGCGTCATGCATGGCGGATCGGAGTGCGTGCGCGAAACGAAAATAACGGGACAACGCGGAGCCTCCACGCGGAATGGAAACGATGCGCACGCCCTCGATCGGATCAGGCCGCTCTGTATATGTCACGATCGTAACCGCATGCCCCGCGCCGGCGAGCGTTTTCGCCAGATCCGAAACCACCGTCGATGGTCCGCCGATCTCCGGAGGCAGAATGCCACAGGCAAAAAGGTATTTCATGTCTTTTGCATCACCACCGTGGTTGCGCCGAAAATCTTCGAAAGCTGCGCAGGCGAGAGCATGTCATTCAGCCGGTTCTCGAATGCGAACCATTCCCGAAGCACGTCGTCGCCCATGAGCCCGCTCTTGTGCCCCTTTGTGAAACCTTTCATCGCCGCCAGATTATTTTTCCGGACGGCAAGAACCTTCCCGCCGCGTTCTTCGATCAGCCGTATAATGTCCGCATCATTCACGCGCTTCATATACGGCCCTTCAATGCCGACCAGGGCAAGAACCTGACTTACGGGAACCATGATGCGTTCTTTCGGGTTATGGGATGTAAAATGCCCGTCGTCGTAATTCAAATACGCTACGCCGCCCGGCTTCAACAGGCGGAAGACCGTATCCAGAAATTTATCGATACGCACCACGTGTTCCAGCGCGGAAAGCGCGGTTACGACATCATAGCTCCCCTCTTCTTCCGGAAGAATTTGCGCATCCGCTACATCCATCCGCGCATTCGGAATACCCGCCATAGCTTTTCTCCCGCGCTCAATCGCCGCCGCGTCCGTATCCTTGCCCACATACCGGACACTCGGATATTCGAGCAAAAATGCCGGCCAAACAGATCCACTTCCGCAGGCAAGGTCGCACACCGAAAACGGTCCGCGATCCGCGCGCGCGGCAAGCTCCTGGAGAATCCATTCCTTGGCCGGATTGTTATGAGAAAAAATCATAGGGATGTAAGCATCTCTTTCATGCGGCCAGCGATCTTGTCCCAGTCATAGCTTTTCCGAACCAGCTCCCCTGCCTGCAGAATGATGCGCTCTCGAAGCGACGGGTCTTCCTGCACATGCAGGACGGCCTTGGCGATAGATTCAGGATCACGCGGCTGGCAAAACAAGCCCGTATGACCGTCCAAAAGGAAATCCACAATGCCGCCCACGGGCGTACCGATAATGGGAATGCCGGCGGCCATGGCTTCCAAAAACGAAATGCCGAGCCCTTCGGAAAGCGAAGGACGGACAAACACATCCGAAGCGCGGAGTAAATTTGGAAGTTCGTGATGTTGTTTAAGTCCCGCAAACACCACTCGATCTTCAAGTCCTTTCTGTTTCGCCAAAGACACGAGTTTGTCGCGATCCTCCCCTTCTCCCACGACGAGCGTTTTATACTTCGCAGGCAGATGGATAAGCGAGCGGATAAGGTCATCCACACCGTTCTTGAGTGAGAGCCGCGAGGTTGTGATCAAAATGACGTCATCCGTTCCAAAGCCGTATTGATGGCGTATTGCGTCCCGCTTCCCGCTTCCAGCTTCCCGAACGTCGTACATCGTGGGTTGTGGGTCAATCTGATCTTTCATATCCATGCCCTCTGCCCATTGCCCATTGCTCATTGCTCCTTCCTCCGACTCCCCACTCCCGACTCCCGACTTCCCGAACAACTTCAAGTCCACCCCATTCGGCACCACTTCCGGCCGTCCTTTGAATCCCATGTTCGTGGCCCATTTCGCCAAAAAATGGCTAATGGCCTGCACGGCGTCTGCGCGCTCAAAAACCTTTTTATGCAAAAACCGGAGCATCCCTGCTCGCTTGGCATAATGCTCGAGCGGGTCGCCTTCCTGAAGCGTGAGGAGGAATTTCGAGCGCGGACGGATCCAGGTGTATACAAGCGCTGCAAAGCCTCCATAACTCGCCATGAGTGCCCAGACGACCTTGATGTCACCCGACCCCTTCAAAAGAAGGGCGCGTACCGGGCCGAGGAATGGAAGCAAAAATTTATCGAATGGCCTGCCAAACCCCACCCGATGTACCGTGACATTCCCGATGCGTTCCATAGAAGCAAGGCCGGGACGAACGCGCGCGCAAATAAGGTCGAACTCGATATCCGAAATACGATCCGTAATTTCCCTCATGGCCACCTCTGCGCCGCCAACAAGCGGAACATACACCGTGGAAAAAATCAGGACTCTCATATGACTCTGCGGAAATATTCGATGGTTTTTTTGAGCCCCTCGCGAAGCGGCACGCGCGGCGCCCAGCCAAGCCGCGTCCGCGCGAGCGTAATATCCGGCTTTCGCTGTTTTGGATCATGAGGAACCTCCGGAAGGTGCTGAATCGTCGACGTTGAACCGGTAAGCGAAATCACCATGTCCGCAAGCTCTCGAATGGTGAACTCGCCGGGATTGCCAAGATTCACCGGCCCGAAAAAACCCGATTCATTCTCCATCATCATGATCATGCCGTCGACAAGATCGTCCACGTACTGAAAACTGCGCGTAAACGAACCGTCGCCGTAAATGGTTATGGGTTCTCCCCGGAGCGCTTGCAAAATAAAGTTCGAGACCACGCGTCCGTCATTCTTGGCCATGTTCGGGCCATAGGTATTAAAAATGCGGACAATGCGCGCATCCACGCCGTATTCGCGATGATAATCGAAACAAAGCGTTTCAGCGCAGCGTTTGCCTTCATCATAACATGCGCGGCGCGACAGAGGATTCACATTGCCCCAGTATTCCTCGTGCTGGGGATGCACTTCCGGATCGCCGTAGATTTCGGACGTAGACGCCTGCAATACGCGCGCGCCGGTTTGCTTTGCGAGCTCGAGGCATGTGATCATGCCGAGCACATTCGTGCGCATGGTTTCAACCGGATCGTGCTGATAATGCGGCGGCGATGCCGGACATGCCAGATTGTATATGCGGTCGAAGTGCCCGAAAAACGGTTCCTGTATATCACGTTCGACGAATAAAAATTTCGGATGACGCAAAAGATGCTCAATATTCCGCTTGGAGCCGGTAAACAGATTATCAAGACACACCACTTCATGACCGTCACGAACAAGACGGTCGCACAAGTGCGAACCAACAAACCCGGCTCCGCCGGTAACGAGAATGCGTTTCATGATGAATGCAGCAATTGGGAATTTGGAATTGGGAATTCGTCCAATTGCCAATTCCTAATTGCTAATTCCTACCCAGCCATTCCGCCAGCGCATACAGCATATACAGGCGATTGCCGTGATCCGCGCCCTGCGCATTCTCGCGGAAAAGCCTTTCTGTCTGATCCGTTTTTACGTATGCCGCGAGCTTGGCATGCGGATCGAGGCAACGTTCCTTCCAGCGCGGTGCAAGCGGACCGCGGAACCATTGCGCCAATGGCACCTGGAATCCGCGCTTTTTCCGCTTCAAGACTTCTTCAGGAACAATGCCCCGTAGCGCGCGCTTCAGGCCGACCTTGGTATTACCATAATTCACCTTTGTTTTCAAGGGTAAACCAATCGCAAAACCCACCAAATACTGGTCCAAAAACGGCGATCGGGCTTCCAAACCGAATGCCATGGTTGCGCGGTCCATTTTCACGTTCAGATCGTCCGGGAGATACGAGGCGAGGTCGAAACGCATTGCGCGTTCAAGCGGCTTACCGTCGCCCTTCATCATACTCTCGACAAAATGCGCGGGATCGCAGGTTGCCGTTGCTCCCGCGAAGGCGGGCGAAAGGAGCGATGCGGAACGATTGGTGGAAAAATACGATCCGGTAAAAAGCTCGCCATACGCGCGCGATGGATTTTTTGATGCATGGAATACCGTCTCGCCCATGCGAATGAGCCCGGCATCGTTCACGGAATGACCCGCGGCCAGAAGCGCGGTCGACACGCCCGGCAACTTGGAGAGCAGAAGCGCCTGCGCATAGGCCATATAACGGCGATAGCCGCCGAAGAGTTCATCGCCGCCATCGCCCGTGAGCACAACCTTGATCTCTTTAGCCGTCTCGCGCGCCAAAAGCCAGAGCGGGAGCGCGGATGAATCCGCGTACGGTGCGTCATACTGCGCGATGACCTGTGAACCGATGGCGAGCAGATCCTCCGGTTTTGCTTCGAATTCCGTATGATCGGTATGAAAGTATTCGGAAAGGCGCCGGGCTTCCGCGCGCTCGTCCATATGCGCTTCTGGAAATCCCATGGTGAACGTGCGTATCGGAGATGAAGCGTGTTTTGACGCGAATGCAATGACCGCGGCGGAATCAATGCCGCCGGAAAGGAATGCTCCGACGGGAACGTCGGCCTGCAGGCGAACTCTTACCGCGTCTTCAAGCAGGCGGCGTATCGTTTCCTCCGTCGCGCCCTCGGTCGGCGGCATGACATCCTTCCAGTCATTGTACGATTCCACGCGCACGCCTGATGCATCGGCGAAGCCGCGATACCCGGGCGGAAGGCTGAAAATATTTTCATACCCTGTGCGCGGGGATGGCACATATTGCAGACCAAAGAACAGGCGTATCGCGCAGGCATCAACGGTCGCCGGCGCGAGTGGTAGCAGCGCTTTCAGTTCAGAGGCGAACGCATGGCTCCCGTCTGGGAGCGTCCGGTAGAAGAATGGTTTTTTGCCGATGCGATCTCGGGCGAAAAAAAGTTGCTTCTGTTCCGCATCCCAAATGGCAAACGCGAACATGCCGCGGAGATGTTTGACGCAATCCTTTCCATACCGTCGATATGTTTCCAAAAGAACCTCCGTATCCGATGCGGATCGAAACACCGAACCGTCCGCCTCAAACACTTTGCGCAATTCCTTATAGTTATACAGCTCTCCGTTATAGACAATAGTCAATCGGCCGTCCGCGGAATGCATTGGCTGGGCTCCGGTTGGCGATACGTCGATAATCGCAAGACGCCGATGTCCCAGGCCAACACCCGGCGCCGCCCACACCCCTTCCCCGTCCGGTCCCCGATGCGCGAGCAGAGACGTCATGCGCCGAAGCATCCCCTCGTCAGGAGGAGCTCCGTATTTGGTAATCATTCCTGCAATGCCGCACATACTGGGGGCTTCTTTTGGCAATTAGCAATTGGGAATTGGGAAAAGAGGGCAAAGGGAAGGGTGACGGGGTTCGGGTTACGGGTTATTGGTTATGGGGTTCGGGTTACGGGGCGCATACCGCACCCCCGCATCCCGCAAACCGCATGACTCACGACACATACCTCACGACCTACGTCCTACTCCCCATCCCCTGCATTCTACCTTTTCAGCTACATTTAGCCGATTTGTCAAGATGACCGGACCTGACTAAGATGGCATGTATGCAGGAAAACGGGCGAATTCTCTTTATCGTGACCCAGGCGGATTGGGGCGGCGTTCAGCAATATATCGTGAAAGCCGCCATGGAAGCCCGTCGGCGCGGATTTGATGTTTTGGTGGCGTATGGTGGTAAAGGAGATTTACCCGACGAATGCGCAGGAGCCGGAATCGCATCGCGTGCGCTTGAGCATCTCGTGCGGCCGCTCGCGCCAATGAAAGACATAAAGGGCATACGCGAAATACGCGCGCTGCTCCGCGAATGGAAACCGGATACCGTGTATCTTCACAGTTCCAAGGCCGGGGTTCTCGGTTCCATTGCCGCGCACCGCGAGGACGTTCCGCGTATTGTATACCGCATCGGGGGATGGTCTTTTTTGGATCCCGTTTCTCCGCTGCAAAAAACGCTTCGTCTCTGGATGGAAAAGCTGACGGCGCCTCTGAAAGATGTCATTATCGTCGTACATCCCGGCGATGCGGAGCTCGCAAAACGCCACGGCATTATAGCGCGGGAAGCGATTGCGGCCATTCCGAATGGTCTCGACATCGAAACTTTTGAAAGCCGGCTCCTGCCGCGCGAGGCGGCACGGAGCGCGCTCCACGATCTCTGGGAAACGGATGTGGCAACAGCATCGCGCAATCGTGATGCTGCGTACATCATTCTGACGATCGCGAATTTTTATCCGACAAAAGATCTTCTCGGATATATGGACGCCATAAAACTCATCCGGAATAAGAACGACCTTCGTTTTCTCATTGTCGGCGACGGAGATGAACGGCGCATGCTGGAAGCGAAGCGTGGGGAACTCGGACTAGAAGATAGGGTTTCGCTCCCGGGAAAACGGAACAATATCGCTTCCCTGCTCCGCGGAGCGGATATCTTTGTCCTCCCCTCCGCCAAAGAAGGCATGCCATGGACTCTGCTCGAGGCCATGGCGGCCTCTATTCCCTGCATTGCAACGGATGTCGGCGCCAACCGCTGGATGCTTGGCGATGCGGGCATCATCGTGCCGCCGAAAACGCCAAAGGCGCTGGCGGATGCGATAGATAATATAATGCAGCGCCCGGAAAAACGCGGGATGATGGGGCAAGCGGGACGCAGCCAAATTCAGGAACGATTTCAGGAACAGCGCATGTGGGACGACACATTCCGCGTGCTCGCGCCGAAACATGGCGTGGCGTAAAGATTCTCCTGTTATCCTGATCAAATCGAACATTTCTTCTTTCTAAGCCCCGCCTTCATGCACAACACACCTCCTTCTTTCCTGAACCCCGCCGCCGACATACGTAAACGACTTTCCTGAACCCCGCCAAAGGCGGGGTGAAGGATCCCTGTTGCAGTATGGACGACTCTGTATGTATTGGTGGTCCCGGAGAGGCAATAGCGATCAGCGTCTCGATTGGACGTTTCTGCTTGTACCGACCCCATGGAGACACATGCGGTCAGTGCCTCGACATGCGTCGGGACTCAGGAAGGTGAAAGCAAGAAAGTAGCCTTTTGTCATTCTGAGGAGTCCCGGCTTGCCGGGACCACGAAGAATCCCTTGGATGGCGCAAAGGTTTTTTGAACTGATACGTGGATAATGAAACTGCTACTCTGCCAAGGGATTCTTCAACCGTCCGCACGCGGACGGTTGAAGAATGACAAAAACTACCGTCGCGGTCCGGAGCCGCCGGCCGAAGCCGTGGTCGTATTGTTCTCTTCCGGAACGGCATCCGAAGGCGGGACAATGTCGGGTGTGGTGGTAGGAATAAATGCTCCCGCCATTTGTATGGATTCATCAATGCTTGACGCGAGTCCAGTGCGCAACCCTTCCAGCTGGGGCCCGATGCTCGGATCGATTTGCAGAATGGCGTTCAGAATAATGTTCCGCTCTTCAATGAGACCCGCGCGTTCCATAACGCGCGCAATCTGCAGATACAGCTGCACGCTCCCGCCGCCGAGTTTGGGAAGAGCCGCCAAAACAGCTTTAAGCGTTTCCACGTCATTGTGCAGGGCAGCCGCCTGTGCAAGCAGGAAAGCATCATTCACTACCTGCAACTGATACGGCGATTTCGCATCCACGGCGTTTAAGATGGCCTGCGATCCGGCATCTTCATTGCCGCGATCGAACCAGTCCGTGAGCCCCACATACCACCAGCTCTCCCCCACATCGCGGTTAAAATCAAGCGCGGTTTTAAGCGTGTCATAGGCCTGATCTTTCTGGCCTGCTGAAGAATACAAACGCGCAAGGCCGAAATACAGCTGTTGGCGTTTAGGAGACGTGTCGATGGCGCGCTTGTACATTTGCTCCGAAAGAATGGCGGTTTGCATGCGCTCTTCTTCCGGAAGCAGAGGGATCATTTCCTGAAGGAATCGCGCATAAATAAATAATGGGTGCGTATTGCGCGGGTGGTCTTTCAAATGCGCCTCCGAAATCCGCTTTACGTGATCGAACATTTCGGGCCATTTGGGATAATTGGCCAGAGCGCCGCTGCGGGCAAGGTCAATCATGTCCCGGGACAGCAGGAATGTTTGCTCGTCCACATAGGGCGTTGGGATGGTTCCCGCCTGCTTCAATAACTGCCATCCCTCATCAATGCGCCCCACGGACAACAGCTGATTGCCACGTATGGAAAGCGTGGATGCCTTGAACGGCAATACCGAATACCGCCACACCACAAAAAGCATGGCGATTTGAAGCGCGGCGAACAGCACCCACGGAGCCGTGCGCGTTTTCGGCTTTGCGGCCGCGGCTTTTGCCGCCTCGCTCTCTTCTTTTTCTCCGATGAATGCCGGCTGTGTTGCCGCGATGGTAAGCGCAAACATCAAATAGCTCATGGAAAATGCCGCGGGATGGTCGAACACGAATAGATTTTGAAGGAAATAGCCGACAGGCAAAGCCGTAAGAATGGCCGCGATGGGCAGGTCAATCCAGCCGCGCCTCCATGCTTTCCATACCAAAATGAACAGCGTAAGAAAAATGGCGGCGAACGTGACAATACCGAAGAGCCCTGTCATGGAAATAACGTCCATCACGGTATTGTGCGCGCGGTCGAACCAGGTTTCATAATAGCCGAATTCGAGCGAACGCGGATTGTATTTGAGATTGAAAAGAATGTGGAAGGCATCAAAGCCCCATCCGGTAAGCGGACGCTCCAGAAAGCCTTCCCACGCAATACGCCAGGCGATAAATCGCGTTTCCGTGGCGGCCTGCAAATTCAACAGACGCGGCAAAAACGGAATGCTCTGCACGAATGCCGTTGCACGGAAGAGGAATGCCACCACATACAGACCGAAGAATGCCCCGGCGCCTCCCAACACGGCCAGCTTCACCTTTTTCTGCTTCGTAAACACGGCATAGTACAGAGCGAACACGGCCACGAAGGCGGCGAGCCCGATGAGCGCCCCGCGCGACTGGGCGGCAAAAAATGCCGCAAGATCGATGCAGGCCGCCACGATAAACCAAAAACGCGCGAGCTTGTCCTTTGTTTTCAAAAAGAGCAGGGCAATAAAGGCGAGACTGAAAATTTGATACGCCCCCATGTAAATGGGGTTATCGAGCAGTCCACCCACGCGATCCCCTGCCTGGAACTGAAGCAGCCGTGGAAACGGCTTTTGCAAAAGCGCGATCACGGCCATGAATACGGACAGGGCAACCTGATAATTCAGGAGCCGATACCACTGCTTCCATGACTTTAAGACGCCGATGGTCATGGTGAGCCAGGCGAACAAATGCAAAAGCGTAAACAAGCCGTTCATGCGCTCCTGATTCCCCCACCAGGAACGGATAGGATCAACCGAAAAAGCCGTGGAAAGCGACAGGGCAACGAAATACGCGATAATCGCCCAATAGAGCATTGACTTCGGCGGACGATAGGCCGGATCCATCCAAGCGAGCGCCACGTATGCCGGAAAGGTAAGGCCGATAAGAACCTGTAAAAACACCAGCTTGGAAAAAACAAAGGGGAAAATCACCACCGGTAAAAACATTACCGGCATGAGCAACCCCCCGTATATCCCTACGTATGTCAGGAACTTAAAAATTTTCAAAGCAGTGTCTCGATTCATAAGAATGGGAAGAGGATAGCAGGCAAGGACAGAAAATAGCAATTGGTAAATGGCAGCCGATTGATAGTTGTTGGTTATTGGTTGCTGGTTTTTTTCTATCGGGTTTTACACAGGAACGCTTCTCATTCTCCAAACCAACAACCAATAACGAATATCCAATAACCACCAACCTCCCCATAGCAAACCCCCCGGAAAAACCCGGGGGGCTGCTTGTACGCGAGACGCGCTCGCAAGCGTTTTCTAGAGGCCTAGGCCGTAGCCCGAGCCGGAAGATTACGACTTGCTGAGGGATTGCGTCTGCGTCAGGTCTTCGACGAGCACGTCGTCCGTCCAGTCGCGAGAGCCGCCAGCCGTGCCAGAGGCGAAGCTGTGCGGAACATCGACGTTATCGGACCACACGAAGCTGCCGTCGGCATTCGAGGTGTTGTCCGGTGACACTGCGGTGTCAATACCGAGCGAGCCTACGTAGCCGGAGACGCCGCCGTCATCGGTGAGATACCCGGTAACGGTGCCTGTCGTGTTTCGCTTGAACTGCGTAGCGATCGAGTCGCCGGCAGAAGCGCCGTTCGGTGTGGCACGCAAGGTGTACACCGTGCCGGAGCCGGAAACGGATTCTTCGTTTACCAAGCGGACAACAACGGTATTGCCCTGCAGGTTATTGGAACCTGTCAGGTCCGTACCGGTTGCGCCGGTAATGAAGACTTCGCGGGATCCCGGGGTAACCGAGAGCATCTGCGAGCCCTTGTAGAGCCTGAAGTTGTTCAGGGTCTGCGTGCCCGAGAAGCTTACCGTGAAGATAATCTGTTTCCATGCCACGGAGCCGCCATTGGCGTCAGGCGTCACCTGGAACTTGTAGAGTTCCGTGTCGGCGCCGTTCGTAATGGTGGTGCTGCCAACAGCGAGCTTGGTTACGGTCGGCTTGGTCTTGCGGAGCACCATGGTGTTTCCGACAAGGCCGTTCTTGGCGCCGTCATACAGACGTTCGCCGGATGCCAAACCGGTTGCCCGGATGTTGATCTTCGCGGCATAGTTTGCGTCCCATTCGCCCGTCTGCGTATTCGTTGCAACGCCCAGACTCGGCGTGTCGCCGGAGCGCGGGGAGTTGGCGGTTGCAGATGAGGTGGACGAGAGGCTGGAGATCTGACCCCAGAGTTCGAAGTTCACGGAACCGTCTTTCGGAACCGTAATCTTGTTCTGGCTCATGTCAACGTCCTTCGTACCGGTTGCGCCGGCCGAGAGGATGTCCTGACGATTGGTCACATCGCCGCCCACAGCCACGGCAATCATCGAGAAGTCGCCGTTCTTGCCGCCGTCATTCGGGTGAATCACCTGAACGCGGTCGAGTTCGGCGCTTTCGTACTGTGCCGTTGCCTTATAGCGGGAGAAGACCTTCCAGGTGGAGCCTCCGGCAACGAGGATGGTCGTCTGCGGATGGCTGTCCTGCTGGTAGGTAATCGTACCGCTGTTGCGGACGCTCTGAATCACGGTCTGTCCGGCGGCCGACGCGTTCGCGACGAGTCCGGCGGAGAGCGTGGCATTCACCGTGTTGGCGTCGCCGTCCTGGGCCGTAATATCCGCGGCTGCGGCAATGCCGATGGCAAAGTCGTCCGTGGACGTGGTGGTGGAAACCGTGGAGGCGAGCGTGGCCTTGACGGTCAGCTGCTTGGTGGTTCCCTTCGGGATCAGGAGGTTAATGCCGGTGAATGTGGCGTCGCCCGTGGTGGTGTTCGGCGCCTTGGCGGTGCCGAGCTGCGTTGTTCCGTCGAAGAGCTTGAGGGACGTCACGAGCTGGCCGAACTTGGCCGCCGTGTAGCCCGGCACGAATGCCGTCTGGGCCATACCACTCACCTTCATGGAGGTTATGGTTACGTCGCTCTGCTGACCCGCGGAAAGCGTAATGCCCACCGCGTCAACGTCAGCCTGCTTCTTCACAATGGTGGTTCCAACCGGGTTGGTCGCAAGCGCGGCCGAAAGGCTCGAAGCCTTTACGGTGAGCGGATTGCCGACGATGTTGGAATTCGGAACGATCTGCGAGGTCGCGAGGAATTCACCCGTGTCCACCACGCGCACATCGGACGAGCCGAAGGCGTTCATCGTGAGGGTGTAGGTGTTATTGCCGTCGCCGAAGAGTTCGTTCGCGCCATCTTCCGAATTGGAGATGTCAGCCACGAGCTCAAGATCGCGGACCTGGTTTGCGTTCAGGTTCCAGCTGTCCGTGAACGTGAAGGCGCCCGTGGTTGCGGCGCTGTTCGCCACGCCCGAAGGCATATTGATCGGACCCATGACCGTGACACCCGTGTTGATGTCGCGAAGACGGAAGTTGCGGAAGTATTCGGTACCTGCCGAACCCTTCACAACTCCGCCGCCGCCGGCCGTGAGCACGATGTTCAGTTTACGGATTTCGAGCGCACTGTCCGCTGCGGTCAGCGTGACATTGAACAACGGAACGCCGAGCGTGCCCTTGGCCACGTTCTGCGTGGTGGGGCCGTTGAAGGTCACCGTAAGGGTTCCGCCCTCGGTGGTCACTTCAACGTAATTCGTACCGGTTCCGTCGAAGTTGGAGTTGCCTGTCGTACAACCCGTCACCGTATTGTTGATACATACGAATGCGCCGGCATTATAGACCTTGTCTATGGCCGTAACGTCCGTGGTGTATTCAACGTAGGTGCGGATGGTGCGACCTGCGCGTCCGCCTACATCAGCCGTGAGGCTGAACACCTTGGTTGTCCCGTTCGTAATAACGAAGGCGGGATTGAAAACCAGGGTAATGAGGTTGTCGCTGGATACCGCGCCGCCCGTTGCAACGAGCGTGCTGCCCTGCCAGAGCTTGAAGTTGCTCAAGTCAGAGTTGTTTACCGAACCGGCCTGGTACACGTTGATCTGGCGAATTTCGACATCATTGGTGTTGGCCGTAATTCGGAAGTTCGAGATTTCCTTGTCCTTGGCGCCGATGGTCGGATTTGACGGCGTAACGCCCTTTTCGACGTCTACGCGGGCCGCGGAAGCGGCACCGACCGTGAACGAGTTACCGGTAATCGGGAAGTTCCCGGTGACCGTGCCCGTTCCTTCGATAACGACGCTTGCGGCGTCAGCGAGCTGCATGGCGTGGACGCCGCCTTCAGAACCGGAGGCGACGCTGAAGTCGAGGTATACATACACCGCAACGGTGCTGTTTGCCGGGACATCAATGCCAAGCGAGCTGAATTCCACTTCGTGTGTGGTGGAATTGATGGTGCGTCCCGTGGTGAGACGAACCTTGTTCTGGTCGTAGACGTACGCATTGGCGATATCGCTCGCGTTTCCTACGCCCACGCGCTTAAAGCGCAAACCGTTCACGCGCGCCGCCGCATTGCCGGCCGTCAAGTTAACCTTGACAACGGCATTGGAGGAGGAGTTGCGCGGAACTGTGACGCCGGCCGGCGTGTCAGACGCCAGCGTAACGGTCACGCCGCCGGTTACCGACGGAGTCGCCGAGGGGCAGCCGACGTCCGAGAGTTCGGCAATCTTGCCCGTAATCGGGGAACCGGTCGTGTAATCGATGGTGGTTGTCATGCCCCACGTTGCGGGGTTAAGCATGTTGTCGGCTGCCGCGGTGCCCTGAAGCTCGCGCTTCTGGCCGTTCCAGACCACGTACCACATGCTCGGATTGGACGCGTAGTTTACTACGGTCCCGTCCGGGTGGACGGCGCTGGAAATCGGAGAACCGACTTCATAGTCGACGAAGAATGCGTCTGGAACGTCAACGACGCGCTGTGCCCAGTTGGCTCCGTAGAGCTGCTGCGCAAGCGTTTCGCTTTGAATCCAGTGGAGCATCCCGCAATTGCTGGAGATGGCATAGACCTTCGGGTCTGTCGTGATCTTCACCAGGCTGGTGCCCGGGCGGATCGTGACATTTCCGCCAATCATGATGGCGGCGAGTTCTGCATCCGTAATGGTCACCACGGACGAGAAATCGTTATACCACGAGAAATAGGTCTTTTCGTTCGGGAATACGTAACGCTTCCCGTCAGCGGCATAGTAATACACCGCCGGGCCGGAGGCCTTAATAAGGTCGCCGGGGGAAAGGGTTGCGGCTTGCGCAACTCCCGGGAAGAGCAACGCTCCACCCATGGACCAAAGGACGGTCGTAAAGGTGACGAACGTTGAGAATGCTTTCTTGATGGAATGCATGTTGTTGAATGATGTTGGAGTTGATGCTGCCGATCCGTAGGAATCGGCGCATCGGATGGTGAATAGTACCCATCCGTTTCCCGGCATAGCCGGGATCGACCTTTGAAACGAAATGGCCTGGCGAGGATGCTTGAGAAATGCGAGCGGGCGTTTACAAGGACGGAAACCCGCATCCGGGTGACGATCCTCCCCCCGCCCGGTTGGACGCCTCTGTCGAAATCGAGAGGGGCGCCCAATGAGGCGGGGTATGCCTAGAATGATCGGGAGGGATAAAGAGAAAGCGTGGAAGGGAAAGGATGTTCGTGAATGAATGATGGTTATTGGCCGCCCGATGCGGATGATGCGTCCTGCGTTTCCTGCGAGGAAGATGCGGAGACGTCTGCGTTCCCCGTCACGGACGTTGATGTGGAGATCGCGGCAGCGTTGGTGATCCCCGCCATACCCGAATCGCCCGAGATCTGCTGAATGCCCTCCATTTGTTTTTGCGCGAGGAAGGACTGGAGACTCGCCTCCTTTATTTTCTGAATGGCCTCGGCGGACTTTCCATCCAACAGGAGCTGCTGCGCTTCAAAGAGCATGGCTTCGACGTTTTTAGCGAGCGCGATGGCGGACGTTGAGGTAACGGACGTGGTCGACGAGGCGGTGGACGCTTCCGACTGCGCGGCCAGCTCCATGGTGTTCGCGGCAACGTTCTTTGCAACCTCCGCATGCGCCGCAAGCGATGCCTCGAGACCCTCATCTGTTACGCCGCCTTCATCGGAACCCTGCACGTCCACAAGCGCCTGAAGCGCCTGAATGCCAATATCCGCCGCGCTCGCCTGCGCATCGGAAACGGTAAGCTGAACGTCTCCGCCCAATTCTTTTTTCGTTTCCGTGAGCGTTTTGACGACCTGTACCGTTTCTTTTTCAACCACCTTCACGGCGTCCGCGAGTTCTTTCGTGGTGCCGGACGTTTTTGCATTCTCCAGCTGCTGTTTGAGCGTATTCAAATCCTGTTTCAAAATTTCCGCGGCCTTTGCCGCGCGCTCGTCTTTTTTGCTGACCGGCGTTGTAGCAATGGTCCGAAGTTCCTCAACGCGGCGCTTGGTGAATTCTACCTTCAACTTCATGCGCGCGGACTGCTCGGTGGTGAGCGCAAGCCGCGCCTGTTCCGTAACGAGTTTGAGCGCATATAAGGAATCGCCGGGCAGGGAACGTTCCGCCGCGCTTACGGACACGAGCGATCCGCCCAAAAGCGCGGCGAGAATGGCGGTAAACGACAATACCGGACCGCGGATGATTTTGAGCATGCGCGAACCTGTTTGCGCCAGAATGCGATTTTTCGCCGCGACGTCTGCGGAGGGAATGCTGTTCCGCACCTGCATGAGCAGCGTTTCCCTGTTCGCGCGAACCCACGCGGAATCAGGTTTGATTCCGCGTTCGTGGTCCCGGAGGGACTTCATGACGCAATAGAGATCTGGCTGGCCCATGATTTTATGATGCATTGAGCTGATCGAGCGCCTTTTTTGCCCGGTGATAAAGAACGCGCGCATGCCCAGGCGTCTTTTCCATAATCTCCGCAATCACGGAGAACGGAAGCCCGTCAATAAGTCGAAGGCTCAACACGTCGCGATATTCATCTTTTAAGCGCTCCAGTTTCCCCATGAGCAGGGCGAGTTCCGCCCGAGCTTCGAGGAGTTCGCGGCCCCGCCCGCTATCCGATACGGCCTCTATTTCAGAAGACGTGTCTTCGAAGCGAAACGTTACAGCAAGCGACCTGTCGGGCCAGCCTGACCGCTCGCGATACCAGTCCGCAATGGCATTGCGCGCGATCTTATATAAAAGCGCGCGGATTTCCCTCACATCCCGATGCTCCTGAAGAAAATTCCAGCACTTTAAAAACACCTCGGAGGTAATGTCTTCCGAGTCCTGCTTTGACGGCAATTTGAGATATACAAAACGATAAATCGCCTGAACATACCGATCATACAGGCGTGCGAACGCCTCGGGATCCTGCTGTTCACGAATCCGAAACAGGAGATAGCGGTCGAGAAGACCCGACATGTGTGATAACCGATGCCTCTGCCTGGCGCCAGATTCATCGGAGTCTGCGGGTGAGGCTACAGGAGGGGCCGATTTCTGACAAGCATGAAATGAGGGTAAAAAATCGCCCTTTCAAGAATCTTTCTTTTGTCCAGAACAGTGTGGACAAATAGAAAGAATTCCACTATCATGTCTTTAATGGCAGAACAGCTTTCCGCGCCCCTCCGGGTCACGCTTTCCGAAGCGTCGCGTCTCTTCGGAGTCCATGAAAAAACCCTTCGCCGCGCAATCCATTCCGGGGAAATCCGATATATCGTCGTGCGCGGACGTTACCGGCTTCATTTTGATTCCCTTATGGTCTGGTCGCAGAAAAAAACGACCATACGGAATAAACGCGATTCGCGCGGCATCGGGCAATGGGTGGAACAATGGAAAATTCGCAATACGCTGTATTCGCCGCGCCCGCCGGATGGTGTATGAACATCAGTAGGAAACCTGCAGAAACATTTTTCCTAACTCTCTCGCCTCTGGCGGGGACGAAGGATTCCTGTCTAGACGTGGACGTCCTTGTACACGAAGAGGTCAATACAAGCAAAACTGTCCTTGCTGAAACAGGGATTCTTCATCCCCCTTCCCCCGTCGGACGGGGTCCGGGGGATTCAGAAAAAAAATTAGACTGCCCATCCCGTAGG
The DNA here is from genome assembly GCA_003576745.1 of Candidatus Uhrbacteria bacterium. Lineage (GTDB taxonomy): Bacteria > Patescibacteriota > Patescibacteriia > 2-12-FULL-60-25 > 2-12-FULL-60-25 > 2-12-FULL-60-25. Next base: position 227,861 of record QEVR01000001.1, on the reverse strand, counting down.
GGCGTAGTAACACGCCCCTACGCTTGTGACTGTTTCGACATATCGACAGAGGATCTCGAATGATTTGTAAATCGCTATCCCGTAGAGGTGACGCGCGCGTCGACCCTACGAATACAATTAAAACACCCAGCCCCATTCAAGAGCTTGGTGTGTAATGCAGGATCACAGTAGCTGTGCCTCGTATGTTGAGATCAGGCTGCTGTCTCTTCCGTCTTGTGAACAGCGAGGAAGCGATCGTCCTTGCGCCACGAGTCGCCGAGATCGCCCCAGTCCAGGCTCAGACCGCGCTTGTCACCGGTCCTGCGAAGGACCGGCACGCTTCGGTCGCTAGGCCAACGGCAATACGATCCGAGGCCAGCAATCCAAAACTCACGCTGTAGCTCCGGATGCTTGAGACTAAAGGAAACGAGCTCCTCTAGGGTGGCGGGACGGAGGCTTATGGAATCCAAGACTTCGAGCACATCCTTCGTCGCCATGATCTTATTAAAGTGCACGAGCTCGAAGGTGAGCTCGGCTTGGCCCTTGGTAGACACGTCCCTGCAGCTCTTGTCGCGCTGCCAGTTTGTGGCCTTAACGTATCCATCCGATACCAAGTCGAACAACTTCGAAAAGTCGTCCGTGGGCCGAATGGCATAGTCGACGGGGACGGCATTGAAGGTGACAATGGCGGGCTCATCGTTCTTCGCGAGCTCGGCTTTGAGGGCCTCAACCATGACCCGCCCCAAATTAGAATCGTTGCCGACGACCTGTACGAGTTCCTTTGTGAGGCCGCCTTTCGAAAGTGCTACGCGGAATTGCTGTTCTTCACCGATGGTACACGAAAAATAGCTTGCCATTTTGCTGGCTCCTTTTCGCTGCCGTTCAACTGGCGTTCATCCGCACCCATTGCGGAGGAACGCTGGCCTTTTGTTGAAAACGGCCCGATATCTGCCAGGGAATTGGGAGATACGGAGCCATTCTCAATGGGTTATTGAAAGCTAAAAAACAAAATCAAACCCTTCAAACTTTTTTGAGTTTTTATTTTAAAGAATTTTTGATTTTGTAGATTCATTATACCGCTTTCATTCGAAAAAACGAAGAAACAGGGGAAGACGAAATCTCCCTATACAGGGCCAATGTATCGTCGGCGATGACGTCCCAGTTATGACGCTCATTCACGCGTTCAGCCAAACGCACTCCCATGCGAAAACGCTCATCTTCCGGAAGGTCGCAAACCGTTTCGAGCGCATGCGCCAAGTTATCCACATCCCCTGTTCGGACAATAATCGCATCCGTGCCCGTAACGCCGGTATTTTCCGGAATATCCGAAACAATGACCGGACGGCACATGGCCATGGCCTCGAGCAGTGAAATGGACATGCCTTCGGACGAAGCAATGGAAAGATGCGCGAGCGCAAATTCCTGAAGCGCGGAAAGCATGGAGCCATACTGCTCGCCAACCATGCGGACATGCGGATACGCGCGGCAGGCCGCTTCCAGTTCTTTTGCGTATTCGCCAGTAAAGGCGGAGCCGCCGACAATCACGAGCGGATACTGTGCCGCGAGATCCGGACGCTGTGTTGCCAAAATCTTATGCGCCTGAATGGCAAGATGCGCGTTCTTATGCGGAACCAATCGCGTCACCATGGCAAAATATTTGTACGGTTTCAGACCAAATACCGAAAGCAAACTCATGTCAGAACCCGCTTCAATACGGACGCCGTTCGGAATCACGCAGGGCTGGCATTCATAGGTATTCAGGCAGTACAACGCAAGGGTTTCGGAAACGGTAATGGTGCGATCCGCAAAACGGCACGTGAACGCTTCACCCATTCGAAGCATGGCGCGCGCCACAACGCCCCATTTAGCATGCGTGCGGTCCACGCAATGGAAGGTTGAAACGATTTTCGCGCGCGGATGAAGAATGCGCGCGAAAGGCGCAAGCAAAGACGGACCAACGCCATGAATATGTATGATATCCGGCCGGTCGCGACGGGCAAGGATGATTGCGGTAAACGTATGCGTAATCGCATCCAAATGCTTGGTTTTGATGCCATAACTCCAGCGCCGCAATACGCCTGCCGGCGAGGGTTCGTCGCCCACATACCATTTCCGGTCAAACGAAATCACGCGAACTCCGCGTTTTACAAGAGCCGTCGAGAGCTCCTCAACGCAACGCTCGATGCCGCCGGAGCGCGAAGGCACGCCCTTATGGCCGATCATGACAATGGTCATATTTCCTGCCCCTTTCCGAGTCCATGAACTCAGTAAAGAGAACCGATGAGAATACACAAAAAAGGCTTTTTTGTCAAGCCTCCTTGCTGTGATGGCCTATATGCTCCCTTTGCTTTTTTTGCGTCTGTACAGCGAAAAAACCGCTTTACGGAAGTATCTCGATGGTTGAGACCGCTTCATCGACAGCATCATACGGAAGACCGGTTTCGGCATCCTCTGCGACCGCACGCGTTTCCCCGAGAATAGGCATGGAGCGTCCCGCATCCTCCGGGGCGGGTGTAAGAACGATCTCAAACCCAAACAAGGCTTTGGTCAACCCAGAGCCGGCCCCGAACGCATTGAGCGTCCATACGACGCGGCCATCCTGTCCGAAAGACCACATTCCCCCATTCGGCGCCGCTACAAGCCCGGTGGCTCTTACGCGGCGGTCGAGTGTGGCCTCAATACGAACATTCCGGACATCGCCGTCAAAAGGCCCTGCCGTCCAAAACACCCAGTAGCGCGTTTCATGTCCCGCGCGCGGCGGATGCGGACCGATTCCCAGCTGATCGCCGGCGTCCGAGGTGTAGCGAATCTGCGCGTCCACGGGAAACGGCACGGTCGCGAGCCCCCGAATTCCCGGGCCCAGTTCGCGCCTCCCCGAAAGGTCTTCCCTCACGGGGAACACGAACCATTCCTGAACCGGAGTTTCGGGCGCGGAAATGGCAGGGAGGCTGATGATGGACGCACCCTGCAAAAGAGGCCAAGTCTGTACCGAGTTCTCCCATAAGGGCTGGACGACAATGAGAGCTTGTTTTGCCTGCGAGGCAGTTGCCCGAACCGTTGTTTCAATATGTGGTCGGGCGATCAAAGGTTCTTCGATGACGGGATACGGCCAAGATCCGATGCCGGATGTCCACGTTCCTCGCTCCAGTTCGCGCGAAGCGGAAAAAACGGACCATGAAAGCGTAGGTGGAGCCGCAAGCGTTCCCAAACGAAGGAAGGCGTATCTCCGTTCGCCCGGTTCGAGATCCCCGAAACGCATGCGCGGGAAGAAAACAGAACCGCCATCCTCATGCCGGAGCTCCACCGACGGGAGAACGAGATCGCTCTCGTTTGTAACCGCGACGGGAATAACCGCTCCCTCCGCCGGAACGGAATCGACGGCGAATGCGTCGGGGACCTTGGCCGTGAGGGCGCTTTTTGCCACCGCGCGCTCGCCGCCGCCGACATATTCCCGACGCTCGCCGCCTTCTTGGCTCTCAATCGTGAACCCCATGCGTACCTGGGTTCCAGGAGGATAAAACATCCGCGCAATCACGTGGGACGACGCGGTTTCGCCGGAACGAAGCGCGCCGAGATAGATGGTCCCATCCGCATTCATGGGCGGATTCGACGAAAGCACCTCCACTCCCGGCGGGAGATGCCATGTCAGACGGACGTTTTCATGGCTCGCGCCGTCCTTTGCGCGAAGGTGGATCGCCATGGGCGTTTTATGCGCGGCAATGATTTCCGGCGCGGAAAACGACGCAGACATGGTGGGAGGCGCGGCCGGCACGAGCAGGATCCATACAAAAAGGCCGGCGACCGCAAACATCATGACGATAAGGATGGCGTCGAAGGCAAATACGAATCTGGGAAGTCGGTATCGGCGGCAATATTTCGCGTCATACAGGCATTTAACGTATGACGTCATCCCGCGCGCGCCGCCAAGCGCCGCGTGCGCGGCTTCACCCAGAATGCGCGTTTGAACGCGCGGGGATTTTTTTGCCATACGTCGTTAGGAAGCGGGTTCTATGCCCGATGCAAGAATTTCCGGGACGCCGTCATCGTCAATGTCGCTTACGCTCACATGCACCCCGATGGCGGATGGATGTGATGCGAGCGTAAATTCATTCAGCAGCGTACCGTCAAAGGCAAAGACGCGCACGCGCGGAATACTTCCCTCGCCGGAGCCGGCGATAATTTCATCCTTTCCGTCGCCGTTCACGTCCCCAACCGCCACGCTCACGCCGCCGCGCTCCTTGGCGTCGAAGGCGAAAAATCCGCCGCCCCATACATTTCCGTCCGTTTGCCAAATGCGGATGTGCGGGCCGCCCGTAGGCCCGGCTCCGGTAACGATTTCCCGAAGGCCGTCGCCGTCAAGATCGCCGATGGCGACATGTACGCCTCCCCGAAACCACGGCACATATGCGTCCCATGCGGCGCGGGACACGCCGCTCAATTCCAACACGCGCACCTGCGCCTTATTGCCGATGCCGACCACGAGCTCCAAAGCGCTGTCGCGATCAACATTCCCCACGGCAAGCGATATATCCCCGCGATACGCCGAACCGAATGGCCGGATGGTCCGGCGGGTTCCATTGCCGAACTGCATGGAAACCGCTCCGTCTTTGGACCAAAAAACATCTGTTTTGCCGTCGCCGTCCGCGTCCGCGATCACGACGCGCGCTCCGCCGGGTACGCCGGCTCGCTGGGCAAAAAACGCGCTGCGAACCTGCATGCCGTCTTTTGCATACACGCGAACGAATGATCCGTTCCGGAAATCCGAACTCTTCTTGAGCGCCGACGGTTCGATGCGGCGATACAAGAGCAAACCGTCCTGCGCCGGAATATCAACCTCTGCCACGATTTTCCCGTTATTGACGGTGGGATCCTGCGTGCCGCGCAAACGCTCGTACGGGGAAGCGAGCGTAATGCGTTTCGCGTCCTTTGTGCTATTTACAAGCACGGCGCCCCGGGCATACTCCCTCCACCAGACACCTTCCACGATGCCGCTCTCCCCTGCCGGTTCCAACAGCGTTGCCGGTACCGAGGCCGGCCCCAATTGCGCGTCATACTCGTCATACCACCATGTCTGCCCGTGATTTTTTTCCCCGAAATCGAAAGAAAAATACCCGTCGGCAAGCATGCTCGTTACGAGCGTAAAACGCATGAGGGCATAGTTTGTCGGCGTATTGCTGTTATTCGTGTTCGCATTGAACGCGGTAATGCTCGGCCGCGCATTCGTTCGGATGGCCGTTTGATAATCCCGAAACCCCTGCGCCCAGCCGCCGTATCGCGGAAAACTCTCAAAGAGAATCCCGTTCGTATCGGACGCATACTGCACGGAGCCGTTCCCCATAATAAGCGCGTTCGGTCCCAAGCGACGGCGTAGCTCTGCCGCCATATGCTTCCATCCGGCTTGCCACTGGCTGTTGACCCAGGCATCATCATCGGCTTTTCCGTCGCCCGTGGCGTCCAGTCCCCCGCCCACGAAATACGTGGCGCCCGGCAGGGCATCGTCCAAAAATATGCCGTCCCAGAGGCCGGTGGACCAAAGCTCGGTGGCGATAAATTCAGGAAGAAAATCCGTCCACCGCCGTCCTTTTGAATCCGTCGGGCCCTGCGCCGTATTGTTCAAGAGCCATGCGCCGGACCAAAAGCCCACGCGCTGGGTTCCGCGATGCATATACCATTCCTCCGGAATCGCATGAGCCAGTCGATATCCGGGAAAATGCGGCTCTTCCACGAAACGCGCAGCCGCAATGTTCGAAGAACTGATGTACGCGAGAATCTTTGCCTTGGGATTCAGTGTGCGCAGTTTACGAATACGGTCCGGGTTTCGCGCCTGCTGATCCATGTCCAATACGATGATGTCCCATTTTGCAAGACGCGCGAGCTCCTCGTCCGGCATGCGCCAGTCGAACCACAGATTGAGAATGCGCGGAGGCTCCTGCGATCCGTAGGCGCCGATGGCGGGAACGGGAGTCGTCAAAACCGCGCTTGCGAGCAGCGCGGCGAAGATGTGCCGACATCCGCGTTTTTGATTCATGAGATTGTTCTCAACCTAACCAATGCAGAGTTTCCGTCAAGACGGCTTCCCTGCTTCGGCATAGATCGCGCGTATATCCGAAAGATGCCCCTCCCAGGAATGCCGTTCCCGGGCAATAACGCGGCCGGAGGCTCCCAACCGTTCGCGTCCCTCGGCATTCAGGATAAAAAATCGTTCAAGCGCGCGCGTCCATGCGTCCACATTTCCGGGAGGGACGAGAAAACCGTTCTCACCATCTCGAACAAGCTCGGGAATGCCTCCGATCTCGGATGCGATAACCGGCACTCCGTCTCCCATGGCGTCCAGCACGGCGAGCGGACTGTTTTCATATTGGATGGACGGAACCACTACGGCCTCTGCGGACCGGCGCAGGTCACAGAGCGCGTCCGGCGCCACAAATCCGAGAAACGTGACATGATTCGCATGGAGGATTTTCGCCACATGCCGCAGCCTGTCCTCGTCGGGTCCGGTTCCCGCAATGCGGAGCGGAAGCGTGGGAACGCGCACCGATGCGCGCAAGAGCGTTTCCACGCCCTTGCCCACGGTCAGCCGTCCCGTGTACAGCACATACCCGCCGCCGCGCGGCGCGGGCGAAGGACTGATTTCTGCCGGATTCCGGATCACGCGAAACGCGGATGCCGGTTCGCCAAACTCGATCATTTTTCGCATGAAGAACTCCGACGGACAAATAAAACGGCGCACGGTACGCTCATAGGACTGGGCGATTTTCGTCATGGTCATTTCAAAGGCCGCCAGCATATTCGGAAGCGTCGAAGATGACAAACAATGATGCAGGATGGGATTCCAGTATTTTCCGCCCTTGCATCGTTCGCAGACGGCGCCTTCCGTGAACATGCTGTAATTCGGACAGGCGAGCTTCAGGTCATGCAGGGTTTGGACGCAGGGAATGCCGGAACGGCGGATGGGTTCGAGAATGGACGTGGAAAAATGGTGATAAATATTATGAAGATGAATGATATCCGGCCGCAGATCCCGGATCATGCGTTCGGTCATTCGCCGCGCCTCCGTGTTCCAGATGAATGCAAGGGCTTTTTTTGCATCGGCGCGCATGCCTTGCCGCCGGGAAAAATCATAACGGTGGATGCTGTACGCCGCATCCTCCGACGGAACATTGTCCGGCGCCCTGGTGGTGAGAATATGAACATCGTCCCCCTCCGCCGCCTGCATGCGCATGAGGCGGCGCACATACTGCTCCGCCCCTCCTTTGTCGTCGAAAAACTTATGGATGTGAAGTATCCTCATGCGTTCGAAAGAATATCATCATATACCGCGGCATAAGCGCGGACCATTCGATCAATGGTATAGCGGGCGCGTATCGCCGTCGAACGTTCCATCGCTACTTCGGCGGCCAAAACCGGATCGGCCATCACCCGCATAATCGCCGCCGTCCAGGCCGACGGCTCATGCGCGGCCACGAGCATGGACGCAGGCGCGTATTCGCGGATGGAGGGAAGATCCGAGGCGAGCGCAGGCACGCCCGCTGCCATGGCTTCGAGCAGGGCCAGGCCCATGCCTTCCCATTGCGAAGGGAACAGAAACACGTCCACCGTTCCCAGCAGGGCCGGAATATCGTCGCGCTCACCTAAAAACCTGATGCGCGAGGAAATGCCGAGCCGTTCGGCGAGCTCTTTCAAATCCCTTTCCAATGATCCCGTACCGGCGATGTCCAAAGTCCATGGAGGTGGAACATCCGCAAGGGCGCGAAAAAGAATGGCATGGCCCTTTTGGGGCTCCAGTCTGCCCGTCATAAAAAAACGCGGCGTATGCGGAGCGGCAATGCCTCGGCGGAGCGGTATGGCATCCACATCAATGCCGTTTGGAATCACCTGCACGCGGGACGGCGCTGCTCCCAGATCGCGCTCCGCATAGTGTCCGACGTCTTTTGAAATGGCGATGACCCTGTGCATGCGGCGCACAGCCCAGCGCCGCGCGGCGCGTCGCGCGGATGTATCGTCGCGATCGATATTATGGGCCGTGGAAATAAAAAACGGTTTCATGCGCGACGAGGCGTCGAAGATTGCCCCCCAGCCAACGCGATGAATGGACTTCGCGGCGATAGACCACACGTCCCCGCCGAAAAGATGCGTATGTACAATGGCGGGACGCCGCGGCGGATCCGCATAGATGACTCGCAACAGACGGCGGAGAAGGGCCGCTCGATGTGCATGCGTCGAAGACGCGAGCTCGATCCAGCGTATGTTCCGGTCTCGCATTTCCCCCCAGAGCGATCCTCCGCCGAACAAGCCGGCCAGTTTTGTCCGGTATCCGTATGCCGGCAGGCGTGCGCACAGCTCCAGCGCCAAACGCTCCGCCCCGCCGCGTCGAAGCGTGGGAATAACATGGAGAACGAGGGGAGCGTTATTCATGAATGGGATCCGCTTCCGGCCGTTTTTGGCGCGACAGAAGCGCGCGGGACGAGGCGAGGAGAATGCCGAGCGGGAACCATAGTTTTCCCGTCCAGTAATTCGTGTTGAAAAGCTGATACACGAGCGCGCCCGCCGCGCCAATGGCTAAAATGACGAAGACATTCCATTCAGAAGAACGCGCCCGGAACCGCGGAAGTGTTTTGCGTACAAAGATTCCCGTTTCCCACACGAACCATGCCACGGCCGCAAGCCCAAGGAGTCCCACTTCTGCGAGGAGTTTTTGTATCCAGCCGTGGGAATCGAGCGGATTCCCGTATTCAATCACGAACACTGCCGCGGATCCCACGCGTTCCACGAAGGTTCCCGCCCCCGCCCCGATCCATGGACTCTGCATCCATGTGTTAAACGCGATTTCCGAAAGCATGAGACGCGTGGATGTGGAGCTTTGCACGAGCGGCGTGCTCGAAAACGCGATCATGGAAATCCCGAGAGGCAACAGAAGCAACAGGCCGATGAGCGCGGCGGAAGCGTAGCGCTTTAATTGTTCACGCCACACAAACCAGCCGAGCAGAACGGCCTCGAACAACAGCACAATCCACACGGTGCGAGCGAAGGTAAGAAGGGCGATGGCCGTTTGAAATATCGCCGCGACCACCAACAAACGCCGTGCCCGGCCGCGCGCCATATACATGAGCGCGATAGTAAACGGAATCGTGACGCTCAGCCATTCGGCGAGAAGATTGTGATTTTCCCCCAGCGCATGCGTGCCGAAAATGGGAAGAGGGCGCGCACGGGGCAAGAGCTGTCCCGACTGATCCGTAAGACCGAACGATAAAAACCCCAGAACCGCCATAAATATCCCCGTCCCCGCGGCGATGCCGAGCGCCATGCGCAGGCGCCGCGCAGATCGTATAAAATTCACCGTGAGCGCCACATACAACAAATACGACCAGAAAACCGGCCGGAGCGTATATTTCAAAACAAGAACGGGATCCGGCTGAAATGAAGAAAATACCGACGCAAGATGCGCAAGGAGAATTCCTGACATTGGCAAAAGGAGCGGCAGCCAAGGCTTCCAATTTACGTCATGCCGCCTGACCCAGAGAAAGAGAACCTTGAGCCCCCATGAGATCATAAGCACCATGGCGACGACCTCTCCCACCAACACATCGATGGCGCCGCCGAATGCCCGTTCGCCGATGGCGAATGACCCTGTCGGCAAGTGAACGAACAGTCCCAAAAAAGGAATAAGCGCCACAAAAAGCCCGAAGGCGGCATACGGATACGTAAAGGCAAAAAGAATCGCCGCAATGCCCCCCAAGATGGTGACGATTCCCAAAGGCATACCGGATGAAATAAAAACCGCCGCGACAATGAGAATCGCAAACATTCCCCAGCCGAGCGTTTGCAGGCTGTGGGTTTTTGCATGGACGGCCTGATGTTCCGAAGAATGCATGCGTAAGGAAAGTGTATCATGCGGAAGAGCGGAAACGCGCATGCGCCCGAAGGATGTTTGGCGACGCGCGAAATGGCATAAAAAAGAGCCGACACGAATGTATCGGCTCTTGAGAGAAAGAGCGGGCGGGGAGCCCGGAACATTCCGGACTCCCCTGCCCTGTATTGCGCCCGCGTTACGGGGTGAAACGCCCGTTGTACGTGAGCAGCTCGCCCGGCTCCCCGGTGGTTGCCGGATTCGGGTTGCTGTACGAAGGCGCCTGCACGAGCGAAACCACGCGCGGAGATCCGCCCGAGGTAACGGTGACCACACCCTGAAGCGAACCCTTGCCGCCCCATGTGGTGTAGCTCTGGTCGCCCCAGTAGGAATACCCGCCCGGCGCGCCCGCGGTCTGCAGGAACACCTGGAACTCCACGAACACGCCCGACGGCAGACTCACGTCGCAGTCGAACACGAGCGGAGCCGCATTGGTGTCGGTGCAGATGGTGCCCCACGGGGTACTCCCATACCAGCCTTCGATGTGGATGTTGCCGCCGCCTGCGAGGGCGAAGGCCGAGCCGGAGCCCGTGGCATCGTATTTGATATGCACATTGGCGCTGCCGCTGCATGCATCGCTCGTGAGAGCGTTGCAGTCATCGTCGATGCCGTTGCCGCACACCTCGGTCTTGCCCGGGTTCACGTTCGGGTTCCCGTCATTGCAGTCCTGTGGCGTTCCACAGCCGGCCTGCAAATAGTACCCGTCGCCGTCCGAATCGGAGCATCCGCCCGAACAGCCCGGATAGCCGGCGCAGTTCGGGTCGAGGCAGTCGACGAGACCGTCACAGTCATCGTCGATGCCGTTGGCGCAGGCCTCTGCCGGCGGCATGCACGTCATGAACGTGCAGGTCGCGGAGCAGCTCCTGGTGCCGGCCGTGCCGCAGACGCTCGTGCACGGAAGCCCCGTGGTGTTTTGCACGCACGGGAAGCCTTCGTCCACGAAGCCGTCCATGTCATTGTCGAGCCCGTCGCAGATTTCCGCGCTCGGACCGCCGCTGCAACCCTCGTCCACCGAGCCATTGCAGTTGTTGTCCTTGCCGTCGCAGAGCTCGCCAGCCGTGGGATGCACGGACGGATCGTTGTCATTGCAGTCGCCGGCGCCGCCGGGGCTCGGGCACGAAAGGCCGGTGGCCGCATCGGCCCAGCCGTCCTTGTCGTCGTCTACGCCGTCGTCGATGACGCCGTCGCAGTCATTGTCCTGCAAATCGCACACCTCGGTTGCACTCGGGTTGATGCTCGAGGCCACCACGGTATTGCAAATGCGCAGACCCTGCCCGGACTCCTGACCGGTGTCGCAGCAGTCGTTGCCGCCAAAAGCGGGGCTGTTCGCTCCGTCTCCGTCGGCATCCGGATCGCACGCGTCGCCGAAAGCATCGCCGTCAAGATTCGACTGCGTGGGATTCGCGACCAAGGGACAGTTGTCCGTGCCCGTGCACTGGCTGGAGCTCGTGACGCCGGGGTTGCAAACCCCGTCATTGTCGCTGTCGTCGTCGCACGCGTCGCCGAAGGCATCGCCGTCGGCATTCGCCTGCGTGGGATTCGCGACCAAGGGACAGTTGTCCGTGGCATCGGGCACGCCGTCACCGTCATCGTCCGTATCGCACGCGTCACCCAATCCGTCATTGTCGAGGTCGGCCTGCGAAGGGTTGGGCGTGAGCGGACAGTTGTCGTTCACGTCGAGGATGCCGTCATTGTCGTCATCGGCGTCACAGGCATTGCCCATGCCGTCCGAGTCGGAATCGAGCTGGCTGTTGTTCGCCACGTCCGGACAGTTGTCCTGCCCGTCCGCGATGCCGTCGCCGTCCTTGTCATTGGTGCAAGCATCGCCCACGCCGTCGTGGTTGGTGTCCTGCTGACCCGGATTTACGACGAGCGGACAATTGTCCTTGCCATCCAGAACGCCGTCGCCGTCCTTGTCGTCGGAGCAGGCATCGCCCACGCCGTCCTTGTTGGTGTCGGCCTGGTTTGCGTTCGCGACGAGCGGACAGTTGTCCTGGCTGTCCAGAACCCCGTCATTGTCGTCGTCGGGATCGCACACGTCGCCCAAGCCGTCGGCATCGTTGTCCATTTGCGTGGTACAACGCTTGTCGGCGCCGCAGGTGCCGCTGCCGAACATGGCGCAGTAGGCATCCCCTTGATTGGGGTCGCCGGGCACGCAGGTGAGAAAGGCGTTCGGAATGGTGGGGCAGTTGTCCGAGCCCACGCAGCCCACCTGGGGGTTGCCGGGATCGCACACGCCGTCGTTGTCGGTGTCGAAGTCACACAGGTCGCCCTGTCCGTCATTGTCCTTGTCCGCCTGGTTGGGGTTGGCGGTGGTCGGGCAATTGTCGTCCGCGTCTGTGATCCCGTCATTGTCCTTGTCGGGATCGCAGGCATCGCCCATGCCGTCGTTGTCGGTGTCCACCTGGCTTGCGTTCGGGACGAACATGCAGTTGTCCAAATCCGTCGACGGCGTGGTGCGGCCGCTTCCCGAGCTCGTGTCCGAGCACGGGTAGAGCGCGCCATCCACGCAGTTGTTCACGCCATCGCCGTCCAAATCGGCGTCGCAGGCGTCCCCGTCCCCGTCCAGATCGAAGTCGAGCTGGTTGTTGTTGGGATTCAGGGGACAGTTGTCCACGGGCGTGCAACCCGTGTCGGCGTAGGACAGCCAGGACTGCGAACAGTCCAAAATGCCGTCGTCATCCGTATCCAGATTCTGGGTACGGCTGGCGGTGTCGGAGCCATTGTCGCCGGCATCTTTGCCGGCCACACAGCCCGTTGCCGCCGCGAGGAGAACGCTGGAAAGGAACATCCATTTCCAGGCACGCCCCGCCACTCGGTTTCCGTTCGAACTCATGAGGACCTCCGGAGGGTTTGGAGTTCTGTTGGAAGGTTGCGGTCAAGCCGGCCTGCCACCATGGCAAACCGGTTAAGTTGTCGAACGAGCTCGTCTTACCCCGCCCCGTCCCTACTTAAGGAGTTTCTGAATACAAATCCGCGACATTTGGGTCACGAAGGTAAGAAGCGAGTTCATCATTATTTTTGGCTTTTGTCAAGAGTATTCAACAAATAAGCCAAAAACGATGGGAATGAATCCGCAGCACATTATATGACCAAGAAATTGAATTGTTCCCGAAACAGCTGGACAGAGCAAAAAATCATGTTTGATATGTAAAGTATGTTGGACAGCAATTTATGGACCGTGAGCCTTGAGCCATGCGGGATGCGAAAAGTACGTAGGACGTGGTGCGTAGGATGCGGAATAGGGAGTGTGGGGAGTAGGATGTAGGGGCGCGGCATGCCGCGCCCTGTAGGACATAGTTGCGTAGGGGGCATAATTCTCCCGAACCCCGTTCCCTTAGCCCTTTGCCCTGTTCCATTTTGCTAACATCAAAAGCGAATTACTTTCCCCAAAGCAAAGCCCCCGACACTCCTTGGATGAATCCTTGGAATGCGGGGGCGAGTGCGAACGAGTTCTTCAGAGCTTCGGAAGGAAGATATGGCACGTATTGTTCGCGTAAGCGTGCCACATTTGCTGGGGGAAGGACGTTGACGATGAATCGTCATAGTCGGCGGCGGGATAGCAGCCGGTCTGATTGCTGTCCGAGCAGAAGTTCGTCCACGCATACACGCGGAGATACTTCTGACAGGTTCCCGGCGTGCTGTACCCGGTGGCCCATGTGTTGTTCACCTGGACATTGAATTCCAGATTCTGGCTCCGGTCCACCTTGAGCTGGCATCGTGCGGCGCCGACCCAGCTGTTCGACACGGGATCTTTGAGGGATTGCGACGAACAGCCGGTGCTACTGAATACGGGCGCGATGGCCATGAAGGTTCCGCTCCCGCTTTGGCCGAAGACATCGAAGGTCATGTCGGTGAGACTGCTCCCGCCGCCGCTTCCTCCGCTGCCACCCGTACCGCCTGTGCCACCCGTACCGCCGGAACCGCTCGAGCCGCCACCGCAGAACGCGTCGCCGCCAGAGCAATCCTCGTCGAGACCATTCCCGCAGATTTCCTTGCCACCCGGAAGAGCGGAGGGATTGTGCGGTTTGCAGTCCGAAGAGTCCGGCGAGCCGTCGCCATCCGAATCCGAGGTGTTTGAAGCCCCGTACTCGATGACGAAGTGACAGCCGCTGCCAACCTTCTCCATCCGGAACGGGACCTCTGCGGAACCTTCCTTTACCTGCACGGCCGCGAAGGACTTACAGGCATTGGTGTTCCAGTCGAGGCCCGGACTCCACTGGCTGTCGCCTGTAGCGCCCGTATAGGCCCAAAAGTCCCAACGGAAGGAGGGCTCGATCTCCACCGAACAGATGCGGGTACTCCCCGTTCCCTCGCATGCCTGGCCGGGGAAGAAAAATCCTCCCGCGTCCGACATGTGCGTGAACAAAAAGTTCGACATGGCCGAAGCCGTATCGAAGATGATCGAGAGCTTCTTTGCCGTCGCGCTCGATCCTCCGCTCCCGCCCGTACCGGAGACTCCGCCGGTCGACGTACCGCCAGAGCCAGAAGATCCGGAGTTGCCGCCGCTTCCACCGGTTGATGTGGTTCCTCCCGAACCAGACGTGCCGCCGCTCCCTCCGGTCGACGAAGTGCCGCAGAGCTGCGGACACATACCGTCGTATCCGAGGCACTGACACAGGCTCCAGCAGCTCGTACAGCCGCTGCAATTTCCTTGCGTGCAGGAAGTTGCGCCTCCGGTGCCGCCGGTTGACGGAGAGCCGGAACTGCCACCGACGCTGGAAGAGCCTCCTGTCGATGTCCCTCCCGTGCCATACGATCCGGAGTTGCCGCCGCTCCCAAACGAACCGCTCGCGCCGCCGGTGGACGGAATGCCGCCGATGCCGGATGAACCGCCGATCGAGGTTCCGCCCGAACCTGGAGTACCGCCGCTTCCTCCGTATGAAGAGGTTCCACCCGTGGATGGGTGCGGCGGATTGCCCAGCGAACCGCCGGTACCGGAACTTCCTCCGGCAGACAAGCCGCCCATACCTCCCAGTGAAGGGATGCCGGCTTGGCCTGCAGCAGACTGTCCGGCCGCGCCGCCGGTTTCCTCCGGCGCATCCTCCGCAGCATTGAATGCGTACCCGGTACAGCCCGTCTGGACCGCGGCGAGTACGGCAAAGGCAACGATAGCCATCGTCTTCATTGCTTCCTCTGTCTTTCTCCGCGGTCTCTTCCGCGGGCTAATGTCAAAAGATCTCTCCTCACGACCCGGGGTATCCAGGGCCGGCCCATTTCACGCGATTCGCGCAAAAGATGAACCGAAAAATATAGCAGAAAAGCCGCATTTTGTCAAGGGTACTAGACAGCCTATCTGAAAATCTTAAAATGACTCTCTATTGAGCCAAAAAATGTCTTTCTTACCGCACAGGAGGAAAAAACATATACGATTGTCTATCTATCCACAGAATTCAGCCAAAAGTTCATGTTATGATTAAAATAGGCGTACGCCGAAATAGTCTCTGATGCAACCTTGGATATTTCCAAGACTTATCGAACCTACACGACGATAAGCGGCGCCTCCCCGAAGGAGGCCCAGAGAGGAGCAGAAAGGGAACGCCATGGGCCTTACGGGCTCAATCGTACGGCCGGACTCCGCGCGTCATCATGCCTCGCGGTACTCCCGGTCTTTCTCACCCACGCAAACCCCTGCCATCGCCATGTGGCCGCGCATTTTGCGCGTCGGTCCAGGCGGATGCATGGGCCTTTATACGTATCAGGTTTGGTGTCCAGGCCAACATGTAGCACGACGCTTTTCCGTCGGCGCGGCCTGACTTCCTGCCTGCATGCGTCCCGATCCCATCGGGACGCCCTCCAACGCGCTCCGGCTTCGGCCGGAGCGCTTCACTTTTTGGACAACTGGGAAGCGGCGTATTTCCACGCATGGTCGAATTGTGCGCGAAAGAGCGCCGCAACATGCGGACTCTCCACGACGCAGCCAACAATGTCGGGAGATGCGGAGACGAAATACATGACATGATCGAGCAAACCGATCTCCCCGCTGAATTCGAACGGCGGCAACGGAATGATGCGCGTTTCGATACGCGAACGATAGATATCCGGAAATGCGGGAAGCGGCGTTCCTGCTTCCGCCACATACAAGAAACGGAATTTCAGCTTGCTTCGAAAGCTCTCGAAACGCGCATCGCTCCCCTCGTCTGCGATAGCGCGCAGAGAATCATCGAGACGGATGAACGCATCGCAACGTTCACTGGAGATATTCGCGAGGGCTTCCCGGAATGCGCGGAGACCCTCGGTTCCCTGAAAATACCGGACAACGGGCTTTTGCGCAGGCGCCCGGAACAGCGCCTCCAATTCCGGGAGATATGCATTGGCGTTTCGTTCTTTTTCCTGCGCGCGCTGAAGCTCTTCCCGAACGTGATCTCGCAAGCGTTCTGGATGTTCCGCGGAAAAAACCGTCCGTTTGTTCTGGTCGGATGCTTTCACGAGCCCGCGCTGCTTAAGCGACTCCAGAGCAAGATAGGTTGTGGCACGATGAACATCGGAATGTGCGGCGATGTCCTGCGCAGAGGCCGTTCCCAAACCAAGCAGCGCCAAATACACACGGGCCTCTTTTTCTCCGAGACCCGCATCCGCAAGATGCCGCGCCAGGCGGTCAAGCATATGCAACAATTCACCTTACACGACCCATTGCGTCAATACGGGAATGGTTTTTTCCGCGGCGCTTTTCCAGGTGTATATGGCGGCCCGCTGCATCCCCTTGCTCGACAACGATTGCCGAAGCGCGGGTTCATTCAGCAGTCTATCCATGGCCCGAGCCGCCTGATCCGGTTCCGCAGGCGAAACGAACAGCCCATTCTCCGCGCCGATAATCTCCGGCAGGGATGCGACGCTCGAGGCGATAACGGGACAGCCGCATGCCATTGCCTGCACCGGCGGAATACCGAAGCCCTCATACCATGACAGATGGATAAGGCCCACGGCGCCGGAGAAAAGCGACGGAAGATCGTTTTCGTCTGTATAGCCGAGCTCGATAATCTGATCCCTGTAGGGCGATGCTTCGATGGCTTTCTTGATGACGGAATACTGATACCCGGGCTTGCCGGCAAAAACGAGACGCGTGGGATCGCCAAGGCCGCGGTGCACCTTGAATGCATTGAATGCCTTTACGATATTGACGATATTCTTTTTGGCTTCCAGCCTGCCCACCGTCAAAAAATACGGCGTCGGAATCTGCAACCGCGTGAGGACGGCGTCAATCGCCGAACGGTCGGTCGCGGGCTTATACCGTTCATGATCGATGCCATTCGGAATAATGGCGATGCGTTTCGGATCCACATGATACAACTCCACGAGCTCTTTCCCCGAAAACTCCGAAACGGTGATAATACGCGCATCGGTTTTTGCCAAATGCCGCGTGCTGGCTTCATGGTATTCGATATCCGCGCGCTGATAGAGTCTCGGATGCCGGCGGAACCCAACGTCATGAACCGTGACAACGCTTTTTTCCGGACGAATGGAGGGCAAAACGTGTGCCGGCACAAAAAGAACATCCACCGGCCGTCGCCACATTTCCCAAGACAATCGTACCTGCGTCCACAGCCGTCTTGGGGGCCAGCCTGCTCGAACCTCATACCAGTTTTCCGGAAGGGCCGAAAGCTCGCCGCGGAGCGGCTCGCGCGTATAGAGCACCCAGGAATTCCCGTCATTGACGGTAAGCTTTTTCATCTCCTGAATAAGATGCCATGCATACCATTCTACGCCCGTTTTTTCGGGTTTATTGGCTCGGGTCGCGTCAATACCGATGAGCATGAAGTGAAGTGTAACACACGGAATAGCGGTTGAACGTGAACGATCCGGCGAGTATACTGGCGACCTTCGCCCTTTTCCGTATGCCAAGGAGGAAACCATGAACCGAAAAATGATTGTAGCCATGTTCCTTCTTTGCTTCGTTTGCATGCCCGCCCGCGCGAACGCGTATACGCCGCCGCTCGACCCCGAGCCGAATCGCCTGCCCTATCACGTGTCGGCACAGGACACGGAAGCCTTTGCGCGACGATTCCTTCCGAAGCTGCATGACGCCCTGCGCATGGCGCGCATCGAGGCGTACCAGAGGGCGCACATGTGGCATGGAGGCGCGAATGGAACACGCGGGTACGCGTATGCCTTCGACGACGCTGAAGGTCCGGCGCCCATGCTTCTCCTGCGCAACATCGGCGGTCCGATGCCGGCCGATCTTCTACTTCGCCTTTCCGCTCCTCCGCCAAAACCTGCGCTCCTGCCCATCGTCCCCGGCACCGAACCGGTGCGGGACAGCGCCTGGTTTCGCCTGACGCTGTATCCCTTATCTTCGGGGATGAGCCTTCCTGTCCCCTGACTCACGAAAAAGCCCTCGCCGACGGCGGGGGCTTTCGCATGTATCGCGAAGCGCGATCATGCGTGAACAATGCCGTTCTCCGCAACACGCGGAGCAATTTTCTGATCCGCTTCATGCAGGCAGACAAAAGAATCTTCACCGATCTCTTCGATGAATCCTTCTCTGCAGAGGGTGTGTAGTTCGACTCGCAAGGTCGCGGCATCGAGGCAGACACCCTCGGCGATTTCGCCAAAAGCGCACGGACATTGCTTTGTATGTAGGAAGGAACGGATGCGGACATGTACATCATTCATGAAAAACCAACCTCCGGGACAACCTTATCAAACATCGCGATGAACGCAATATATCTCCGAAAAACATTCTATGATGAAAAAATACTCCGCTTGTAGCTGTCGAGATTTTCGAGCGCAATGCCCGTGCCGCGAGCCACGCACTGCTGGGGATCCTGGGCGACGAATGCGGGGACGCCCGTAGCTTCCGAAAAAAGTTTGTCGAGATTCCGGAGCTGCGCTGAGCCGCCGGAGAGCACCATCCCCTTTTCCATAACATCCGCGGACAATTCCGGCGGCGTATTGTGCAGGACGTCCTTTACGGCTTCCACCATTCCCTGCAGCTCATGCTGGATAGCATCCGTAATATCGTCGCTCGAAATAGTGGAAATGCGCGGCAGTCCCGATACCATATCGCGGCCTTTTACCTGCATCTCCAGCTTATCTTCAAGATACAGGGCGGAACCGATTTGGATTTTTACTTCTTCCGCGGTCCGCTCTCCGATAGCGAGACCGAACTTACGGCGGATATGCTCCATAATGGCCGTATCGAGCTTATTGCCGCCGATACGGATGGATGAAGAAGAAACGATGCCGCCGAGGGAAATCACGGCGATTTCCGACGTGCCGCCGCCAATGTCGATAATCATGTGCCCGGATGCGGAACCAATGGGAATATCGGCTCCAATTGCAGCCACCACCGGTTCTTTAATGATGTATGCCGCCTTCGCTCCCGCGGAGATGGTCGCATCGATAACGGCGCGTCGCTCGGTAGAGGTGATTCCCCCCGGAACGGCTACCATGACCTCCACGCGAAACAGACGCATGCCTCCCAAAGCCTTATTGATAAAATACCGGAGCATGGCTTCGGTTGTCCGATAGTCAGCGATAACCCCGTCTTTCAGGGGGCGTTTTGCCACGATAGTGTCTGGCGTGCGCCCAAGCATTTCTTTTGCTTCCTTGCCGACAGCGAGGACTTTTTTATCGACAACCGAAATAGCAACCACGGAAGGCTCATTGATGATAATCCCCTTTTTCGGCATGTAGACGAGAACCGTTGTGGTGCCCAAATCAATGCCAATTTTTTTGGCGAACATGAGGTTGAATCGTTTGAGTGTTCAAAAGGCGACGTCAATGGACCTATCTGTGAGGCTTTGCGTTTCAAAGCGGTATCGATCGTCTCCGTGATCCTCGGAGTCTTCCGGCGGCGAAGCGCTCCTAAGAGGTTTTCCGAAGGCGATGTCCATCGTCCATTCGGCCGTATCATTCCCTGGTTGCTTTTGCCAGTCAAGACGATATGCCCCCTCCTGTATTTGCCTTCCGACAGATGCGGGCAGACGATAGGTAAAAACGAGATCCTGCGTGCGGCCCGGCTCAATGGACCAGAATGCGCCAAATACGGTTTTCCCGAGTTCCCGCATAACATCCACGCGTCCGCCGAACACGCGATCGTTTTTCATGGCGCCATTCGAGGAAAGAAGCTCTGCTCCGTCCGGTACATATACGCGGGTATAGCTCCGATACCGCGTATATCTGTACTCCGTAAATCCGGGAGCATTATTCGTGTAGCGAAGGCGAAGAGTCGCAATGGGATTATTCGGATCCGTGGCATCCAGCGAATATTCCGCGCGCTTATCCATGACGCCGTCCGTCTTTAAG
Source organism: Candidatus Uhrbacteria bacterium (assembly GCA_003576745.1). Lineage (GTDB taxonomy): Bacteria > Patescibacteriota > Patescibacteriia > 2-12-FULL-60-25 > 2-12-FULL-60-25 > 2-12-FULL-60-25. The sequence continues at coordinate 207,727 of QEVR01000001.1, read as the reverse complement.
GCGGCAAGATTCGCGTCCACAATCCATATGAAGTCGCCTCGGGCGGGAAGCGCCCTCCCAGTCCAACCGAGCTGATCGAGCCGCGAAAGCGTGTGAGGGTCGCGCGCGTATACAATTACTTGTTTTTGGTCGAGCGACCTGGTCAGGAGATCAAGGAGTTCGGGCCATCGAGATACCGGGAGTTTAAGTAGTCGCGCCATAAGCTCATCCCCAAGCTTGGAAATGAGGGCTTTCCTCTGCGTCCTCGGAATACCCTGCTCCAGGAATCCGACTTCCACCTGGTATTCGAGAATGTCGAAATAATCGTCCGCGGTGAAGGTGAAGTTCTCGATGGTAATGGGACCCACTATGCGTAAAAGCTCGCGGAACAGTGGCGGGTTCAATGCCAGAACGATATTCGGTGCCTGCGGCCTCGCGCCTGTGCCGATTTCCACCTCACGTACATAAAAATCCAGAAGCGTTTCGGCCGAGGTGGGGAAATCCGGAGACCAGTTGGCATCCCGAAAGAACAGCGTTGGCACGCGAAGCCATGTTGTCATGGGCTCTGGTGCCGGTTCTTTCCACGAACCGGACGCGGGATTATCGATGTTATATACGTCGTCGAATTCGAAACGCTGAATATCTCCGCCGTCGATGGTTAGTTTTCCAACCGTACCGATAAAGCCTCCGGTCGGGCGGATTTCATCGGTATTTTGCAGGAGAATAAGATATTCGGCGGGTTCCGGATACCCGGCAAGCGGAATCATGACTTCGAGCAACGGGACGGCCTCATCAAGCGTCCGTTTGAGTTTCGGGAGCAGTTCCGTGACGGGAGCAAGCGCGGTTCGAAGCGGCGCCACGAGCTCGTTTTGCGGAATGCGCTCATATGTTTGGAGCGCGATGTCGATTTTCGCCTGCGCCGCGCGCATGTCGGGCAATGCGGCGTCGAGACGCGAAAGAATGGATCGTTTTTCTTGGGCGGTGAGCGCCTCGAATGATTTGCTCGTATCCACGCCGGCGCCCAGCTCGCCTGTCAGCGCCTCGGCATGGCTCGCAATGTCGTGTATTTGCGCGGCGACAGCGACAATGCCCCGCACGCCATCCAGCGTTTCCGCACCGGCCGACGCGGCGTCTTCCAATGCGCGTATTTGCGTTCCGATGCCGGGAACATCCCTCCAAAATCCCACGCCGCGCAGGGCGTCTTTCATGGTGAGCAGGGACGTATAGGCCGTGTCGAGTTCCCGGGACGCTCCCTGAAAATCGCGCGCCTCCATGCGCGTCTGCATGCGGGTTACGGCCTGTTTGGCCGACTGGGCGGATACCCCCGCCCTCCCCAGCGAAAACAAAGCCGGACCCGTGGCAATGGCGACGAGCAGCATGAGCGCGAGCGAGATCCATAGGAGGGGTTTGTTGCGCCCTTTTCGACGTCTCGACAAAACAACAGGGATACCGGGCGCCCTCGTCGCCGCGTCCAAAGAAGGCGGATACGGCTTCGGGAGAGATGCGTCAGACGCGGGAGCTGCGGGAGATGAGGAATCGGGAGACGACAATGCAGGAACCCCGGGACAGGTTAAAAAATTCGGACTTTCCCTTTTTGGAGGTTTATTCGTAGGCATGCCCCTCAAGAATCATGTCGCCATGTCCCTTAAGATAGAGATGACGGCGTTTCTGTTGGCGCCGTCTGTGCGCTTTCGACGGATCGTTCGGATACGATACGGCGCGCCGGGAACGGCGTATTCCGGTATTTCCAGAAGTATCGTACACCACTTGCGATATGAATGCGTAGCAGGCGGTTCGTAAACAGGTCCAGCGGCGTGCGAACCAGGCTTTCGCGCTGGTGATAATGCACAAATCGGGCTACCGGCGCATACGTGACCCGCCAGCCCCGCTCCCACACGCGGCGGCACAGGTCCACATCCTCATAGTACATAAAGAATCCTTCGTCGAAATATCCGACATCCTCAAGGACGGAACGACGGATGAGGATGGCGGATCCGTACAGGCCGTCGGCGTCGTGCGGCTCGTCATGCGGAATATCGCGCATAAGATATCTGTCAATGACGGAACGGCCCCAGGGGAGTTTTCCGAGAACGGTGCGGCTGCATACCGGCGTGAGCGGAGTCGGAAACCGTGTACACGTTTCCTGCCGCGTGCCATTGGGGTTCTCGATGCGCGGGCCCGCCATGCCGATATCGGGATGGGTATCGGCGAATGCCAGCAGCGCCTCCATTTGCCCGGGGAACACGGTTAGGTCGGGATTGACGAGCATGCAATACGTTCCGGCGGCGCGCCGGAATGCCAGATTATTCCCCCGTGCGAACCCCACATTCGCGCCGGGGGCGAGCACCGTCACCCACGGAAAACGCTCGCGAACCATCGCCGCTGTCCCGTCTTGCCCGTTATCCACAAGAAAATATTCGAACGGAAAAGAAAAATTCGCGCGTTCGATTCCTTTCAAAAGGACGCGGATGAGATTCGGCGTGCGATAGCAGACCGTGATAAAAGAAACCTTCGGCGTTTCGGCCATATTACGAGAACAGCGCGCGGATCTGTCCCGGGGATAAACGGCGACGGGTCAAAAGTTCTTTCCGTTTGCGCCGCATGCGTCCGAATCCCGCCCAAGCTTCAAACAATGCGGGAACAGCGGATGACGGAAACAGCGTGGCGGCGCAGACGCGTCGTATTTTTTCCGCCGCAATCCAGGGAAAATGCAGAAGGCGGCTTCCGGCATCATCGTTCTTCCACTCAAGCCATAACTGATTTCTCCGAGAATATTTCATAATGACGGATGCTCGATTCCGCCGAATAGCATACTGCTCGATCAAGCCGCCCCGGGATGCGCGGGCGGTTCGATGATGCCACGCGACTGCGCCGGGCACGAACGCGATGCGTTTTCCCAAAAGCCGGAAACGCCAGGAAAGATCCGCATCTTCCTTATAGGCAAAAAAATCTTCATCAAAGACCTCGCCGTTTTGGAGCACGATGCTCGGAATCACAGACGCGCGGAGGAGCATGGCGGCTCCCGAAATGCCGAACGGCTCTCCTCCATCATACTGCCCGGAATCCTTTTCTCCCGCCCCGCGGTCGATAACACGCCGGCTTTTCAAAAGAGATATGCCGGCGGAATCGATGAGAGAAGATCGTTCGATATCGACAATCTCTCCGTCTTCATTTGTCCGGCGATCGGCGCGGAGAAGCTTCGGCCCGGCCATATCCACGTCGGGATGCGTATCCATAAAAGAAAGCAACTGCGCGATGCAGGTGGGCGCAAGCAGGATGTCCGGGTTCAGTACCAAAATGTATTTCCGGTCCAGCGCGCCTTCCGCTTCCCAGCGCTGAAGCGCAAAGGCAATGGCCTGATTATGCGCTCGCGCAAACCCTCCATTGCGAAAATTCTTCAGGACGGGAACGCCCCGAGCCTTTTCCCGGAGCCATGCGAGCGTACCGTCGCTCGAGGCATTATCCACGACGGTCACCGTAAAAGCGTTCGTGGTCTGCGCCGCGATCGATTCGAACAGATGCGGCAAAAAACGCGCAGAATTCCACGTCACCACATTTACGACAAGGGTTTTGGCCGGTTCCATAAGAGGAGTGCAGACGCCTCAGCCGAGCTTGCGCTTGGCCGACACATTGAAGCCCAGACGGAAGCGTCCGCCAAGAAGATATCTCGTTTGAGCATCGATGGCCGGAATCGATCCGAACACGACGAAGGTAACAGGCAGGAGAAGCCACTGAAGAAGAATGACGGCGAATGCCCGATGCCGCGGGACATGTGCCGGACGGGGCGGCAGGAGCGTGAGCGCTAAGGCGGCAGAGACGAATACCCCCACGAGCGCAAGCTGCATAAGACGCTGGAGCGTAAACGGCGTATTCTGAAAAATAGCAAAGGATCGATAGTGCTCCGATGCGAGCCAGAAGGGCAGCTGGCCTAAAAGTGTAATAATGACGGGAGCCGTGGCCCAAGTATATGAACCCTCAAGCTGTTTGAACAAAAAACTGAATTTCACGCGGAACGGCATGATACGGTCTTTGTGGAAATGCTCGACCATGTACGAAAAATTCTCCACGCCCCATGCCCAGCGTCGAATTTGCTTATAGAGCGCTCGAAGCGAGCTCGCGTAATTCACGCTATCCACGGAATCCATGGATACGGGCAAATACAGGGGCGTCACGCGGTAATCGCCGTGATACTTCACGAGTGCCTGAAGAAAAATACGCGAATCTTCCGACACGATGTCTTTTTGCCAGAATCCTACGTCCAACAGCATGCGCCAGCTCATGGAATGAGAAGAAAACGTGAGCGCTCTCTCCGGCCGCGCAAGCTCCGACAAGAGCCAGAACGTGGTGCCGAACATAGCCACGCGGACCGGCGCTTTGGCTTCCCACAAATTATTGTTATAGAGCGCGATCGGCTGATAGGAGCTCCGCGTAGGGTCAGCGACGGTGAGATATGTATGCGTCAGGCAGGAAAAATACTGCTCATGCGCCTGCGTATCGATATCGAAGGAGGACACGATCAGGTCTTCGGGACGGATGCCCAGGGATTCAATGACCGGCACCATCTGATGCGCGGCCCAGTTGAGATTGCTCCCCTTTCCGGGAATCTCGTCCGGGAGATCCGCGGGGTGCTCCGTCGTGATGAGCGACAAAAAAGAAGAGCCGAATTCCCGCTTCATGGCCTCGGCGATGGCCGCGAAGCGTTCGCGGTCGCGTTCTTCGCCTGCGAGACAAATGATCATGCGGTCGCTCGGCAGAGCCGAACGCGTAAGGTTCCGAAGCGTTTCCCGGACAACGCCGATATCTTCCCTGTAGGTGGGAAGGAAGATGAGATGACGGATACGGCCATATCCCTCGATCTGCATAACATCGGCCTGCCAGTTCCGCCGTATGTCCCTGCGGTAACGGTACCAAGCGACCAAAAGAAACGGAATGTAATATACGATACGAAAAAGCCAGTATAAGTCAAAGATAATGATAAAATAGATCACCCAAATCGGCGCGAGATAGGAAAACACGAGAGATCCAAGAAGTGTCGTCCAAATAAGGAGGCCGGGAATGGATCGAATGAGGCGTTCATTCATCGAATGTATCATGGGCGGCAGGTAATATTGGGCTCGGCATCGTAGATGGGCGAAACATAGGCCACCGGACGAAGATACCCTTCGCGGAGCCGCGCTTGCACCCGCCGGAGATCCGACGCGTCGTCCTTGAGAATCCGCATAAGCGGCACCCCGAGGACGCGGGCGAGGAGATTGCCGACGAGGACGCCCGAGCGAACCGCGGAAAACGGCCCGGGTCCTGCTACCACGCACACGCCGGAAACGGCGGACAATCGCCGCGCAGGGAGGACGGCGGACAGAGCATGGAGAACGCGTCCCCTTCCCGTTGCCGTTCGTATCACAATACGGGGTCCAAGGAGCGCGACGCGCGCAAAATCGCGCTCGCTCGTATCCACGAACAGCCACATATTCGATCTATTCGGTGTCGAGCCGGTTGACGACCTCGTTTTTCGGCGCATCGAAAATACTATACAGGAATTTATCGGACATTTCCTTCCGGTACTGGTATTCCTTCACGGACAGAACGGTGTAATTGATTTCCTGGCCTACGGCCTTTTGCATTTTGTCGACAATGCGCTGAAGCGTGGTCCGATCAATGGAGCCGACGACGAACAAATCAACGGGAGCGGAAGAGCCCAAGAACGCACCCATGAGGGCCGCATATTTTACGCCGTCATGCGAAAGAAGCTCCTTATCGATTTTGTGTTCCACCAAAAGCTGCGCCTTAGTCATGAGCGAACGCACTTCGGGCAGAAGCGGAAACATCGCGTTCAGTTTGTAATATTTTCGCTTCAGGCCGGGACGCTTCTTTTCCCCGTCATCAGGAATATCTCGAGACTCCATGATCAGTCCGAACGTCGTAAGATTGGCAAGCTCGCGACGGACGGCGTTGATTTGCGTATTGATGCGCCGGGTAACTTCACGAACAAAAATCGGATCCTCCGGCTGGCTCAAAAAAAGCGCAATCAGCTTTACCCGAGTCCGTGAACCAAAAAGGTGTTCGAGCATAGACTACCCCTATCCTGCCGTGGCATTCAGTTCTTGACAAGGGGGTGGTTCTGCCCTTGCGAAACTGCTTCAATGGCTCTCGACGTCTGCCGCATGGACGCCTATACTTCCCGTAGCATGGAAATGCAAAAAAAGAGCCAGAAAAAGCCGCTGTTCAGAATTACCGACATTGAATTCGCGAACAGCCAAATTGACGATAAAATCGTCGGCATTTTTCGTTTCGAATCCACCGGCCCCATGAAGCGAGGCCCTATTCTTCTGGTTCTCACAGACATCGAGAGCATTGGATATGTTTATGATCAATTCATCGACGCGCTGAACAATGAAGCGGAACATTCCAGAAATCTTTTATCAGGCGTGGAGCACGATCCCGTGACCCGATTCGAAAAGATCGTACAGAATTTAAACCAGGCCATTGCAGATTTCCTGAACACGGCACAGACGCCGATCAACTGGAATCGCATGAATGTCTTCGTCATCGAGCTTTCCGACGACCATTTGTGTATGGCCGGTTACGGAAGCCTCATGAACATGTTCCTCCAAAAACAAACGGATGGAAGTTATCGGACATTCGACCTCCTGGGATCGCTCGACCAGCCGCCAGAGGTGGATCCGCAAAAATTTTTCTCGAGTATCATCTGCGGGGACTTTAAGGAGGGAGACATTCTCATTGCAGGGTCGCGCAACTTTGAACGAATCCGGAATGAATTGCGCATCAAGGAACGGCTCACCACCTTGCCGCCCGTCACGGCATCGCTCGAGATCAAACAAGACCTGGAGCGGCGCGGCATCCCCGACGACTTCGTGGCCACCGTCATCACCTCACTGCCTGCGGAAGAACCTGCGCAACAAACGCTCAAGGAACGCATCGGGAGCACGGCCAGCATTTTGAACCTCCGAAAGACGGAAACGGAAACAACCAAGCATCTCGGACCGACCATCGCTCCCCAGAATGCGGATACGTCCAAAGGCGAACCGCAAGCACCGATTGTCGGCGGACCGCTGGGGCTCCTCGGCAAACTTCGGAGCCTTGTGAGCCGCCAGAAAACGCGCGATGTTGCAAACATGGTGAGCCTGCGCGGCATGAATGACGGATTCGGAAGCTGGATCTCCAAAAAACGGAAGACGCTCATGGTGAGCGCTCTTCTTTTGCTTGTCGGCATCCTCATTATCGGATCGGCAGTCAAACATCAGCGTGCGGTCGCGGCAGAGCAGGCGGCATGGAACGGCGCCTATGACCAGGCAAAAAATACCATTGAGCGTGCAGAGGGCGAGGTGGTGTATTCCGAAGACCGGGCACGAAAGAGCCTCGCGGAAGCGGATGATATTCTGGCGAATCTCGATGCCGCAAAAGACGAACGGAGACAGGCCATCGACAGCCTGCGGTCACAAACGGAAGGCTTGCGCGCAAAACTCCGCCGTATCGTGAAGGTTGATCAGCCGAAACGCATCTATAGCCTTTCGGACGGCCTGGCGGACGGCGCACTGAGCGCCCCTCTTGTCGTGAAAGGCAGGCTGATTGTGAGCGACCGATCCGGAGAAAAACTCGTGGTCATCAACCCCGCCTCGCAGGAAACCTTCACCATCGACATGCCCGAACAATCAGGAAGAATCATCGGCGCCGGCGAAGGAAAAACGTCCGTCATCCTCATGACGGAAAAACGGAAACTCCTTGCCGTAAACCTGGACACCAAAGACGTAAGCGAGCTGTCGCTCGGCAGTTCCGAAGCCGCCTCCGCGGCGGACATGGTGGTGTATGCCAACCGTTTGTACATCCTCGATCCCGGAACGGAGCAGATTTGGCGCCACCCGAATGCCTCTGGTGGCTTCGGCGCCGGACAAAAATATCTGGAAGCCTCCTCGGCAAAACTGAATGATGCGGTATCGCTCGCCATCGATTCCAACGTGTACATACTAAAACGCGACGGATCGGTTGCGCGATACTACGGCGGCGGACAGGACGGCTTCGCCCTGTCTCCCATCGATCCCCCGCTCACGAACGGCAATCATATATGGACGGACGCGGACAATCCGTATATTGTTATCGCGGACCAAACCGGAAAACGCGTGATCATGTTTACCAAAGAAGGAAAACTCGTGGCCCAATATATGTCACCTGCTTTTACGGGCCCCACGGATATCGCCGTGAATATCGAAACGAAATCGCTTTACATCGTCGACGGGAACAACATCTACGAATTGATTCTGCCGTAGAAACCGCCGGACATCATGTCCGGAACCATCCGATCTCGCAAACATGCCGTGATGCGCGCAAGGTAACGAAGAATCCGCACTCTTTTCACGCGCAAAACGACGTCTCATGCATACAAAACACCCTCCCGGCCGGGAGGGTGTTTTTGTTGTTCAATTACTTCAGATTTACTTTACCCCCGGCTTCCTCGATCTTCTTCTTCATCTCTTCGGCATCGGCTTTGGCGACGCCTTCCTTAATAACTTTCGGAGCGGCATCCACGAGATCTTTCGCCTCCTTGAGGCCAAGGCCCGTGGCTTCGCGTACCGCCTTGATGACACCGATTTTGTTGGATCCGGCTTCGGCGAGCTCCACGTTGAATTCGCTCTTTTCCTCGGCGGCGCCTTCACTGCCGGCAGCGCCTCCGGCCATCATCGCGACCGGAGCGGCCGCGGAAACGCCGAATTTGTCTTCCAGCGTCTTCACGAGCTCGGACAGATCGAGCACAGAGAGCTTTTCAATGGATTCCACAAGGTTCTTGAACTTTTCAGGAACCTGAACCTCGGTTTTTGTTGCTTCGTCCATAGGAGTTTGTAATACGTGATTGTTCGTTAGGCTGTAGGAGTCTCATTCATTGCGTTTTCCTGAGCAGAGTCGGCAGGCGCTTCTGCGGCGTCTGCTCCGGCTTTCGGGGCCTCGACGACGGCTGCTTCGGCGGCCGGAACGTCTGCCGGCGCGGATTCTTCCGCCTTCGCTTCAGAGGCCGGGGCTCCGGCTAATTTCACCTCCGACGCTTCGCGTGCCTCTCGAATGGCGTTCAAAACGCGTGCAAATGCAGATACGGGGGCATACATGGTGCCCACCAGTATTCCGCGGAGCTGCTGCTTCGACGGAAGCTTGGAAAGCGCGATCATCTTGTCCTGTGGGACAATCTGCCCTTCGAAAATACCGCCAAGGATGGTGATATGTTCGGTGGCTTTGGCCATGTCGCCAAGGATTTTTGCCGGAGCGATTTCATCCTCGCGGCCGAACGCCGCGCCGACCATGCCATTGAACTGCTTTGCATCGAGATCGTATCCCGCCTGTTTTGCGGCGAGCGTAAGCAGCGACTTTTTCGCCACGCGATAGTCCACGTTGGCGTCGCGGAATTTCTTCCGCATCTCGTCCGCCTGCAAAACGGTCAGTCCGCGATAATCGGCGAATGCCACTGACGCGGCCTTTTTGAACGCGTCAGACAGTTCGGATACGATGGTTTCCTTTTGGATTCTTGTTTTCGGCATACGTGAGTCCGTCGGGAAGATTTGGGTACACGTGAAGAGTCAGCGATGATCAATGGGCGATGAGCGTTTGGCTTTTCGCATGATGCAAGACTCTTGACATATGGCACAACCCTCCTACCCGCTCCCGACGATTCGTATATTCGTAAATATTGTGCGGATTCGTTATGTTTCTTTCGACCTTTGAAAACACCCGCAGGCATGTCCTGCGGGCGTTCGTCCCGGCCAAAAACCGGAATGGACGTCGCGTCCCGAAATACGCGCATGCGCTCGCTTTCGGGACAAGCCTCGGTAAGGGGGCCATTCGGCCTATTACCTCCACGTGGTGGAGCCTTACGGTCTTCGGACACGATGTCTTGGGATGTTGGCGGAACAATACATGAGGCGACCCTTTTCGTCAAGAATGAAACTGAAGTGACAGCCGGCGCCGAAAACCGCATGCCCGGGCTTCATCACTCGGATATCACGGTACCGCGAAACGGGCTGCCATCCAGAACCTTTTCGATATTCGCGAGCCGTTTCCCGGCAACGACAACTGTCATCTTCCATGCCGCGGCGCGTTTGGATGCAATGGGATCGAATGGGGCGTTTGTCCCCGGTTCCCATGAGGATCCTACGAGTTTGCGGAATTCACTCCAAGAAATCGCCTCGAGCTTTTTCGCATCCTCGTGGCGATAGGGATCCCTGTCATAGACGGCATCAATATTGGAAAGGTTGAGAACGAGTTTGGACGCGAACCTGTGCGCGAGACGGACGGCGACATAATCCGTGGACCATCCCGGCTTCCAGCCGGCGGCGATGAGGACGGGCCTGTTCCATGTTACGGGACGCGTTGGATCCTTCAGAACCACATGCTGGGCCACGTCCCGAAGAATATTCCGAAGCAGCTGTCCATTCAGTCGCGTGGCATGAATGCCGATCCAGTCCATGTCGTCCGGCGGGAGTTTTACGATGCGTACGGCGGCCTGCTGATAGGCTCTCGCCGTATGGCCGCCCCCTACCACGAGAATGAGACGCCTCCCCCTTCGTATTTGCCGGAGGACGAATCGGCGAAGTTCGCGGAGAAACCCCGCGTCGATTCCCTGCTTCGGAACCACGAGAGATCCTCCTATGGAGAGGACGACGATGCCGGATACAGGTGGAATGCGATTCATGAAAAACAAGCGGTCCATGCCGCATCAGTCATTTTTTGGTGCCGGCAACGGCATTGCCAACCCAGGCGATGAGCCAAAAAGTCAGGGCGCCGAGAAATGCCGCCGTAAATCCCGTTACGGTAAACCCTTTGACAATGGTGGACGCCAGCCAAAAAAGCAGGGCATTCACGACCAACGTAAACAAGCCGAGCGTTAGAATATTAATCGGCAGCGTAAAAAGCAGCAGAACGGGACGAATGAAAGTATTGATGAGTCCAATGATAAGCGCGACGATGACAGCTGTATAAAAATTCGCAATTTCAACGCCGGGAACGATCATGGGAACCAGGAAAATCGCGAGGGCGTTTATGGCCCAACGGACAAAGAGGCGCATATTAATCTAATGAGACGGTATCATGCTCGCCGAATTTTTTCCTAATCTCCTTTACCTTCTGCTCGGCCTTTGCCAGTTCGTCGCGGCATTGGGCCGCGAGTTCCATGGCGCGTTCAAACTTCGCGAGTCCCTTGTCGATATCCGGTTCTTCCCGCTCGAACCATTCGGCGATGTCTTCAAGTTCCTTGAAGTTCGCGCCGAAATCTCCTGCAACTTTTTTCTTCGCCATAACGTATAGGGTTAGAATTGTTTCTTCACGACATTGACCGTTGCGCCGGCAGTGCCGTCTTTCATGCGGACAAAAATAGCTTGTCCCCTGCCAAGACGGCTGACGCCTGAAATGACGCGTCCGCGGGTATCCTGAACGAAGGAATATCCGCGCGCAAGCACCGCCGTAGGATCCAGACCCTTGAGAAGGCGCGTAAGATGCTGAAGCCGTTCGCGATTCGACTCGAGGAGTTGTCGCATACCGCCCTCGGTCGCGGAAGCCCACGCGTCTACCTGAATGCGATACCGAGAAGCCCAGTGCGATCCAGACTCGAGGATACGGTGAAGGGCGGTGCGGTTTTCCTGAAGACGCCGTAACAAGGAATCCGACATCGACCGTATGCGGCTCGCGATTTCATATTCCACGTCGCGCCGGTCGGGAACCAGGCGTCGCGCCGCATCCGTGGGGGTGGAACCGCGCACGTCCGCCGCTTCCTCCGCGAGCGTGACGTCCCGCTCATGGCCGATCGCGGCCAGAACGGGTATGCGCGAGGCAAAAATGTCGCGAGCGAGCTGTTCATCGTTGAACGCCATGAGTTCCTCGAATGATCCGCCGCCGCGGGTCAGCACGACGGCGTCATACGCTTCGCCGGATGCCTGCACGGCAGCCAACGCGCGGCGGATATCCTCGGGAGCTCTCTCGCCCTGCACGAGAACATTGTAGAGGTGGATGTCGAGAAGCGGCCACCGCTCGCAGACAATGCGCGTAAAATCGCCGTAGGCCGCGCTGTCGCGAGAGGCGATAAGCGCGATACGGCGTGGAAAACGGGGCAATTCGCGTTTTCGCTCCGAGGTAAACAGCCCCTCCTGTTCGAGCCGATGGCGCAAAAGCGCAAGCGCCTTGCGTAGAGCGCCCTCTCCAACAAGCTCTATCTGCTCGGCAGAAAGGGAAAATTTTCCGTACTTGGCATACACCCTGCCCGTCCCGGCCACGCGAATGCGCATGCCGTCCTCAAGCGGTGTCCGGAGCTTCCATATCGGCAGAAACACATTCACGAGAGACCGCTCATCTTTCAGATCGAATGTCACCCACTGCCCCTGATTCACCCGATATCCGGAGACTTCCCCTTCCACGGCAAATGCCTCATAGGTGCCAAGCGCCTGCAGCGTTTCATTCACCAGCTCGATGAACTCCGTGACGGAAAAGATCCGCATAGCTACACGGGCAAGAGCCGGATAATGAGCGCAAACAGAATAACCCACCCGATATTCGCGAGAAGAAGATCGAACGCGAACCATGGATCCTCCTTTCTGCCGAACAAACCGTGCCCTTCGAGGGGCATAAGCACGCCCCCGACAACAATGGTGAGCAAAAGCGCGTACGCGGACAACGGCCAAAATCCGTATCCCGAAACAATGCCGAGCGAGACGCTCCATGCGTACAGGACGCCGAAACAAAACGAGGCGGCGATGTGAACCAAGATACCCGCAACATGCGCCTCGCGGCGGCTATACTGCCGCCCGAACAGCCGCATGGTATCCGTATCCTTTACCACCCGTCCCGCTCCGGCGAACGGCGCGACATGGGAAAGAAACAGCATAATGCCGGCGGCGGCAATGCCGGCGGCGCCGGCATAGATGATCGGGCTCATGGATTGAAAAGTTTATCGAGATTCTCGCCTTCCACCAGAATATGCACAACTTGAACGGTGGGAAATTGAAGGAAGGTCTGTTCAATCTGCGCGCGGAGGGCCTGAATATTACAGGAACCGGCAAGCGCGAACACGATATCGCGTGAAAAATCCGCCGTCAGCACCCCTTCTTTTAAAACGATGGATCGCAGCGCCGTCCCCGGTAAAAGCGACGTACGGGATCCAGTGCCGCGTTCGAGAGCCGTGGGGCCCTTGAGAAGTTCCAGCGCGGCGGCCTCTGCCGCATTCTGCGTGCGATACACGCGCCGCGTAACCGGATAGACTTGTTCGCAGCGCTCGGCTCCCGGATCCTTTTCGATGTTAGAAAAATAGGCCTTAAGCATCGTGACCTCGCGGGAAAGCGTCACCGGGATGTTCACCGTATCCTGTTCGGAACCATCGCGTGGCGACCGGGTAAATACCTCGACGGTTCCCCCGTCCGTTTCCGGCAGCGTGTCAATGAATGCGCGAATGCGGAAAGCGCCGAATCGTCCCGCATCAGGCGCATTGGTGATGGCCTGTCCCGAAGCAAGGACAAGCCGGCGCGCATCCCGGATGCGCCAGTAAACCACGTTTTCAAACGCGCGCGCCCGGCCCAGCAACACGAACGGATTCGGCAATTCCGAATGCGCGATGACGCTCGAAACAATGACGTTCTGCGATTCCGACGCAATTTCCCCAGGCTGAACATTGGGGTCCTCCGGTAACAAAGGAAGGATATCAGAAGAGGTTGTCGGCTCTTCCTCCGGCAGAAAGGAATCCTGAAAGGCGTACTCGGAAACGGGCGGCAGCTGGTATTTTTTTACGCCGCGCAATTCGCCGATGGTCGTACGCAGGCATCCGGCTCCTAAGAGCAAAATCCCCGTGCAAAGGATCGCCATTCGCTTCATACAAGACATTGTACGTGTCAAAACCGCGCCGGACAACTCCGAGGGTTCCGACGACCTCGATTACGGACGCGCGCGTTCTGCCGCCGCATTCGGAGCTTCTCTCTGCACGTCTATTCTCACGCGGATCAGAAAGGCAAGCGAAATCGCGATGCCAAGTACAATCGCGAGAAACAGCGGAAGGCCGTATCTGGATGCAGACGAGGACATAGACATTAGGAACGCGGACGGATCACGATCATCACAGGCGCACCGTTTGCAACATCACCATTATTCCAGTCATGGACGGCGTTGAGCAATCCGTCATAGGTGTACAGGAATCGTTCACCGAATTTTGTCCCGGGATCATTCGTAATGAACCGATCTTCCGTATAGCCGCGTACCACGAGCATGTGATAGACAGGCCCGCCGTTCCGGAAATGCGGATTCGGGAGCGTCTTCCCGTCTGCGGGAAGAATAACCGGAACGCCCATGGCGATAAACCGCTTGATGTCCTCCGGACCCCGGACGGACAGAACGTCCGCCGTAAGATCGGGATAATACTCTTCAAGGAGACGGGCGGTCTCTGTGGCTGACGTATCTTCATAAAACCCATACCGATCCTGCTGGAATCGCACGATATTCCGAATGCGCCGATCGGCTTCATCCGGATCGATAATACCCTTTTCGCGTGCGTAATACGCGGCCACCATAATAACAGACGCTTCCTCGCAGGCTTCCTGATACGGCATATCCCAATTCGCATGCGGCGCCTGCGACGTAAACGGAACCGCAAGCAATTTTTCCCTCGGAATATCGGCAGAGGACGTCGCTGACGCCTCCGGTGGCGGAGGCTTTACGCTCTCCTCGGCCGGGCGCGCCTGCGGCTTCCTTTCTTCCGCCGGAAGGGGAAATGGGGATGCCTCTTCCGCCGGCAGCGGAGGCTCCTGAAAACGCCGGACGGCCTCTCGAATCGCCGTACGTTGCGAAAACGCAATACCTCCGGCGAGGAAAATTGCCGCGACAAAAAGCGCGCCGCGAATGATTCTTCTCATGTCGGAAGCCATGACCCGCCTACTCGTTTGCATCGATCGTGACGGAGGTCATGACATCGCCCACGCGAATCTGATCCACCACGTCCATCCCTTCAATCACCTTCCCGAATATGGAATACGCGGGAGGCAAAGGCGTGTCTGCCAGCATAATGAAGAACTGCGAACCGTTCGTATTCGGTCCGGCATTCGCCATGGCGACGATGCCACGGGCATACGGCAAACCCACGGGATCGTCCTCGAAGCTATAGCCTGGGCCTCCGGTACCATTCCCCCGGGGATCTCCGCCCTGAATTACGAATCCAGGCTCGACGCGATGGAAGGTGAGGCCGTCATAGAAACGCTGGCCAACAAGATACGCAAAATTGGAAGCTGCGTTCGGCCCTTCGTCTGGAAGTATCTGAATCACAATATCGCCCTTCGGGGTTTTTATGCGTACGATGGCATTGGTCTGTTCCGCGGGAAGGACGCCGGGAAATGAAAGGGTGTTTGGTGTGGTCACAGATGGAAGAGATTCTTGAATAGGTTGGGGGGCTGGAGGGATGCCGCGCGGTTGGGGCCGCGATGGGACGCATCCTTGACCGAGAAGAAGAAGCATGGCGAATGGAAGGGCAATGCGGTTCATAGAGTGATAGCGTAGCATGAAGGAAGAGGGATGAATGAATTAGGTCCGTTCAAGAACAACAATACGCAGAAGATCCTGTTTTGCGCGAGACACATACCACGGAGCGGTTTCCTTCCAGGAATCAGGCGCCCCGCGGAGCGCAAAAAGAGGAAACGACTGCAGAACACGATAACCTGCATGACCGGCGAAGGCGGCAATGTCGGCTATGCCCGCGCGCTGGCTCCCGGCTTTTTCCAGCTCTCCGAACATGACTTTTCCGAGGGTGCTTGTCGGCAATGCCGGACTTCCGATATCCACCAGCACCATATTCGCCGATCCGAAGCTTCGGATATCCTGAAAAAAATTCTGTGTCTGGAGCCCGTCCAAATAATGCAGAAGATTCTCCATGACAATCAGACATTTTCCTTCTGTCGGAATATCTTTGACGGCTTCCTGAACGGCATGAGGTTTTGTAAGATCAGCAGGCGCGCGAATGAGTTTGCATGCCGGATCATGTCCGGCGAGCGCCTGCGCTTTCCAATTCAAAACATTCGGAAAATCGATTTCGATCCACGTGAGCGATGCGATAAAGCACCGTGCCGACAGACCGTTCCCCGATAATGCGGAGAATGAGATCGTCAAACAGTCTGGTCCGCCGGAGCATGTGTATGCCGGCCCCGTGCTTCTGCTCATACGCAAGGCCTTCCGCAAGCCCATCCTCACCAATGAGGCGTATAGCGAACGGGTCGGCGACAAGCGACTGCGGATCGTTTGCCGACCGGGCTCGGAGTGCCGCGGCCCACAGAGCCGTTTTCATAACAGGAGGCACAACCATATCGCCGAAGGGTAACAAACATCACGCAGAAGCGTCGAGGGCGCTTCCGGGGTCAACCGGCTCCCATGGCAATCCCGCTTCTCCCGCAAATCCCCAGCGCGCAGCATCGGCGTTCAGACCGTATCGGAGCATCGATGCCAATTTCGCATAGCGCATACCATCCGCATCCGTCGGATCAGCGAGGTCTGCCCCTCGTTCATTGCGGACGCGAAGATAGCTGGGCGCGCTTTCGCCGGGCAAATACACTGCCTGCACCATAACAGCTTTGGAGCCGGTGCGCCGAAGCGTCATGCTTGCCAGACCGCGCGCCAGCCAGGAACCGAATTTTACAGGATGGGACGGGTCATAGCCGATCACGGATTCCCGTATATAAATGCCGCTGCCATACGGATCCGCGGAGATGCCGGAATTTCCCATATCAACATCCAGCCCGTTCGCACGGATGGGCCCGTTATGATTCACGCGTACGTCCATCCCGCTCGTCTCCCCATTGAACAGTTGCTTGATTCGCGCGCGAACATTCGCCAAATCCTCTTCCCCGTGTCCGCAATTCACGTGAATGATCGGCGGATGACCATATGATTCGGCAACGATAATTTCAAACGAGGGCGAGAGCCAGAACCATTCCGGGTCACGCTGGCGCGCATCTTCCAGTTTTTTTGCGAGTCGACGCGACAAACTGACATGTCCGGGAAGCGATTCTTCGCTTTCCGCCGCGGCATATCCCGTGACGGAAATGGGGCGGGAGGATCTCGTGGCTTCCAACACAAAGGAGCCTGGAACCGACTCGAGCGATACGAAAGGTTCCACGTGTTTGCGAACGCCCAATGCCGCGGCCGTGCGTACGACAAGCGATCCCACATCAAAGTCCGCCTTGGACGATACGACACCGCTCACAAAAATAGCCCCGCGTCCGCCCGATACATGCACGCGCATGGAAGTCGCGGGGTCACGACGGAGATACTCATCCAAAATCGTTTCGGCAAGCATGTCGCAGAGCCGGTCCGGATGTCCGGGTGACAGCGTCCTTGCAATCCGCATAGGCCGTGACCGTATCAAAAAGACATGAAAAATCAAGGGTTACGGGGTTCGGATCTAGGATGAACACCGCTTACCAACAAACCTACTGTCGTACGGGCCTACGAACGACAGATGCAAGGGCTAAAGGCAGGGGTTATGGGGAAGATTGTAGGTGGGAGCTGCTAGCTGTTAGCAAAAGAGCTGAGGGCAAAGGGCAAAGGGCAAAGGGCAAAGGGGTTCGGGGAGAATTATGCTCCCCTACGCAACTACGCACTTTCCGCATACCGCATGGTGCATCCCGCATACCGCATGGCCCGCGGCCCATACATCACGACTCACGACCTACGTCCTACGCAACTACGTACTCCACGAGGGCGAGTATGCCGCGCCCCTACTCACGACTTTCTGCTTCCTATACTTCCTGCCCCCAACTCTCCCCCGCACGATACACATAAATAGGAGCCTCTCGCGAGGTTACGCCATGCGCACGAAGGATGCGAATGGGATTCCATCCGGGGACGGCAAACTCGGCGGAGACGACAATCGCTCCGGGCGCAAGAGATGCCTGAAGCGGCTGTCGAAGATGCAGAAGCGCCTCTTCGAGCAAAAAGAGATATACGGCCGACGCTTTTTCTAACGGCGCATGCGATGCATCCCCGCGGACCAATCGCACGTTCGATCCGCATATCCTTGCCCAAAGAATGCCGGAAGCCCATGGATGGATGCTGTGTTCGTACCCGATGAGCGGACCCGCATACCCGAATCGTTCAAGAGCAAACAGGAGCGTTCCGTCTCCACAACCCAAATCCAGAATCATTCCCTGTTTCGGTAATAGCTGTTCATCAAGGATTTTTTTCACAAGCCGACGATCGCTCCGAACAAACGGAACGGCTCCGCGGTGCAGACGGATGAGCTGGATGAATGTGTGCACGGCATAGGCGGCCGTGAGGACGACGGCGGCAAAAAGCGCGAGGAGCAAGAAGAGTGTATCCATGCTTACACGGGCGGAAGCAGTTCGCGCGGAGGCTTGTTTGCGGATTTCGTGGACGCCTTCCACGCTGTCCTGCTCGATGCGGACGCCCTCGGTTCCCCGAGCGCGTCGAGCTCAATCACGTCCTCGCTCCCGGACAAATCCCAGTTCCAGCCGTGATCGGGTGGCGGCTTCGCGCGATACGCATCCACAAGCTCGATGCGTTCCGTGAGTCTGGGGTCGATCTCGTCCAAAAACTGCGATGGCCGGTTCAGGACAAGCGAATCATGCCCCATCGTGAGCGGATAACTCAAAAACAACCGCCGCCTGGCGCGCGTTACGGCCACGTAAAACAAGCGGCGCTCTTCTTCGATACCGTTTTCCTCCGCAAGCGCGCGCCCGTTCGGAAACGCCCCGTCCGCGAGATGGAGAATAAAAACCGTGTCCCACTCGAGCCCTTTGGACTGATGCACCGTTGAAAGCACCATGCGTTCGTCGTCGTTCGGCCCATACTCCTCGCGTTTGGCTAGAACATCATCATATAACGACACGTCGGCGAGAAACGATTCAAGCGATTCATAGCCTTCCGCGAACAAGGCGAACTGCTCGATATCTTCAAGCCGGTCCCGCCAATTCGGGTATTCGCGCTCGAGAAGCTGCTGATAGCTCGAGGCGGCCACGGCCCGAATCATGGCCGACGGAGTCGGCGCTTCTGTCACCATGCTTCCGGCGATCGCGAGAAATTCTCCCCATCCGGATGCCGCGCGCGGCGTCACGATTCCGTCCATGCGGTCGGCAAGCGCGCCAGAAAAATGTTCATGCGTCATCGCCTGCCGGCTCAAGGCTCCCGCGAGCGTCTCGCCGATGCCGGCCTGCATAACAAGAACGCGGCGCCAGGCGGTCTCGTCTTTGGGATTCTGAAATACGCGGAGAAACGCCTGAATGTCCTTGATATGCGCCCGCTCGAAAAATTTCAATCCTCCGCGGTATTCGTACGGAATGTCCCGCTTCAAAAGCTCGAGCTCCAGTTGTTGGGAATGCGAGGTAGCGCGGAACAGCACGGCCATATTCCGGAGCGCCGTCCCCTCTTCGCGGAGACGAAGCGCCTGCTCCGCAATGTACTGCGCCTCTTGTTTTGCGGAGGCGCAGGGAATAACGGCGGGCTTGGATCCTCCGCGTTGAACGCCGACGAGCTCCTTTTCGAACTGATCCAAATTATGCCGGAGCGAGTCGTTCGCGAGGTGCAGAATTTCCGGCGTAGAACGGTAGTTCGTGACGAGTTTGAATACGCGAACCTGCGCATGTTCCTCAGGAAAACAAAGAATGTTCTGGACATCCGCGCCGCGGAACCCGTAAATGGATTGCGCGTCATCCCCCACCACAAATACATTGCCGTGCGCATGCGCGAACCGGTTCACGATGCGCGCCTGAATGGCATTCGTATCCTGATATTCGTCCACAAGCACGTACCGAAAACGCGACGAAATCGACGCGCCCGCATCGGGCATTTCCAGCAGACGGAGAAGATTCTGCAAGAGATCGTCAAAATCCATGCTGTTTGTTTTTTGTTTCCGATCATCGTACCGGCGTGCAAGCTCCTCAAGGTCCGAAATCAGTTCCCGAAATGACGGATGCTTGAGCTCGACGGTTTCCTGAATGCTCCCGCAGATGTTCCGTGCATATGAAAGAATGTTTGCGCATACGGCCGGAGACGGAAACCGTCGTTGCGTCATGTCGATATGCATGTCCTTCAACACGGCCTTCAGCAGACCTTTCGCATCCTCCATATCGAGAATGGTAAAGCCGGGCGTATACCCCAGCCGTTCGGCGTTCATGCGGAGCAGGCGATTTGCAATGGAATGGAATGTTCCGCCCCATATGCCGTGAACGGCGCTCCCGAGCAGGCGTTCCACCCGTTCCAGCATTTCGCGGGACGCTTTATTCGTAAACGTAAGCAGGAGAATGTCCGATGGCGGTGTGCCGCGCTCGATCATGTAGGCAACGCGATACGTGATGGTGGTTGTTTTTCCCGAACCGGCGCCCGCCAGGACGAGCGCGGCTCCTTCGCCGTGAAGAACGGCGTCACGCTGTTCCTGATTCAGCGCGTTCGAGTAATCCACGGAAAGCTTGCGCGTGGATTCCGCGCCTTCAAGCACGAATCGTTTTGTCATGGCCGTAAGCGTAATGCCTGAACGTTTTGAATGCAAAGCCCCCGTACGGCATGTACGGGGGCGTGAAGGTCGCCGAAAAAAGCCTAGAGCTGATCCGACGCCTCTTTAAGACAAAGCTTCGCCAGCATCCAGTCGTCCTCACGGGCCGCGGCGATGGCGGCGTCGAGCTTGGAAAGAAGCGTATCCTGAACGGGATAGCGAAGCGTACGATCATCCATGGTCGCGACCTTGTCGCGATACTCACGCATGCGGCGCAACATGACGTCGAAAGCCTCTGGAGCAAGCGCATGCGTCATAACAAGCCGCTTCCGGCCGCCGGAACCGTGGGACCTTCGGCGATATCGCTCCGAACGACGAAGGGATTCCATGAGAAAGGAAAGCGGAGAAATAATTTCCACCTCCAGCGCATACTGGGCAAAAATCCAGGCAATGCCTTTCTGCAGACGATCGTAGATCCCGTTGAGTTCCTGGCGCATGGCCGCACCGTCCCGTTCCTGACCTGTTGACGCGATCTTGTGTTTCATGCCGTGTGGTCGGCGTTCGGCCGCGGCAATGCGGAAGGCAATACGGGAGGCTTCCCGAAGATCTTCCGCCGTGAACCGAGCATTCATACGAAACGGCGTCTCGAGGATTGCGTCGAAACGTCGCGCCTGTTCGTTCAGAATATCGATTGTCCGCTTCATGGCGCCTGTGCCCGCATGTGGCGCGGCGATGAGGCGCAAAAGTCCGCGCCTGCCAAGCAGACCGCGCAGCTCCTCATACACCGTTTTGATATGCTGAATGACGCGGAAGACGCGCACCGTCCTCGCGCTTACCACGCGTAGAATCGAACGAACCTCGTCTTCGCGCTTCAGGAGATTGCCAATGCCGCCCCCGCCGGCCATCGCGGCCGCCGGGATATTCATTCGACCCAGCTTGTCTTTTTGGCGGAGCGCGCGGAGAAAATGCGTCTCGGCCCCCTGTTTCCAAGGATTACGCTTGGCGTTCAAAAGCCTGGTGAGATGCTGAAGCGCGGTTTTGAATGCGACGGCATCTTCCGCGGTCAGCGCGCCGGCCGACAGCATGGCCCGCACGTACGCGCGAGCCGTACGGATATCATCGTAGATTTCCTGAAGTTCCCCGTCGCGGACGGTCGGAAGCTGTCCGCTCTGATGATCGATGTGGCAGCCGGCTCGATACGCTTCGTACAAACCGTATTCATAGGCCATGTATTCCACGCGGTTATCCGTTCGCTTTTTGAGTTCGCGATTGCGGACAAACACGGTTCCGCTCAAAAACGACGGGCCGTCTTCTCGCCGTTTGACAAGAACGAGCACGCGTTCGGCGTCGAGCGCGAGGAATTTTGCTTTCAGCGGTCCCCGCTTCGTACGGATCTCCCGAACCACGCGCTTCCCCGATGCAATGGATGAAGGCATTGAACGTTCCTTTCTGTATAAGGTACCGGAAACGCACCCTACCATAGGACGCAAAAAAAGAAAGCGACAACGAGAGATATCGAAAGAGGTCCTGGCGGACCTCGAACAAACGTTCCTATATTGATGCCGAAACGCGGAATGCCGCTTCGCAGGCGAAGAGCGCCTTCCGTTGAGCATCGATTTTTTTCTTTTGCCGTCGGAGCGCGCGAACGTCCTCGGTATATGCATCAAGGAACCGAACGATATCCTTTTTGCCGATCGGCTGGCCGGAGAGGGAACGAAGAATGCCGATACCGCAGCGGGCGGAGGAACGTAATGCTTCGATCTGCAGAATCGTTTCTTCCAGCGCGAGGAGAACAAGCGCGTTGCGCTGATCCTCGCATTCCGGCTGCGGAGGAGGCTCGGCGAGCCCGGCAAAGGGCATGTTCTGCATTAGCGCGTCCTGCCTCTCGCCGAGGCGCAAATATTCCTGAATAATCGGTTCCAGGACGATATATCTGTCATAGAAAGGATATTCCATGTACAGACTGCTGTCCCGGAGCGGCTGGACAGCGGCCTCGTCGGATCCAGAATTCCTCGCGCCGGAGGGCGCATGCACAGGCCCGGCTTTTCTCCCGACACAGGCCCAAAGAACCATGGACATGAACAGGGTCATGCGGCAACCGAATGCTCGAACGTTCACAGTACCTCCAAAAAGAGCGAGAAGGCGAGCTTCCTTCAAAAGGAAAAAAAGATCAAGGTCTGCATCCGTTCCATTTACAGGTTCGTTTTGTTCGCAATATGCTCCTCAAATGTACGCGCATAGTGCACGGCCCCGTCTTTCCCGGTCAGAAAAAAATAATAGTCCGTCATGAGCGGCGATAAAACCGCGCGAATCGAAGAAAGGCTCGGTTGATTAATGGGGCCGGGAGGCAACCCGTCGCGCCGATACGTGTTATACGGGGAATCCGTGGCAAGATCATCAGCCGTCGCGCGCGAGCGTCCGCTCTGAAGGATATAATTCAGCGTCGCATCGCTTTGCAGGCGCATGCCGTTTTTCATTCGTTTCAAAAAAATCCCGGCGACGATTTGTCGATCCTCGGAATGTTGAACCTCCGCTTCCACAATGGAGGCAAGCGTGATGATTTCGTGCCAGGACATGCCCGAGGCCTTGCGATCCGCATCCAGAGGAATCAGCGCCTTCTCGACAAATGCGCGAAGCTGTTTTCGGATAAGCCCCTCCGGAAGCTGGTCCTTCCATACGCGATAGGTGTCCGGAAACAAATATCCTTCGAGCGATTGTCCGGAAGGAATATCCTTTAGGAAATCAAAGTCCTCCGCCAGCGCCGCATCGAAAGGCAGCGACGGCCTCGTTCTTCCGGTAAGCGCATACACCAAGGACGGATCCACGCCATATGCCTTGAGCTGTTCAGCCTCGTCATTGATGGTCTTTCCTTCGATAATTTGAATGCTGACTTCCTCGCGCTTCGGACCGAGGGCAATAACGTCCGCGATTGTTTTGTACGGCGTCCCTTTTCGAAAGGAGTAGCTTCCGGCCTTCGGCCGACGAGCCGGCGGATACAGGCTGGCGAACATGTCATATCCCAGACGCGTTTTCAAAAGGCCGGATGACTGCAATGCGTCCGCAACGGCATCTGCCGTTTCCTCTTCTCCGACAATGATGCTGACGGGAGCTCCGGCCTCCGGTATGGAAAACCAGGCGGCAGAAACGAATGCGCTCATGAGAATGCCTCCGATGAGGATGGCGAAGGCGAGCAGGGCGAGAAAAACGCGCATGTCAGGAAAGCGTTTCAATGCCGCGATGCACGGCCCGAACGACGGCGAACGCAATCACGCCCACGGCAATCCCGCCAAGAATATCGGTGGGATAATGCATGCCTGCCATCATGCGTCCGAACGCGATAAGCAGGGCCATGCCGAGCGAAAAAATACCAATGGACGGATGAACATACAACAAGGCTATGGCAACGCCGAAGGCCACGGCCGTGTGACTGGAGGGAAATGATCCGGCCTGAATATTCGGCGGCACCACGGCCTGCACGAGTGGCGAAGCCGCAAAAGGCCGGACGCGGCCGATGAGCGATGCGATGAATGTGGAAATGGTAAAGGCTATGAGTGCCGTCCACATGGCTTCATACACGGCCGCCTTCATGTCTGCGCTTCTGCGCGCCAACAGGGCAAACGGAACCAAAAAATACACCAGCCAGCGGGCAAGAAAACCAATCATAAGCCGCGATCCCGGACTTGCGGCCGCTTGTTGGAGTTTGATAATGAGATCGAGTTCGTTCATAGACAGGGAGCAGGGAGTGGGAAGAAGGAAGCGGGAGGACGAATTTCCTACTCCCCACTCCCTACTCCCTCCTCTCCCTTTCCCTTAGGCTTTTCCGTCTTCGGTTCATAGGGGCACCACAACCGGACAGGACAATGCCAGCATTCCGGTTTGCGTGCTTTGCAAATATCACGGCCGAATTGTACGAATACGCGATTCGTCTCGCTCCAGAGAGATTTGGGCAGGATGCGTTTGATATCCTCTTCAACCTTTTCCGGCGTCTTCCCCCGGCTCCACCCCAGCCGATGCGCGATGCGGAACACATGCGTGTCCACGCATACGGTATCCTGATGATACACATGGGACAAGACGCAATTCGCCGTCTTCCTGCCGACGCCCGGCAATACCGTAAGTTCTTCCAGCGTTTTTGGAACCCTCCCTGCATGATTCTTCAGAATCATGTTTGCGAGCCCGTGAATAGCCTTGGCCTTGGACCGATAGAGCCCGATGCTCGATATCGCTTTTCCGATCGCGGCGGGAGAGGAACGGGCAAGCGACGCCCAGGTAGGAAACCGTTTTTTGAATGCCGGAAATATCTTTAACACCTGCACATCGGTGGTACGCGCTGACAAAAGGACGCCGAGCAGCGTATCTTTCGGATTCCCAAGATCCATGTCCGCTTTGCCGCGATAGCGTTTCGCGAGCGCGCGGACGACCCGGTCCGGTCCCTTTGGATGCACGTGCGGATGCCGCGAACGGTTTTCGGATGTCATGTTCAATGAAGTATACCAGGAGGGCCGCGTCGGCAGACGGGAGGAAAACGTTACATGAGCGGCCGACCGGTCATATCCGGCGGCTGCGGCAGGCCCATAATCTTGAGCATGGTCGGCGCCACGTCGGCGAGCATACCGATGGGCTGCGTCATCGACAGGTCACCCCCCACCACATCCCCGCTCGGCGCTTTCATGCCTTCGAATGATTTCCCGATAATCAAAAACGGAACGGGATTCGTGGAATGTTCCTTATCGATATCGCCCGTGACGAGATTTTTTACTTCTTCGGCATTGCCGTGATCGGCCGTAATAAGCACCGCGCCGTTCACGGCGAGAACAGCATCCACGATCATGCCGATGGCTTTATCCACGGTTTCGTTCGCGATCACGGTTGCCGCCTCATTTCCTGTATGCCCGACCATGTCCGGATTCGCGAAATTCATGATGATGGCATCATACGTTCCCCCGGCCACTTCCTTAACCACGCGTTCGGCGATGGGAATAGCGCTCATCTCCGGCGCCTTGTCATAGCTCGATACGCGAGGGCTCGGAATGATCGCGCGGTCCTCGCCCGGAAATTCCTCCTCGCGCATGCCGTTCATAAAAAACGTAACGTGGGCGTATTTCTCCGTCTCCGCGATATGGAGCTGTTTCAGACCTGCGTCGGACAAAACGCGCGCCAAACAGGTTTCGATGATTTGCGGCGGGTAGGCAACCTCTACCGGCAAATCCTTTTCATACTCGGTGAGGGTTCCGAAAAACAGATTGTCAATTTTTTCGCGCGGGAATTTATCGAAGGACGGGAGCGTAAACGCTTTTGTAAGCTGGCGCGCGCGGTCAGGACGAAAATTAAAGAAGATGCACGCATCGCCCGGCCGCACCACGGAAACCGGCTTGCCCCCTTTTGCGATCACCGAGGGAACAAACTCCTCGTCAAACACCTGTTTGGCATACGATGCCTGAATAGCTTCTTCGGCCGTTGCAAATATCTCATCCGATTGCCCGAACGCGATGGCACGATACGCTTTTTCGGTGCGCTCCCAGCGATTGTCGCGGTCCATGGCCCAGTAGCGCCCGGCAACCGACGCAATGGAGCCGATGCGAAGATCCTTCATTTTCGCTTCAAGCGCCTGCACGAACCCGAGGCCAGAGTTGTAAATGGAATCGCGACCGTCCAAAAACACGTGAACGACGACCTCCTTTACCCCTTGCTGTTTGGCAAGCTCCAGAAGGGCATAACAATGCTCCTGTCGCGAATGAACGCCGCCCTCGGAAACCAGACCCAGAAGATGTAATGTGCCATTATTCGACTTTGCATGTTCGCAAGCCTTCAGAAAGACGGAGTTCTTGAAAAACTCCCCGTTCTCAATGGAAACATTAATGCGCGGCAAAGACTGATAGAATACCCGGCCGGCTCCAATGGTCAGGTGACCTACTTCGGAATTTCCCATTTCGCCCCAGGAAAGTCCCACGGCCATACCGGACGCCTGTACGGTCATCGCCGGATACGATTCGATCAGGCGTTTCAACACGGGCATTTTCGCTTCGCACACGGCATTCCCGTCCACACAGGGCGCAACGCCGAATCCGTCCAGAACCATGAGAACCACGGGCTTGGGGATAGCCATACGTCCCTACAGGATAGTCAGAAAAATGGCTCAATACAAGGAAAAAATACCGTGTCTACTTCTGTTGACAAAATGGGGCTTTTTTGGTATATTTTTCCATTCCTCGTACCCGGTTGAATCCGGCGTATGATGGGATGGCGCCCGGAACGCAAAGCGGGCGTCCACACGCAGCTTCACAACAACACGCGGAGGGAATACATGACCACAGCACCCAAACCCCCGGAGCTTCTCGCTCCGGAAGACGATGACGAGGATGAACCCCGCCTTTGTTCGCTCCGCGAAAAGGTGGTGCCGGCAAAAACGGAAAAGCTTCGCCTCGTCGAAAATAAAGTTTCGACTTCATTGGGGGATCACCCTGTCTTGATCAGACTCCGACGGCAAATGGCGGAGAAGGAGAAGCCATGAGCAAAGACGTTGATGCGGCAAAGGGAGCGGGCGAAGACATCGCCGCTCTGGCCGAGGAAGGCCCGGAGGCATTCCTTTCTTCGCCGCCGCCCTTGAAGGCGAGCGGACAGAATCCGGCGTCGATGTTCGTGCCGGAGGACGAGGACGACGAGCCAAGGCTCGGCGCCATCATCGCGAAGGCGCCCGAACAGGAAATCGAGGAGCGCTCGGCAGAAGAATCTCCCGCAATCATCGCGGTAGCGACCGCGTCCGAATCGGAAGATGAGGACGAGGACGACGAGCCAAGGCTCGGCGCCATCATCGCGAAGGCGCCCGAACAGGAAGAGATGAACGAGGTCGCGCAAGCGAACGAAGGCGCATCCGATGAACCGAATCGTGCAGCGGTCACGATCATCGCATCCGCGATGGAAGCTTTGGAAAAGCCGTCCCAACCGTCACTGGATATCCCGGTGGTGGAAGGTTCGCTCATCCTTGGCGGCAAGGCGGCCGGAAACCCCCAACCCGTTCTCCGTTCTGCGGAGAACGGCAGCGACGCTCCGGACATCGAGATTTCACCGGCCACGAACGGGGAGGGTGAGGCTCCGAATACGTCGGGGCATAAACCTATGTCGCGCATCGGCGAAGAAGCTTCCATTCCGCTTTCTCGGGCGGGAGATCGGCCGTCCCTCTCCGATTCGGCGCTTGGCGGAATGATCGAAGAATGGATCGGCGGAAATGTCACGGTCGATGGCCTTCGGGAAGTCTTTCGGGAACAATTTCCGCTCCCCGCCGGACTCTTCCGGCTGCTCATTCGGCTGGACGAAATCGCGCTCTCCCATGACGAGGCGCGAAGCGAAAAAGCCGCATGGTGCCGGGGCGGCGTGTTCGCCGAACTCATCGCTCGCGGGCACTTGGAAGACATCGGTGAACCGTACAATGTTCGCGACCAGCAATGGTTCGTGAACCACGGTGCGCAGACATTCCTCCACGGAGAAACGGATCCGGCGCGACAGCGCTGCATCCATGCGGCACTGGAGCTTTTCCATGCGCGACTGACCCAGCATACCGGCATGGATCGGGAGCTGGCGGACGCCGCGCGAGGCGAGGCGGACAGGGCAGAGAAAGACGGGAAGGCGGAAACGCCCCCCGATCCCGAAACGCCCAACCCGACTCAGAAAGCGCCGGCACCCGCAATGCGCCGGAGCCGGGTGAGGAGCTTCGACCGGAATCTGACCGCAATCGCCGCGGGTTCCGTGATGCTTGCGGCAAGCGTCGTTCTCATCGCCTTGGGACCCATGGGCTTTGGCTCGCGTCATGTCCCGCCCCAGCCCAAGGGAACCGTGGCCATGCCGGCATCCGTGCCTGTAAAAACGCCGGCACAGACGACGTTGGCGGCCTCGACAACTCCCTCGCCAATGTCGGAATGTGTTACCATCGAGCCCGACGAAGGCGTCGTGGCAGACTGCGTCAAGGGAACGCGGACAGACCTCGGCGGAGGCCGAATGAAACTCTGCGGATGCACACTCTACTGACGCGCGGGTTCTCCCTTAAACCGCGTATCTCACAACACCCCCTATGCACGTGCAGCGGGGGTGTTCTTTTTTAGGATCATCTCTCCATTGCCGCGCAACGGTCGGCTCCGTGCTCATTCATTGCCTGACGACCCGGAAGAGCCCCGCGAACGGTGCCGGACATACTCCACGAAGCCCGGAGAAATAGAGAGAAGAACAATGACAATAATGACGAGGTGGATTTTTTCTTCAATGCCGGGAACAACTCTTCCGAGAAAATACCCTATGGAAAGCATGGATCCCACCCACAAAATGCCTCCGAAAACGTTATAGGCAAAAAATTTTCCATACGGCATCCGCGCAATACCCGCAACAATAGGTGCGAAGGTGCGGACAATGGGCATAAAGCGGGCTAGGACGATGGTCTTGCCTCCGTGTTTTTCATAAAACTGCTGAGCGCGCACGAGATGATGCTTGGCGAACAATATGGACTTTTCCTTTCGGAACAGCGCCGGACCCGTGAGAGAACCGAACCAATAACCCGTACTGTCTCCGACAATGGCCATGACAGAAAGCAGGACAAAGAGGAATGCAATATCCAAGTGCCCTGTTCCCGCGAAAAGTCCCGCAGTAACAAGAAGAGAATCTCCCGGCAAAAAGAATCCTGCAAGCAGTCCGGTTTCCGCGAAGACGATGATTGCGAGAACGGCATATCCTCCCCAACGGATGAGTTCATCGAGATTATGAAGTTTCTGAAAAAATTCAATGACGATATCCATGCGATTCGAAGAAGTGTATCGGGAACGCTCGCGGTCGTGAAGCCCTTGCCCCGCGGCGTAAGCTATGATACCTTCCTGCCGCAATAACGCAGCCACGGGTGCGTGGTGTAGCTGGTTAACACGTCGCCCTGTCACGGCGAAGATCGAGGGTTCGAGTCCCTTCGCACCCGCCAGAGCAAAGCCGCCGCTAGGCGGTTTTTGCGATGACGAGATTAGGTTACGAGCCTAGGATGAAACCGCTTACCTACGAACCTACGGTCTTACGGACCTACGAACCTACTGACCCGAGGGCAAAGAACTAAGGGCTCAGCAGGGCAAAGGGCTAAGGGAACGGATTACGGAGCGCAAGGCTCATGGCGCACGGCCTCGCCCTACGCAATTACGTACTCTTCCCCCTACGCAACCACGCAACTATGTCCTACGCCCCCCTCTTCCCACTCTCCACTCCCTCCTCACAACTCCCACCTTCCTGTTGACAATCCCTCCGCATCTGCATAGGCTCTGCATGCCCTTTTCATGATGGAGGATGAATGCGCATCAAAACCATCGCGCGATGCCGCGACCTGAATTTGAAGGATATGCGCTCCCTCGTAGAGCGCCAGGACAGAGCCGCCGTGCGTGAATTGCTCGAGCGTCTTGCGGATGTCTCAAAGCCGAATGACGGCGCCGGCCTCGTGCTCTTGGTCCTCACAGCCGTTGCCCGCTATGCAACATGGCTGCCGGACAAACTGCACATTCTCCTGGAAGACCGGGATGGAGTAACGCTCTTGGATGTCCTCGCCGGCTCCGGCGGCCTCATGGAACGCATTTGGCCGCGAAAAATCTTCGTGTTCCAGGCGCCGATCGGCGAATTCGCCGCAATTGCGGAACAGCTGGAACGACGGAAGGAAAATCCCTTCGCCTTCACGCAGGAAACGCGCGCCGGACATCCGACGCTTACGGCGATCATGAATGTGCCGCCGCGGGAACCCTCCATGCCCCCCCTGCCCGATCGCAAGGCCGAGCGGACCATGAATATGCTTCGGACGGTTAAGAGAGCGAGCATCCCGCCGGCGGACGGCTACGCTCACGCCACAGCCACGCCTCTTGTTAGCGGGAATAAGACCTCATCTTCTCCCTCCGCGGCGAAAAATCCCATTGTGCCGGTAACCGCGCTTCGCGCGCCGGATGGGAAACCGGCAACGGGAAACGGTCCGGAAGAACCGGCCGAAGACCGCGATATAAAGGACATCGATGATGCCTGGTGACAGGACCCCGCCCTCCGGGGTCCTTTTATTTTTGAAGCTGATTGATTTTTGCCGCCAAAATAAAATCGTTCCGAGAAAGTCCGCCGATAGCGTGCGTGGTCAAATCGAGCCGAACCGTATTCCAAAAATTATGAATGTCGGGATGATGTCCTTCTTGTTCGGCAATGGATCCGATCCGGTTTATGAACGAGAGCGCTTCAGGAAAATCGCGGAATGCGAATGTCCGCGACAACTGTTTGGCGTCCGCGGAAAGCTGCCAGCCCGGTACCTCTTGGAGCATCGGCAGGGAAAGCTCGCGCGTGAGCGGTGCAATACCGCCTTCGCAGGGAACGCAATGCTCGGACAAAATGCTAGTACTCATACGCGCACGATTTCGATGCGGTTGGTGCCCTCCGCGTGCCGAAGAGACGACCCACTCACGGCAACGAGGAGCTGGGACGGCTTTACGAGACGCTTGCGTTGCAGAAGGCTCAAGGCCGCGCGGAGCTGCTTTTCGGGGCTCGACTGTTTTTTCAGGAAGAACGCGTCCTGTCCCCACACCAGCCGAAGTTGCCTGGCAACACGCTCGTTATGCGTTACGGCAAACAGACGCGCTTCCGGACGATATGCCGATACCGCGCGGGCCGTTGCTCCGCTTGCCGTTAAAAGAAGAACGGGGGCATGCTGAAGGGCGTCCGAGACCACGCGCACCGTTGCGCCGATGATTTCGGTGACATGTGTGTCCGCAGGCAATGCGTATGGCGTCAAATCGTCAAAAACCGACCGCTCCATAGCAAGAATCGCGGTAGCCATGGCGCGAACCGCCTGAACCGGAAACGCACCGGTTGCCGTTTCACCCGAAAGCATTACAGCGTCGGTGTGATCCGCAACCGCATTCGCAACATCCGATGTTTCGGCACGGGTCGCCCGCGGATTGCGTTGCATGGAATCAAGCATCTGCGTGGCGACGATCACGGGCTTGCCGGCGTGCCGGCAGGCATTGATGATCTGCTTTTGGATGACCGGGACGGTTTCCGGCCGCAGTTCAATGCCCAAATCGCCGCGCGCAACCATAACCGCATCCAGGAGCGGAAGAATGGAATCAAAATGGTCGATCGCTTCGGGTTTTTCGATTTTACCGACAATTTGTATTCCGGCCGCGCCCGGTGTTTTCTTCAACATGCGCCGAAGATCCTCGACGTCCTTTGCCGTACGGATAAAGGACATGGCGACAAAATCCACCCCGGCTTTCACGCCGAATGCCGCGTCCGCGCGATCTTTGTCGGAAAGGGCCGGAATCCGCAAATGGGTTCCCGGAAGATTCAGGCCTTTATGACTCGTTAATGTTCCACCCTGAAGAACGTCGCAGTGAATACGGTGGCCGTCGACGCGACGGACGACGCATTCCAAGAGCCCGTCATCCAACAATATCCTGGATCCGCGCGCAACATCGGCATGCAGACTCGGAAGCGTCACAGGAATATCGCCTGGCGCGGGGTTTGGGCTTGTGGAAAAAACCGCTTCACCGCGCAATAGCACTCCCTGATCAGGAAGATTGCCGACGCGTATTTTCGGTCCCTGCAGATCCTGCAAAATCGCAAAAGGACGCTCCAAATGCCGACCGGCCTGGCGCAGCCGACGAAGAAGCGCCGCATGTGAGGCGTGGGTCCCATGAGAAAAATTGAGCCGTGCGACATCCATGCCGGCATTCCCCAACGCAATCATGGCGCGCACCGTATCTGTCGCAGGGCCGATCGTGCATACGATCTTCGTTCGTTTGTGCTTCTGGATCATGACAAAAGGATACACCGGCGAATGCTCTTCCGCTACAGGCGTTTTTTCCGTTTACGCGATGATGCCGCCTCAACAACGGACAAGCGCATGAGCGCATCCAGTTCGCGCTGAAACGTCTCAACGTCCTCGAATTGACGATACACGGATGCGAAACGGATATAGGCAACTTCGTCGAAGTCTTTCAAATGCTGCATGACGATTTCACCAAGGCGTACGCTCGTAATTTCATCCGCCGAAAGTCGTTGAATAGCCCTTTCGATGCCGTGGACAAGACTACGAAACGCGGCCTCGGTGACCGGCCGCTTTTCAAGGGCCTTTTTGAGGCCTCCGATGAGTTTTTCTTTGCTATACGCTTCCCGTTGTCCGTCACGCTTAACGACAACAAGATCCAATAAAAGAATTTCTTCGGACGTGGAAAAACGGAATCCGCATTTATCGCATTCGCGCCTCCGGCGTATGGAATCTCCCTCCGCGCTCATGCGCGAATCCACGACGCGCGTATCGGGATGATTGCAGACGGGGCAACGCATGAAAGGGATGCTAGCAGACGAAACGAGCCTATTCTAGGGTGGAGGCGTAAAGGTCGGGAATTGGGAGTTAGCAAATTGGCAATTGGTGAATAAGGAACAAGTGAGTAGTGAGTGGTTACGGGTTTCGGGCGCATGACTCATGACCCACGTTCTACGCCCTACTCCCTTTGTCCTATGAGGGGACCACGTGAGTGGTGAGTAGTGAGTGGTTAAGGGGAAAAGCATGCACCTCCTACGTCCTACTCCCTACTTCCCACTCCCTTTGTTCCATGACCTACGATCTTACAGACCTACGGTCCGTTCGGGTCTCGGGTTACGCGTTTCGGGACGCAAGGCTCATGGTTCATACCTCACGACCTACGCACCACGTCCTACGCACTTTTCGCATCCCGCTCTCCGCCTACATCATCTTTTTCCGTATGAACGCGGGAATTTCCAGCTCTTCTTCTTCGCGCTTCTTGGAAGTGACGACAGGCACTGGCTGCGGCGATGAAGGAGCCTGATTGGTGGGAGCATACTGCGGCGGCTGAATATGCGGCTGCTTTTCCGCCGGAGTCACGGGCGGTCTCACATCTTCCTGAACAACAAGTTTTGCAGATGGGCGTGCGCCGAATGGCACGCGTTCCATTTTTTCATATCCCGAGCTCTGCTTGGGTGGCACATATGTACCCGACGCCAGCACGGCCTTGGGTTTTGCAACGCGCGGCGATGAATCAAATCCTGTTGCAACGACGGTGACCTTGACCTCATCTTTCATAGTCTCGTCGATGGTGGCGCCGAAAATAACCTTTGCGTGAGGATCAGCGGATTGCGTAATGACCTTGGCGGCTTCCGAAACTTCATACATGCCCAGGTTTGAACCGCCGCAAATCGTAAACAGAATGCCCTTGGCACCGTCTATGGATACTTCGAGAAGCGGCGACGCGATAGCGGCCTTGGCTGCTTCGGCCGAACGATTTTCCCCCTGCCCCCTGCCGATTCCCATGAGGGCGCTTCCGCGATTCTGCATGATCGCTCGGACATCGGCGAAGTCCACATTGATAAGTCCCGGAACCGTAATAAGTTCCGAAATGCCCTGGACGCCCTGACGAAGGACATCATCCGCGATTTCAAAGGCATCGAGCAATGCCGTTTTACGATCGATGATCTGGAGAATGCGGTCGTTCGGAATCGTAATGATGGTGTCAACGGCTTCCGCCATACGATCATAGCCCGCATCGGCGATTTGCCGCCGCTCGAGACCCTCGAAAGAAAACGGGCGCGTGACCACGGCCACGGTAAGCGCGCCAAGCTCACGGGCAATCTCCGCCACCTTTGGACCGGCGCCGGTGCCCGTACCTCCTCCGAGCCCGCAGGTGATAAACACCATATCCGCGCCCTTCAGCGATTCGCGGATGTCGTTCTGGCTCTCTTCCGCCGCACGCGCGCCAACATCCGGATCCATACCGGCTCCTAGCCCCCGCGTGACAGTTTTACCGATATGAAGTTTTCTCCGCGCAAGAGAGTGCTGCAGCGCCTGCACGTCCGTATTGATGGCGATAAAATCAACGCCGCGGATTTTCGAACTAATCATCCGATTGAGCGCAGACCCTCCGGAGCCGCCAACCCCGATAACTTTGATATTCGCAAACGTTTCTATGTCGGGTGTGATTTCGGGCATAATTGAGTACGTTGATTGTTCAAATATGGCTTTGTTGAGCTAAAAAATTGCTCTTCAGCGTGAAGATACGCTGGTAGAGCTTCCGCGTCAAGCAATATTTTTTTCCACTGGGTTGATAGAAAAAAGCACGGTTTTGCCGCGCCTGTGGAAAAGATTCTTCACGAATTACGGAATAAAGGATTTGAACATTTTCTTCAGATGCGACTGGACGGAGCCAATGATATTCGATCCGCGCGACCGAAGCATGGTCCCCCGTTCTCCCTTAGAGACGCCGCGAATTTCGGCAAATCCCCATTCGACCAATCCTACGGCCGTCGAAAATGCCGGGTCATGGACAATCTCGGGCATAGAGGTCGAAATATGCGTCGAAGCGCCGATGGAAGCAGGGAGCCGCAAGATACGTTTGGCAACGTCGACCATACCGCGCAAACGCGCTCCTCCCCCCGTAAGGATGGCGCCCGCGGGAAGCATGCCGCTCCGATCGATACGGTGAAGTTCTTCTTCTATTTTTTCAAAAATCTCTTCAACGCGCGCTTCGATAATCTCAGACACGAGGAGGAGCGAAACATCTTCGGCGTCCTCGGCGCCAAAGGAAGACAGGTCCACCTGATCGCGCTTCACGTAGTCGCCAGGAATCGCCGACCCATGCTGCACCTTCAACTGTTCCGCGGCATCAAGGGATGTTCGAAGACCGATGGCGATATCGGATGTGATGTGATCGGATCCAATAGGGAGAACGCTCGCATGCAAAAGTTCGCCCTCTTCAAAGACGACAATTGACGTTGTGGAGGCCCCGATATTGACCACACAGACGCCGAGCTCCCGTTCACGGGTATTGGTCACCGACTCCGCGGCAGCCAGAGGGCCAAAGACGAGCGAGGCAATATCCAGACCTGTCCGAAATACGCATTTGGTCATGTTGCGCACATTTCCCGCCAACCCGAGCACCAGATGCGCGTCTGCCTCCATGCGAATACCATGCATGCCGAGCGGATCCTTAATGCCGCTTTGTCCGTCGATGGTGAATCCGTGCGGCAATACATGCAGAATTTCGAAATTCGCGGGATTGGCTGCGCTTTTCGCCGATTCCAGAACCCGTTCAATGTCCTCTTCGCGTATGTCCCCGTCCGGTTTGGAAACTCCGATGACGCCTTTCGCATCCATCACGGTAATATGCGTGCCGCTGATGCCGACCACGGCCTCATCGAGAGGAACGCCTACCTGCTGTTCCGCGCGTTCAAGACCTGCGGAAACGGAAGCGACGGCATCTTCAAGAGCGGATATAACTCCTTTTGAAATACCGGACGACGGAACCTCAACGGCGCCGATGACGGAAAGGGCAAAACCGCGATCATGTTGATGCGACACCTGGCCCATCGCAAGCCGGATGCGTGAAGATCCGAGGTCAAGCCCGACAAGAAGCGGTTGGCTCATAGCGATGAAAGAAGCGCGCGAATATGCGGCGCAAAAACGAGGACGGCGGTAAGAAGCGCAAAACCGGCAGCCACAAGAACCGCCGCCGCCATGAGGTCCTTCACATCGCGAACATATGCGGACAGGCGAGGCTTCAGAAGATCAACGAGTCGTTCAACCATGGTATTCAATAACTCTAGCACCAGCACGAAACCGGTCAAAAGAAGGAGCGTCAAACGCTCTGCAGTGGCGAGCGGGAGGGTGGAAACGAGGGCGATCACAAGAAAGGCGGCGGCAAGCATGACGCGAAAGGTCCGCTCATTCCGTATGGCGAGCATTATGCCGCGCCAAGCGGCGCGGAAACTGTTCGTAAGTCCCGTAGAAAATCGTTTCATACAACGGATTCGACAATCATTTCCTGCAGACGGAACATCTTTACTTCATCTGCGGGCCGTGCGTGATCATGTCCGGCAAGATGCAGCGTCCCGTGTACGATCAGACGAACGAGTTCCTCTCGGGCGGAAATGGATCTCCTTGCCGCCTCCCGCTTTGCCACCGCCGCGCAAATGACAATATCACCGACTTCTTCTTCCTCTCCCTTTGCTGCGACCGCGGGAAACTGTTCGCGCGTCCGATCGGCGGCATGAAACGACAGAACATCGGTCGGACAGTTTTTGCCTCGATACGCGCGGTTCAGCTCTTTCATGCGATGTTCCGACAAAAAACGGAGTCCGACGCTCTGCGTTCGCGAGCCTCCGAAACCGGGAATGCGTCTGCATGCCTTGGCAATGCGCGGGAGGAGCGATGCCGGAAACACGGACGGCGATGAACCCATGAGTTGATACTGCAACATGTCAAACGCCGGGCGGAGGAAGCGCCGTCCCCTGTTCGGCGGCGTTTTCCGGTTCGGGCATATTCCCTTCCGGCACCACCGGGGGGAGCGCGGATTCCGGCGTGGCTTCCGGGGCGGATGGCGCAGATGGAAGCACGGGTTCAGGGGCGAGCTGAAGGGAATTCTTCATCATTTCGTAGGTCGTGCGGAAATTCACGAATGTCTGACCGTTCAAATCATAGGTGAATACCAGGACCGCGCTCTTCCAGGGAAAATACGTGACGAGCGGATTTTTTCCGACAAGTCCGGGAATGCCTGACTTCGTTTCGATCATGACCGTATCGGAAGACAAAACGCCGGGATTCCGTGTAAGATACCAGTCAAGAATACTCTGATTCTCCGGATTCGGCTCCACGGCAATCATAAAGAATTCCCCATGTCCTGTGCGGATGCGCGCGCGAAGACCTTCGGCATCTATTTCGGTTTGCCATGATGTGGGCACCAAAACCATCCACCCGACCGGACTCTTGAATTCTTTCACAAGCCCGGACTCGAGCAATTTCACGCCCTGTTTCCCCGCGGGATTATACAGATGGAAGACCTCATTCCCGTCGAGGAACGTATCTTTGTCGGCGTCCGGATCCGTGGGACTCGTCCCGTAGAGCGGCTCTTCGAGATCCGTGAGCCCGTCGGAATCGGAATCCAGGCCTGCTGGCGGAAGTTTTGGCTGCTCCGGCGGAGGAGGCGGTAAGGCGGGCGTGTCCGCGGATGCTTCGTTCGATGTCGGCGATTCGCCGCCTGCATTCAAGGAAATAATGCGGTATAAATACGTCCGCTCCGCCTCGACCGAACGATCTTGGAATGCGTTCGAATTTGGCGGAAGGCTTGTCACGGCGACATAGGCCGTTGTGGGTTCCCGACGTTCAACGCGGAAGCCCGCTTCATTATCGGAAGTATCGGTCCAGTTTAATTGAACAAGGTTGGGATTCGTTGCCGTTGCGCTTAGATTCGTGGGAGCCGCAGGTGGCGGTGGCGGTGCCGGAGGTCTCGGAGGCTCGGGCGAGGGTTCCTGCGCGGGAGCCGCCGATTGCGGAAACAGAAGTTGTCTGTTGAAATATACGAAACCGCCGCCCACGCCTCCGAGGAGAAGGAGAAGAACGATGATTCCCGCTGCCATACCCGTATGACGCTTGCCACCCTGCGCCGATACGGGTGCTGTCGCCGAAGTTTTCTTTTCTTCAGGCGATACAAGCTTTGCTTTCAGAGCCGCTCCGTAAAACTTGTCGGGAATCGTATGGATCACGGCATCACCGCCGGCCGCAGATTCCTGTCCGGCCGGCATGGATGAGGCTTCCACGGATGTATCCTTGATAGGCATGATAGAGACCGCCAGACAATGAGCTCCCTGCCGGCGGTAAGCGAGAGAGCCAGTATAGCAGACTAGACTTCGGGCAGACGTCCGGGCCCATTGGGGTTATAGCCGTTTTGCACTTCCTGCCCGTCGGAAAACCCGTCCCCGTCCGTGTCGGCATTATTCGGATCGGTTCGCCAGACATTCACCTCATCTCCGTCCGTAAGCCCGTCCCCGTCCGTATCCGCGATCAAAGGATTCGTCCCGAGCGATACCTCGGTACCGTCCACGAGCCCGTCTCCGTCCGTATCGGCCACATTCGGATCCGTTCCAAGGTTGGCTTCCTGATTGTCCGAAAGCCCGTCTCCGTCCGTATCGGCCTGCTGAAGAGGGGTTGGAGCCGGAATATTCGGCGGAGGCGTTGGCGGCACGGCCGGCGGAGCCTCTTCAATGTCCGGAGCCGATTCCTCGAGAATCGGTGGCGTTGGAACGGGCGCCACGGGCGGTGCGCTTGGCGTCGTCGGTGCAGATGGCGCCGTTGCGGGAAGCGGCGTGACAGATGATTCGGGCGCCGTCGCAATAAACCTCTGATAAAAGAATAGTCCGCCAATACCGAGAACGAGCAGTACGGCGATAACGACAAGCAGCATGACGAGCACGCGGAAGCCCTTCCCTCTTCGCGGCGCCGCCGGTATGGCTTCGGGCATGCGGCTGCCTGACGCTGCCGTTTCATCCTTATCGATGTCGGAAAAAATATCCTCCGGTTCCTGCCTGCCGGGCGTCATAATACCGCCTTGCCGCATGGGAGGCTTCGGGGGCGGTGAAGACGGAGGCACAGATCCGCCGAGCGGCGTAGAAGGCATAGGACCGGCACCGGAAGGCGCGGGAGCTGTTGGCAGATTCGGGGGGGCTTGATCGAACATATCTGGAAGGTGGTAGTTGGTGGTTAGTGGGGTTAGTGGTTACTGGTTACGGGTTTCGAGTTACGGGGCGCATGGCCCAAGGCTCATGACCTACGAACCTACGGTCTTACGGACCTACAGACCCGGGTCAAAGGACAAAAGGAACGGATTACTGGTTACGGGGTTCGGGGAGAATTATGCCCCCTACGCAACTACGAACTCTTCCCCCATACGCTACCCTGCTTTCTCCTCACCACTCCCGACTCCCTGTCCTACAACGCCCCCGGTCCATTTGGATTATACCCGTTCCGCACCTCTTCGCCATCACTGAACCCGTCGCCGTCCGTATCTGCGATAAGCGGATTGGTTTTCCATTGATGAATTTCTTCCCCATCCGTAAGTCCGTCCCCGTCCGTATCGAATTTTCTGGGATCCGTTGAATACTGCGCGGCCTCTTCCCCGTCCGTGAGTCCGTCGCCGTCCGTATCGGGATTGTTCGGATCGGTTCCGAGCTGGAGCTCCTGATCATTCGTGAGTCCGTCCCCGTCCGTATCTCCGCTGCCGGATGTCGGCTCGGAAGGCGCGGGGGTCGGCGCGCTCGGCACAATGAGCGCGGAAGGCTCTTCTGCGCCGGATACCGATGCTTCCGTAACGCCAAGAATGTCTGCCATGGTCACGGGCGGCTCCTCTCCTTCGAATCCGCGCGATCCGCCGGGATACACCATGATTCCTTGCAATTCTTCGAGATCCGGAATTTCTTTTTCGGGAACCGCGGACGGCGCGGGACCGCCGATGCCTGTGACGGTCTCGGTCCGAAGCGCGCCGGCAGCCGTTGGCGGGATGAGATCATTCTCCACGCTTACGGAAACCTGACCAGATCCGGACAGAGCGCGTGACCGAATCCACCACGCCAACCCGGCAATGCCCGCGATGATGACAAGCGCGGAAACAATGATGAGGATAATTTTGGCGCGCGTCATATTAGCGGAAAAGGTCGGAATTCGAGCTTACGCAGCTCATGGGTCCGCCGCAGAAGGCATTCACAGATGCCGCTCCTGAAGACCCTTTCACCGTTCCCGTACATGCGGGATCTGATCCCTTCGGATTCGTGCAGAATCGAACACACCGCGTATTCGGATTAACTGTTTTGGTGCACGTCTTGGTATTCGCTCCATAATATTTCACGCAAATATCCTGATCCCCTGCCGTGCAAGCCGGATCGTCAGGATTGCTTGAATACTTCCCTCCTCCGTCATTGCACAAGTATTTCTGTGATCCGTCGACTATCGGTGGCCAATTGGATGTTTGCCCGCTTGAATCTTGCCCGGAAAAATAGGAACAGGTGTGATACCAGCACACGCCGCTTCCCGCCCCCTGTTGTCCAACGGATTCATATGTATACATATCAGAAAAGTACCGATACGCCGCTTGCGTCGCGCCCGATCCCCCGCCCTTCCACTCCTTTACGGTTTTGGACGTGGTATCGATGGAGAACGGCACCCATGACTGATTCACCCCTCCTGCCATGGTCATATAAAAAGCCTTGTACTGTTTTGGCAGCCATCCCGCATCCGTGGGATATGCCACGGCGCCCTGAATGCCTGCTCCGACCCCGCCCGTTGCCAGCGTTTTGCTGTCGCCAGTGGTGGCGTAATCGTTCGGACACAATACATTTCCTCCCCATTCCGGGGGCCAGCTCATGAGCGGTTTCTTATTCATGTCGCGGTATTTCCAAATGCCATTCAATCCATATTGATCATACAGACGCACCTCCGCTTTGTGATCATACAGCCAGTCTATGATGCGCTGGGGACCATAGGCGCCGCCGGCAATCATATTGAACTGCGAAATAATGACATCATAGACCCCGCCCTTGCCGCTAATGAAGACGCTCTGCGGCGGCACAATAAAGTTGCGGCAGTCGGATTCTTGCGACCCCGGTTTTTCCGGGTGGAAGCAGAAGAGATATGCGCCCTCCTTGCCCTCTAAAACATTCAGTGCTCCCTGGCGGTCCTTTTCCGCCTCGCCTCCGTCGCTCGGCCCGAGGCATACCACCTCTTCATCATCTTTCTTTATTTTAATCTTCGCGAAATCCGCGCTGCTAATATTGTATTTTCCCGGATTCTCGCAATCCCATGTGCTCGAACAGCCGAGCTCGGTTTTTTTCACAATGGATTGATTACTCTTTTTGCGGATAATGCATGTGCGAGCCGCCGTCGCCCGGATTTTATTCGTGCACGATGCCATGCCGGAAATAACGAAATCAAAGCGTTCATCGTTATTATTCGTGCTTTTCGCATAATCCACGCTGGAGCAAGCGTCCGTAAACGGTTTTGCTCCGTCATTATCCACATGATTGAAACAGATGTCCCCCAAACTGCCGTTTTCGCCGAACGCTTTTGGTTTGGGCGTAAGCGAACATTTGCCGTATGTCCCGGGCGTATACGTAAACGGCATGCGGACTACGAGATCGTGATATTCATTCAGGCGTCCGCCAAGAAATCCGGACTTGTCCGATGCCGCCTGATACGCCTTGATCGTTTTATCAATGCCGTTCGGGTCGCCGAGCGGGCAGGTTTTTCCATCGCACGGGTCCCACCAGAACTGCGCGATGTATTCATTCGGCCCGAGCCTGGGCAGCATATTAATTTGCGGCGCGCTAATGTCGCCCGTGCCGAAAATGTCCGCCGTAATCGCAATGCCAAGTTCATTGTTGACCACGGCGTTTTTAAAGCTTGTCATGTCGCTCGTGAACGGACCAACTTTGACCGGTAAATATCCGCCGCGCTTGGATTCGTCGAACGTTACCGTATGGGGATTGTCTTCATAGGAATCCACCACAATACGGTACTGGTCGCACCCGGTATGCGTATCGAGATTCTGGAAACTGAATATGCCGTTTGTGTCGCTTTCGGTTACCGCTACCTGCAGGCCGCGGTAAAAAAGCGTTACCCGCGCAAACGGAACCGGCTGCTGAAAAAGCGTGTCCTGCAGTTTGCCGCCGATTTGGCCGACCCCGGGCGTATCCCCGCAGTACGCGCAGCCGCTGTACCCGCAGGACTGACTGCAGGTAATAATGTCATTGCTGAAGGACACCTTGGCGCCGATGCAGAGCTGCGAAGCATTCACCGGAACAACGGGAACGGTATTCGGAGGAAGGCTTAGCGTGTATAAAATATCGTCTTCGGTGACATTCGGTTGCGGTCCTCCGGACGGTTTCTGCAAGGGCAAATTCTGCGTCCCGGATTTTAGAACCGCCACATTATTTTCAAAATGGAATGCCGTTATGAAACCCGCGGGCGTACCCGGTGGGGCGGGGATGGGGTTCTTCTTGATGATATAGCATCCGCCGCCGGGAACCGCGTTTGGAACGCTCGTGGCTGTCACCTTTGTATGCTGTTTGGCATAGTCGAAGCCTAGTCCTTTGCATGTAAGGTTTTGGTCGGCCACCGGAACGCTTGTATTTCCGGCCGTATCGCATTGCTCGGCCGTATTCGGCTGTTTAATGCCGTCCCCGCAATACCCGCCCTGCGTAAGCGCGATTTTGCAGCTTGTGGTGCAGCTCGTACATGTGGCGCCGTATTCCGCCGTGGTGCAGGGCTTGCCATTTGACCCGCCGATAAACGGCGAACCCTGGTCGCATTCCTCAACGCCTTTAAAGACGGCGCCGTCGCCGCACACATTGAGCGTGCAGGCATTGGTACAGGCGTCATTATTATCCGTATTGCCGTCATCGCACTGCTCGCTCGCTTGTTTTACACCGTCTCCGCAATAATCCTCCGGATGGCAATCCGACCATTGGCCGAATGTGCAGGCATTGGACGACCCCGGATTCCCGCAGGCGCGCGTATGTACCATTTGGTACGTACCCACGCATGTTCCCGCTCCGCAAACCGTATCGTTCCCGCAACGATGTCCTTGCGTAAGGAAGCAGGTGTCACCCGGGCAGTCCGCATCCGTAAGACAGGGGGTAAAGCCGGTACTCGCGCTTCCCGCCTTGCATCTCCCCCCCGGCCCTGCGCAAACACTCGTGGTCCCGCATGCAACCGGCCCGTTTGTGATAAAGATATTGCCCCAATTCGGATCCTGAGACGACGCAACAAGATCGGGTCCGCACTTCCCGGCTGTTCCGCAATCCGCGTCGGTATCGCATGGCGTATCGAGTTTCGCGGCATCGCCTTTTGTGCACAAAGCCTTGGGCGTTGAAAGAGAGTTGCCGTCGCACTGTTCCGGAGCCGTAGTGGTAAGGTCGCCGCAATACGGCGCCGGACCATTGCAGATAAGGTTGCAGGAGTTTTGCGGATTGCAGCCGCTCCCGCAATAGGCCCCGTTTTGAAGGCCGGCATCGCAGGACTCGCCCAGGCCGAGCTTGCCGTCCCCGCAATACGAACCAAAGCCGGTGCATGTTTCATTGCAATGCCCGTAGGTGCCGTTCTGCAGGCCGTCATCGCATACTTCGCGGTCGCACGTGGCGCCTCCGGCGCAATCCTTGGATGTCACGCACTGCTGTGTCGGATTATTCGAGCACACGCCGTCCACCTTGCCGTTGCCGCATTGTTTGAGCGCGAAACATCCCGGCTGGCTCACATCATCAACGTATTGGCGGCATCCCAAACAAGTCTGCGATTTTTGACCCGGGGTATTGCCAAGCGTGGTGCATGCCTGCCACCGCTGGGCCGTGGGTCCGGTAATTTCGCAGATTTCCGAAAGTTCGCAGGTGAATCCGGCGCATTGGCTCGAGGAGGTGCACGGCTGATTGTCATTGGGACCGCCGAGGCATTTGCTATTTTTTGGATCAGAATCAATCACCCCGTCGCCGCAGGTGCCCGAGCTTCCATAGGTCTGATTCTTGCAGACATTGCTATAGCGATACGATCCTCCCACGGGCTGGCAGGCTCCGAAAATAATGGGAACCACGTCCTGGCATACTCCTCCGCCGCATTGGGCATTGGATGTGCAGGCCTCGCCG
The DNA here is from genome assembly GCA_003576745.1 of Candidatus Uhrbacteria bacterium. Classification (GTDB taxonomy): domain Bacteria; phylum Patescibacteriota; class Patescibacteriia; order 2-12-FULL-60-25; family 2-12-FULL-60-25; genus 2-12-FULL-60-25. The sequence goes on along the minus strand of QEVR01000001.1, from coordinate 163,833 downwards.
TTCTTGGTTCCGCCGCTGCATCGCTGGCAAATACCGAGCGGACAAACGCGGCAATCCGCATCTGCCTGGCAGAAATTCCCTGATGCTTCCGGATTGGCGCACTGCTTCACCTGTTCGAACAGCGGCGGATTCCACCAGTTTTTGGTGACGTCGGCCGCATTCGGCGGAGGCACCTCGAAATCGCTTGCAAGTTCGAAACGTTCTCCCACGGCGAGCGTCCGATACTGGTAGAAATGGCTGCCTTGTTCGTCGGCAGGACAGCGGAATTGCAGGGAGTCCGCATTCCAGCAAGTGTCCGGTGCGAATCCGTCAACGGATGCGCAGGTTTCGCCGCTGCGAGGACAATCATCGTTCGTTACGCATGCCGTTTTGCTTTCACTGCAGCGTCCGCACGTCACGAAACGGTTGATGGGATCGGCCGGCATGGCGGCCCCGCCCTCGGGCGTCGCGGCCTTGGAGAATGCATCCGTCCAGGACGGCCATCGGGAGGTGGATATGCCGGGGAGGAAGCTCCCCGACGAAAGCTCCGGATAGCCGCCCGTGGATTTCTTGGCGCCATTCAGCGCTTTGGTGATGGATTGAAAATCGGAAAGCCTCATGAGGTCGCGTTGAACCTTTCCTTTGAAGTTCGCGCAACGCATGCCGTTTCCGTATTTGTCGCACTCCCAGTCGGCCGTGCATTCCGCGACGGCGCCGCCTTCTCCCTCCACGAGACTGCCGAGCGAATCCTGGCAGGCATTCGCCACGTCGTACTGGATATTCGTATTGAATGCGATGCGCTCAAGAAGAGCATCGAAAATCTGCCGCGTTTCCGGTTCCGCGCCTTCATTGTAGGAAAGCAGGTAAATGTTCGTGAACATCTCGGTAGACTTTCCATTGGCGTCGGGCCCTTCCGTATTCACCCCGGCGATATACACCGTGCGCCCGTCTCGGATGGCCTGGTAACCGTCCACGGTGAGCTGCTGCGGATTGCCCTTAAATCCTTTGGAGCGATACCACTCGAGCGGCGAAAGATGCAGGGGGTTCGCGACCACGCGCAATCCGATCGCATCCTTTTTGAGAGCCTCGAGCTGGAATGTAAACAGGTACTGACGGAGAATTCCCTGTGCGGCATCGGCGGGATTGGGCGGAACGGCGTTCATCACAAGCGCCGGCAAATCTTCCTTCGGGCCGGTCACGCCCGCATCGCGGCAATACGTCAAAGCGAAATTGTAGAACGGCCCCTGCTCAAAAATCGTGTTCTTCAAATGAAGGGAACCTTCCTGATCGCGGAAGGGTGCCGTGGCAATGGACGGCCATGGATTCTCGCAGATATTCATGGTCAACGGCGCCGTCCCCTGAACCACGAGGTCGGTGGTGGCAGGCACGTTCACCGTGTCATTCGTCACGCGGACGCGGGCGCTTAAATATCCCGAACCGCTCACATTCCGGGAGACGACGTTTCCGGTGGTGGCGGCATTCGTGGATCCCGACGGGAATCCTTGCTCGATTGCGGCGAGATTCTTATTCGACACTACCCAATTCTGCCATGCCCAGGCGTATTCTGCGGTCGTGGAAAGCGGCACGACAACCCCGTTTACCAAGGATTCCGCGCGCGCGAGGAATGGATGCGACTCATCCGCGCGATACCAGAAATTCGGATGCGACGCGTCGAGGTCCATAACATTCACGGCATTGATGGCGCAAATGACATTCCCGGTAGTAAAGGTCCAAGACAGCGGCCCATTGTCGCTATTGTCATATTTCGCCACCACGCCCTGCGCGGTTTTAATACCCTGTTTCAAGGCAGGAACATTGTTATCCGCCAGCGGTTCCGGGGACGCCGATGCGTCGCCGAGGAATCGCACGCGGTACTCCGTTTGCGGTTCGAATGCGCTGTCGAGCTTGAACGAAAACAGGGTAATATCGGCTCCGTTTGTATCCTTGCCTTTGCTGAACTCCAGCGCGCCGGTGACGGTTCCGGAACACCAGCGCTGGGCATAGGCGTTTTGTGCGCCGAAGAAATGCAGAATGCGCTGCCACACGCGGAACACGAACCCCCGGAAGCCTGTGGGCGGCGGATTGAACAGATCGGTAACGTCATTCGTCCCGCTCGGACAGGCAGGGCCCGGAACCCGCTTTGCCACGACGAAATTGTTCGCCAGACTCTGTTCGTTCATGGCCGTATTGAATGCGCCGTTGATGAGGACATTGCGGCAGACGCCTGCGGACGCGCTGGGCGGATACGCATTCGCGAGCTTCGGACGCAGGCTGCAGCATCCGTTGTCCGTCAGTCCCGTTTCGGATGAATAGCTTGCGCTGTCCGTCGAGCATGAACGTTCATCGGTAAAGCCGCACTGCAGGCCGTACACCGCGGTGCCGGTCTTGGCCTGAAAAGAGGCGGAAATGTCCGAGGACATTTTTCCCGCCGCATCCGTTTGCCCTTTCCCCACGATCGTTGCGATCTGATACGGATCCACAAAGCCGTCGCCGCCTGAACCGGGCGGCGCCGCATCGCATTGCTCGCCCGTGCCGAGCGTACTGTCGCCGCAGAAGCTCGGCTGCGCATAGAATTTCGACGAACCTTCGAGCAAACACAGGGCGCTACAGCCGTCGCCGTTCACGGCATTAAAATCGTCGCAGTCTTTTCCGGGCTCCAGAGCATTTCCGTTTCCGCAGCAGTTCGTTTGGCCGGATGCTGTGCAGGGCGCAACCCCGGTATTCAGGCAGGTAGCCGAATTGCACCACGGAACCGGCCATATCGCACCCGTTTTTTCGCAGGATTCTCCGGGTTCGAGTTTCCCATTGCCGCAAAGCGCCACCACGGTTTTGGATGATCCTTCGTGCAGGCAGTTCGCGCTGCAGCCGTCCCCGCTTGCGCTGTTCCCGTCATCGCAATCCTCGCCATCGGCGATATCGGCGTTTCCGCAGGTGGAATTGCCCGCTTGCGCGCCGAGATTCTGGCAGGTCGGCGAACAGCCGCGATACAGTCTGGTCTGGCATGTCCCTCCGTTTGATGCGCACACAATGGCCGCAGAGGCCGTTGTGCAGTCCGTTCCGTTCGGCGTGGTGGACGTTGCCGCCGCCCCCATGCAAATGCGTCCGAAGTCGCAGTCCTCGCCAATGTCTATATTTCCGTTCCCGCATGTTCCGCCCTCACTCACGTTTGGAACGGGATTCCAAAGGCAGGTATTGCTGCAGGCATCATTCGCATTATCATTCGCGTCATCGCATTCTTCGCCGCCCTTCCCCCCCGCGGGCAGGAGCACGCAGGTCTGGCCGAACATCGTTTTACCGTTTTTGCAGTACGCGGCATTCGTCGTTTCCACGATCCCGTTTCCGCACTGGGCCGTGCTTCCGGCCGGACCGGATGCGCCGGTATTCCGGCAGGTATTTCCGCATCCCGCGGGAAGTTCCGCGCCGGTATCAAGCTGGCCGTTAAAGAGAAGCGACGCAACATCCGTCTTGCTCGAGGACCAGGAAAAACCCTGAAGAGCCACGAGCATCTGCCCTGTTTCGCTGCACGCATCGGCCTGCGAGAACGGATGAGCGCTGAACCCCTGCTTGGCCCCCACGGCCTTTTCGTACTTTTCCGTTGGCGCCATGTCGATGCGATCCGCTTCACAGAACGCCGCATCGCCCGGTTTCACGCGGAATGTCCACGCAAAGCCCTCCGGGCTGTTCAATCCGGTCATGGGCACTTTGTTCACCGATTGGATGCCGCCCAAAAATCCGCCCTTCAAAACCACCCGATAATATTTCCCGGGTTCGAGGAGGGGCACGAGCGGGTCTCCGGCTTTCACCGGATCTGCCACCGGATCAATTTCGATGAATCGAAGGCGAGGATCCGTTGTTCCCGGCACCGCCGTGAGTGTCACGAATTTATTGGCGATGGAAATGGTCTTTGTAAATTCGAAGCAGCTCTGATTCGCGCATTGCTTGAGCTCCACATTCCCGGCGTGGACCGAAGCCGGGTCGAGCGCCACATTGAAGGTGGCCCATATGGCCGCATTCACGCAGGCTTCGTCGCAGTCCGGACCGTGATTGATGACGCGCGGCGGAATGAAATTGATAAAAAGATCCCCGCTGCCCTTTACGCCCAATGCCGTGGCGTTCACTTTTACGGGATCCTTGCCGGTTTCCAGAATCGTGGTGGCCGTCTGCACGCAGGCTCCCCGCGGGGGGCTCTGCGAAAAATCCTGATTATTCGTAATGCTGGCGCGGCCGTCCAGGCCCGTGTCCCAGCTCCAGTCATAGGCTTCGCAGGCAAGGACCACGCAAGCATCCTCTTTGGCAATCGGTACGGCGCCGTACGGAATCTTGATGCCTTCATCGCTCGCATGATACGGATCCGGCGCCACTTCCACGGAGCCGATGGCGCATTCCGCGGAATCCGCGCGCGTCGTGAACCGGAAACAGTACGCGTATCCGTTTCCGCATTTCGCGGCATCTTCGATCATGGTTCCCCCCTCCGGACCGAAACCTTTTACCTCCGTCTTGACTTTAACCTCATAGGTCGTGGCCGTTTTCAGGTTTCCCTGCACGAGAATACGCACATAATCCTGTTCGGAATTCGCGGAAAGAAGCTGGGGGAATCCCGATGCCAGCGGCACGGGCGTTTGCTCGGTGCAGGGATTCTGACCGCCTCCTGTGCATTCAAAAATGTCGAAATTTTTCGCCGGGGGCGTAACCGTTGTCGGTTCGAGCTTCTGTGTGAACCGCATGGTAATGGCGGCATTCACGCATGCCTGATCCCCGCCCGGACGATTGCTCCACGGAGCCGGCGAGGGAATTTCCCCGGCTTTACACTCCTCCACCACGCGCGGCGCGCGGGGAATAAGTCCCGTGGAGCTCCGCCAGGCGAACATGGCCGTCCCGGCTCCGGCAACGCACTGGCCGGCAATTCGGCAGGTTCCGTCTCCACAGCACTCCTCCGACGGCGCGCATACATTGGCCGCCTCATTGCAGTTCCTTACCTCGATATTGTATCCGTTCGAGGCCACATTGTTTGCGCTTGGCGTCACGGTCACCGGACCTGTAAGCGCCCCGATCGGAATGGCGGAGGAAATCTCGGTATTTGCCCAGGAACCCACTGTGCCGTTCACGTTCTGGTGGAAGGTGACGGCGCCGGGGCCGGCCGTGAAGTTCTCTCCGTATACAAGCAGGCTGGTTCCCACCGGACCCACGCGGGGATCCACGCGGCAAATGCCTGCGCCGAGAGGATTGGTGTTCACGTCGAAGGTGAGCGCATTCGACGGCGGCGCTCCCGCGGCACCCGGTATCACCTGAACGGTATAGGATCCGGGGAGAATCGGCCCCGTGCTACCCTGGGTAAAATTCTTCGGGACTTTCACGGTAATGCTGGTATTGCCCCAGAACGCTTCCGAGCAGGCGGGAGGGAAACTCGTGTCCGCAAGCGCAATATTGCCGCTCGCCAAATCCTTAAAGAGCACCTGGCCAATGCTAAAGCCGAAATTTTTTCCCGTGAGCGTAACATACGTCCCCACCGGACCGCTGGACGGATCGAGCGTAAAGAGTTCGGGAGGCCCCCCGGTATAGGCGCCCAGCACGCCCACGTCCACCGGATTCGATGTTTCCGTTCCCACGGATACGGTCACCGCATATTTTCCGACATTGATGCTGGGAATGAGCGCCTCGATGCGTTCATTCGTCCAACTGGAACTGGAAAGCACGCTGGGGCCGAAAGTTATCCCTGCCGCGGTCGTTCCGAACCCCGTGCCATACAGCCGGAAAAGACTGCCTGGCTGCCCTTCCCCGGGAACCGCGGCGCAGATGCCCGGACGAACCGTGCTGTTCACGAGAAAATCATTAATGAACGGATTCGGCGGCGCATTCGTGCTGTCCGAAAGGCCGCTCGCGTTATTCGTGAGCCTAAGCGGCCCGTTTTCCGCGCCGACGGGAACTTCTATCACTACCTGCGTCGGCGACCACGTATTCACGCCGGCCGCAACGCAGGACTGTGGCGGAACCGCATCGACAGGATTCGCTTGTCCGAGAAAGGTTACCTTGCCGTTCGTCCCGAAATTCACGCCTTTCAGCGTGACATAGTTGCCGACAGCGCCGTCATTCGGCGTGACGCTCGTGATAATCGGCTGTTCCACGCATACGCCGTTCTGACAGACGCCGCTTGCGCAATTCGTGTTCGTGGTACATGCGCCGCCCGCGCATGCGCCGCAATATGCCTGAACATCGTTCGGATCGCCGCCGCAGTCAATACCCTGCTCCCCGCCGTTCTGGACGCCGTCGAAACAATGCGCCGGCCGGAGAACCACGGTTACCGGCTGGCTGGTGGCGTTTCCGGAATCCACGTCATACGCGGTCGCGAGGAGGGTTCGTTGGGAACCAGGTGCAAGCCCCGCGGTATCCCATTGCACATGCGCATCATACTGACCCGGGCTCTGTCCCGGCGGGGCATCATCCCCGATCCAGCTTCCTTCGTCATAAAAAGACACATAGCCGATGGCGACATCGTCCGAGGCGAACGCGTTCACATCTACCAACGCATCGGCCGACACAGGTTGCCCGTCAATGGGCCAGGTAAGGGACACGGTCGGCGGCGTTACGTCCACCGTGCTCCCTGTGGTGAATGTTGCCTCGCATGACGGCGCAAAGCCGCCGCAGGTAAGCGTCTGTCCCGTTGCCGCCTGAAGATTCGGACTCACGTTCACGCGGTATTCCGAATCGTCGTCAAAACAGAAAAGATTATTGTTCGGCGGCGGACAGGGCGACGTGCTCGTAAACCGGATAGTCGCATTCGTAACCTCGATGGTTCCCGGAACAGTTGCGCCGTCCGACATGCGCGTCACCGTGACCATGCCGGGAGACGACGCGCTCTGCTCATCCACCGGCTTATTCAGGACGATTTTAATGATGACTTTTTTCGTGTCCACCTTCCCCTGCGGCGTAATAGAGATAAGACGGAATGCCGAAGCTCCTCCGGCGCCGCCGAATCCTCCGCCCGGACCTCCGCCGCCGCCCACGGTAACGCCTCCGCCGCCGCCCGTGGCCTCCAATAATTTATCAATGACATATCGCGCAATAGCCCAGCTCGCCAAAATGATGATAAGCCCGATGACGGCATTCCGTATCCATGCAATCGCTTTCGCCGTTTTTTCCGGACTGCCGCCGCTCGTCATGTACAAAAATCCCGCATACACGATGATAACGACCATCACCATGGCCAAAAGCCCGAGCGCCACATTAATAATGCGCGCGGCAATGACGCGCGGATCGGTGTCCGGCAATTTCACGGTCTGACCAACTTCCGCAAGCCCTGCCCCCACCTGCGCCTGCACCGGCGGAACCATGGATGTCGAAACGCTCCCCGCCACGGCGGCGGCGACAATGAGTGTCGCGAACAGAAGGCGTTTCATCATACGAATCGCTCGAGCAGGGATCGCGCGCCGTTTCCAGCCGTTGCCTCCGTAAAGCTCTGAAGGACGAAACGGACAATGGCCCAGCTCGTAAGAATGAGGATGAATCCGATAATGGCATTGAAAATGGTCGCGCGCGCCCGTTTCATTTTTTCATCATTTCCGAAGGAAAGCATGTATTGAAATCCTCCCCAGACAATAAGGATGAGCAGAAGCACGCCCACAAATTCAAGGGAAAGGTTGATAAGCCGGACGGCGATGACGCGCGGATCCTCCTCGCCGAGCTTCAAGACGGATCCGATTTCGAGGAGGCCGAGGTCCACATCCGGCACCTGAAATTGCGCCGGAGTATTTTGCGCGCCTGCTGGCAACGGCGCACATACCATTACTCCTCCGACAAGCGCCGTGATGACCGTATATTGCAGGCTTCGTTTCAGGCTCATACTCAAAAGGAACAGGACGAATTCGTCCGCTGGTCCTGGCAGCAATTCGGTCCTCCCGGGCCAAGAGGGCACCCAGGGCTTGAAACGGGGTTAAAGCAGTTCTGATACATGTTCCGTATGCCGGACAGGAGGAATGGATCGTATTCCGTGCTCGTGGCATACATGCGGTGCAGAATGCGGCCCTCGGATTTCACGGGGATCATGGAAGGATCCGTAACGGGCTCATTCAGGTCCGTAAGCAGCGTATTTCCCGTGGACCACCAGAACGTATCTTTCCATTCCGGAGGTTCTTTGGTTTGGATAAAGGCGTTGCCGGTATTAAAGCTTGAGCTTTGCAGAATAGAATCGAAACGGACCGCGACGGGTTCGAAGGGGTCGATATTCGACTGCCCTGGATCACTCGGATCGGAAGGCGGCATGGTGAATTCGATAGCCGGAGGCGTCAGATTAATGTCATTCGACGTACCAAAGCCCCATGAATAATCGTCCGCGCCCTGACCGCCAGCCGTCCCGTCGCCGTTTCCATCGAGCGAATTTGAGGCCACGTCCACCACCCCGTCGAATCCCTGCGAGGTGAATTGCGCGGCCGGACCGGCGCCGTCCAGCGTTGCCGCGCGGGCAATGGCATCGATGGTCGCGCCGCCGGGGAGGCAAAAGACATCTTCCCCGCAGGAATTCTTCCCGCAGAGTTCTGCCGGAATAAATTCAACAGTCCGATATTGGTTGGAAATACGGTATTCGCCGTCCAGATTCGGTGTGGCCACGCCCCCGGCATGCACCTGGATATTCTGGAATCCCTGGGCGCCGCTCACGAAACCAGACGCGGATGTAGGGTCGATTGCCTCATTGAAATTGATCTGAATGAGCACATTCCGCGCATACTGATTTCCGGGACGCGGAATAGCCGATACCACTTTCGGTGGCGTCAAATCCACAAAGGTTCCTGTCTCGAAATTCCAGATGTATCCGTTCGCAAAAGCTCCTCCGAATGCTAGCGTACCGTCCTCGAGCAAGACGCCGTCCAGTCCGCCTTTCAGCTCCACGGTATATCCTACATTCACGTTTGGACTGCCGAGCAATTCCACGGGGCGAAATACGAATGTCCGCCTATCCTCCGTAAAACGCACGCGGACCTTTCCCGATGTCAGCGTCCCCGCGATACCCGCATCCGTCCGATAGATTTTTACCGCTGTGTCATTCACGCCCTCCGTAACCGTATCGTCCGACAAATCCGCCGGCGTACCATTGTCATTGTAATCCTGTATCAAAGAGTTGATCTTGATAGGTTGTTTAAAAGTCACGATTATGGCGGTATTCCTGGCAATGCCCGTGGCATCGCGCGGCGGGTAGTGGGATTCAAGAATGCCGCCGCCCAGCGAACCGGCGCTCGACGCAAACCCTCCCGGAATTCCTCCGCCGCCCACGATACCCCCGCCGGTAATGGCGCCTTCGAATAATCCGAGGACAAAACGCGTAATGGCGAACGCGGACGCGATAATCACGAGGCCGATGATGGCATTGCGTATGTAGAGTTTTGCCTTTTCAACCTGCTCAGGATTGCCGCCCGCCGTCATCCACAAAAACCCGGCATACAAAAGAAGGACAAGAAGGATGACGCCGAGAAATCCGAGAAAAATGTTGATAAGGCGTCCGATAATCTGCACCAAATCCGTGGTGCCGCCCACGCCCGCCGCTTGTGCTGTCTGCTGTACCTGCTGCTGCGCTTCCGTAATCTGCGCAAAAGCAGACGGCGCTGCCAGCACCGCGAATGCCACGAAAAAAACGGCGACAACCGACGGCAGAAGACGTCGGAGCATGGCGTGGCGGAAAGATCGTGCGTTCCGAAGCATGGGACGGAAGCAACGGGATTATCGGGCCCGTTTACCCGGGAGCGAGCAGTTTTTGCACGACGGCGCGCACCTCGGCTCCTTCGGCGCGTCCAGCAACCGCCTTCACGGCCGCCCCCATCGCTTTTCCGAAATCCGCCGGGCCGGTTGCGCCGGTCGCTTCGACAGCCTCCTTCACCAGACGCTCCAGCTCGTCGGGAGAACACGAGGACGGCAGGTATCCCTCGATGAGGGCGAGTTCGGCTTTTTGTCGTTCAATCAAATCCTCGCGGCGCGCGTTCTCAAAATCCTGCAGGGCATCCGCAAATTGTTTCTTCATGGTCTTTAAAACGGCCTGCGCTTCTTCGTCCGTAAGCGGGCGGCCGACATCGATCTGCTTATTCTTCATTGCCGAACGAACGAGCCGAAGCGTCGACAGCTTCAGCTCGTTCCGTTCTTTCATCGCTGATGTCAGATCAGCGTCGATCTGTTCGACAATGCTCATGGGATTATCGGCGGAATGGTTTTCGCTTGGGTTCTTCCTTCAACTTTCCTGTTTTCAGAAGATACTCCTGTTGTTCCATTTTGCGGTTGCGGCGAAGCGCAAGGGCGCGTTTCTTCGTCCGGTTCAATCTCGGTTCGAAAAATCGGACCTTCTTTGATTGAATCCCGCGTCCGCTTTGCTGATATCTCCGCTGGAATCTCCGCATGAGGGAATCGAAACTTTCCCCCTTCTTCCTTTTTACTTCTACGGACATGAAGATTCACTCTCCTTTCTGTTGTGATGATGTAAGCGAGCTCAGGGTCCGAAACCCCTAGCGGGACGGCCCAATGCTCGCACTCGAGGATACCGTCTCCGAATTCTTCCGTCAAACGGCGGATGTGGTATCGAAAAACGGGTTGGCGGATCCGGATGACCGCGGTCGGGTGGAAAAAATTACAAACGGATTACGGGGGAGATTCTCGCTGGAAATTTTTGGCAATGAGCAATTGGGAATAGGTACTGAGACCGTTCAAGAGTTCCAAAGTTTTAGGGTTCTAAGGTTGGGAAAGAGTTTCATGTCTTTAATAAACAGCACATGACCCTACGGACCTACGATCGTATGGATCCAAGGGCAAAGGGTTCGGGAAGAATTATGCTCCCCCTACGTAACGACGTCCTACGCAACGACGTACTCTTCCCCCCTACGCAACCACGCAACGACGTCCTACGCAACTTCCCCTATCCATCACGACCCATGCTCTACGCCCTTCTTCAGTTTTTTTAGCAACTCCTGAACCACTTTCTTCTCGTCCACGGTTTCCTGGGTTCCCGCATCCATGTCGCGAATAATCGCCGTGCCGTCCAGCACTTCTTTTTGGCCGATGATCACGGCCCATGTTGCGCCGCGTTTATTGGCAAGCTCCATTTGCGCCTTAATCGCGTCTTTGCTCAATGCCTCGGCAGCACGAATACCGCTCTTCCGTAACTCCTCAAAAATCGCAAAAGCCTTTTTGCGGCCCTGGTCGCCGAGCTGGGCAACGAAAACATCGCGGTGATCCGCCGCATTGCCGAGCTCGGGATCCAAGTCGCGCATGCGGGCAACCACACGCTCCACGCCGATCGAAAAACCGCAGGCGGGCGTTGGCTTGCCTCCAAGCGTTTCCACGAGTCCGTCATAGCGCCCTCCCCCTCCGAGCGCGAGTTTGGCGATTTCGGGATCATCGTGGACCGGCAAAAGCTCGAAGACGGTTTTCGTATAATAATCCAGTCCGCGAACAAGATACGGATCCAGCTGATACGGAACGCCCATTTCATCGAGATACTCCAAAACCTGCATGAAATGCGCTTTGGATTCTTCATCAAGCCAATCTACGATCTGCGGCGCTTCTGCTTTGAGTTCTTCAATAGAAGGATCCTTCGAATCGAGAATGCGGAGCGGATTCTTTGTCAGACGCTTTTTATCGTCCTCCGAAAGCTTGTGCCGCTTGGTCCGAAAATACGCGACGAGCGCATTCTTGTAATTTGCCCGACTCTCCGGCGTTCCAATGGAGTTAATATGCACCGACGCGTCGATTCCCATTTGCTTGAGCGTATTCCACGCGATAAACGCCTGCTGGGCATCTAAGACGGCGGCATCGTCTCCGATGCACTCGCAACCGAATTGTGTGTGCTGCCGGTAGCGTCCGGATTGCGGCCGATCGTGGCGGAACATAGGCATCCAATACCAAAGTTTTACGGGCTGTGGCCTGTTCAGCATGCCATGATGGATATACGCGCGCGCAACCGGCGCCGTTCCCTCCGGACGGAGCGTAATTTTATCCCCGCCCGCGGTTTCAAAGGAATACATTTCCTTTTCGACGATATCCGTGATTTTGCCGACGCCGCGCACAAACAGAGCCGTTTCTTCAAGAACGGGTGTTTCAATACGTTCGTATCCGTAATCCTCCGCCGTCCGTTTCGCGGCATCGAACAGCTTATCGTGGTACGGCCAATCCGGGTTCAGCACATCGCGCATTCCGCGAACAATAGGAAGAGGAGCGGCCGCCCGCTTTGGAGCGCCTTCTTTCTTGGGAAGAGGTTTTTTAGCTGTCGGCATAGTCGCAAGAGCCTATAAGGAATAAAGAGGGCGGTCAAACAGCTTCCATCGGTCAAATGGCCATCCGCGAAGCCAAACTCGCCCGACGATATCCGATTCTTTAATGGCTCCGAAAAACCGCGAGTCCAGACTCGATGCGCGATTGTCCCCCATAACGAAATACTCGCCGGCCTTCAGCGTGACCGTGCGCTTGATAGGAGAGATTTTGTAATCCGTGCCCAAATAACCGCTCTCGTCAATCACGACGCCGTTCGGATGACGATCATTGTAGATTTTCGTTTGCGTTTCATCTACTTCCACAGTTTCCCCGGGAAGTCCGATGACGCGCTTAATGAAAAATTGTTTCGGATCGGATGGGTAACGAAATACCACGATATCGCCGCGTTCGGGCGTATGGAATCGGTATGAAAGTTCGTCGATGATAAGATATTCATGATCAAAAAAGCTCGGTTCCATGGAAGCGCCCTTCACATAAAACGGCTGGATAAGAAAATAGCGAACGGGGATGATAATCGCGAGCGAAACAGCTGCTACTTGTATCAATTCAAAAATAAATGCCAGCGCGGCGCCGCCTTTGGTATTGGACGGGTCCGAATTGCCGGCTTCTGTGAGTTCAGGTCGTGATCGTTTTCGCAGGGAAAAAGCCATGAAGCGTCAATGTGGCTGTCACTATAACGCAAAAAGCCGGACTTGTCGAGCGGATGAGCATGAATCAGGAGGGTTGAACGTGGGTGGGTAGGACGCAGGCTGTAGGGCGTGGGAAAAAATTACGATCTCATGTTTGGGGGAATGGGTTACGGGGCCAAGGGCAAAGGGCAGCGGGTTACGGGGTTCGAGTTACAGTGCGCATTGCCCAAGGCTCATAACCTACGAACCTACGGTCTTACGGACCTACGAACGACAGATGCAGGGGCTAAGAAAAATTATGTCCCCCCTACGCAACCACGCAACCTTACTCTTTATTTTTCGTTCCCGGCGCAATCTCGAGTCCGCGGTGATCGAAGAACGATGTCCGCCACACGAAGTCGGTCCAAGGCTCGTATCGAAGAGACGTAATCGGGTCGATGATGTACACGCCTTCGATGGCATCGGCGGTTCCGCGATATCCGACAACGACAACCGTATGCTCATAGAGCGGCGCACGAATGAATTTCCCTTCCGGCGTTGTCCATTGCATGACACTCGGACGATTTCCGAGAACATACCATGCGATGATCGGGTGGCGTTCTCGAAGCGCAGCATCAATGGCGCGGGTATCATGAACGCGAATCAAGCTTGAACTCGCGTACATGTCCGCGACGAATTTGAGCGGCTGATCGAATACACCGTAACCGGTAGAAGGCATGCGCCCATCCACGTCCCCGACGAATCCTCTCTGTGGATCTCCCCAACCATACCCACTCCACGCCGTTCCGGTTTTTGGCGTGGGATCCGCCGGGAGCTTTGAGAGAAGCTCGGATTCGGAAACATCGACGCCGATGCCGAGAAGCGCGGAGCGAAGGGACGCGGCTTCGCAGCTAAGCGCATGTTCCTGCCGGTGAAAGGGAACATGAAACAAAAAGGCGCGCGCATTGGGTTGCCAACCCATGGATCCAATCTGCCGCTGTAGAGCGCCGGATGCCGCAATGGCCGTTAACCGAAGCGGCGATGAAGGAAGATACGCGGCGAGCGTCAAAAGAAAGGCGACGAGGCCGCCGAGCAATTTCGGAAACTGCGGTTTACCTTTGCGTATCCGAGGATGCCTCATACGCGCATGAGCTCGCGCACTTTCATGGCATATGCCGCGTCTCCTATCCGGGAAAAAATGAACAGGACGACGATGGCGATGAAAACATCAATGGACGCCGTTGCTGCAAGGAACCACCCGTTCTGCACCCAACCGGGAAACATGAGAAAAGCGAAGCCGGCAAGAAAGGGCATGAGTGCCAGTCCACAGAGCGAGCCGCGAGCAAGCGGAGTGCGACGGAGTTCGCGCCACGCTAACATCGTCAGAGGCGGACGCTGTTCGGCTGGGTATTTCCCGCTCTGTTCTAGGGCTGCATACCCGGACCGGAGATCTGCATACCGTCGCAGCACGTTCGTAAACGGAAACAGCGCCGCTGCCAGCCCGAAGACGAATCCGCCGAAGAACGGCGACGCTGCGCGGATGAATTCGACCTGCAAAACCAAAAAGACCGCGACAACAAGAACCGGAAGAAGCACATATCCCTGTTTCCAAAGCTGTTTCGGGGTGAATCCCGACTGGCGAAGCGAAAAAAGTTCCGAGGTTGCATGCGTCACATCATCCGCGAGGGCGGCGAACAGCTGGCCCATGCCGCGCACCCAAAACTCAAGCGCATGGGCGATAGGACCCGTAACAAGCAGCACGATCGCAAGCGCGCGCATCGGATGAAATTCGTCTTTGCGCAAATCCGCATGAATGCGATGGAGAAGATACATCTCCGACACAGGCCGAAGCGCACGATCCATATCGGAAACGAAGACGCGGTCAACTTCCTCCGCGCCATGATGTTCAAGATCGATAAGGACGAACTGCTTCATCCGATGCCGGTATTCCAGAATAAGATGGGCTTCGTCGAATAAATTCATGCCGAGATCATAATGTTCCCGAAGCTCGTCTTCGGTAAACACGGGAATCTCCGTGTCATGGATAAGACGCATGAGCCACGGCTCGGTAATGCGATACTGCGAGACATCGGCGATGCGCTCGACCGCCCGAAGAAGAGATGCGGGACAGGAACGGATCGTTCGAATGCCAATGCCATAACCGCGTTCAAAGAGCGACTGCAGTTTTTCACGCCATTCCGGATGGAGCGCGAGCACAAACTGAAGCTCCACGGGGAATCGCAGAACATCAATATACGCCGGATCAGGAGCAACGACCTCAACATGATATCGTTCCGACAACGAGGAACGCCTCGATGCACGCAAGTCGCGGAACCAGAACCCAAGCCGCGATAACACTGGCATGGACACATAATATCACGTGGCTTGAGGAAAAGGATTACGGGTTACGGGACAAAGGGCTAAGGGCACAGGACAAAGGGAACGGGTCTCGGGTTTAGGATGAACAGCGCATCCTACAAACCTACGGTCTTACGGACCTACGATCCTACAAACCTAGGGCAAGGGGCAAAAAGTTCGGGGAGAACTATGCTCCCCCTACGCAACGACGTCCTACGCAACCCTTCCCTACTCCCCACCCCACTCCCGTATCGCCTTTTCCCAACGTTCCATGGTGCCGCAGTCATACCAAGCGCCTCCGAGCGGACAGCCTCCGAGCTTCCCCTCCTCGGCAAGACGCGGAAACAGATCGCGCTCGAACATCAAGAACCGCCGGTCGCGCGGCGCATCGCGAAACACGCGCGGATGAACCACATACAAACCGGATGAGATGAGTGTGGACGGAGGAATCTCCGGCTTTTCATGGAAGCGAACAATGCGGTCGCCATCCATTTCTGCAACGCCGTATTCCGACGGATTTGGCACGCGAACGAGCGCAATGGTCACCGGGTGCGATCGTTGGCGATGAACGTCCGCGAGCGCAGAGAGATCCAGTCCTTTCAGTTCATCGCCGTTCGTAACAAAAATCGGTTCATCCGCAAAAGACATCTCATGAACCAGGTATCCCATCGTCCCCATGGGCTCCGTTTCCTCCAGCAGACGAAGCTCCGGAACTTCGTTTCTGATGCCGAGACCCCATTGTTCAAACGACGTTTTCCGCGACGTGGGATAAATCACGGAGACTGTTGTAACGCCGTGCCGCACGAACAGCCGCACGAGCCACGTTGCAATCGGCAAACCTTGTACGGGAATGAGCGGCTTGGGAATCTCAAGCGTCACGGGACGGAGCCGTGTCCCCTGCCCGCCTGCGAGAATGACGGCATGCGAAATATCGGACATCGCTCATACGCTACGAAGGATGACGTGCGGCGTCAATAAAAACATCCATCGCAATGAACGATGGATGCCTCTGGTGGACGCACCTGGACTCGAACCAGGGACCTTTCGGATGTGAACCGAACGCTCTAACCAACTGAGCTATGCGTCCATGAAATTTTTCCTTGCCGCCGACGCGGCCGCCGTAGCGTTACGCGGATGGGAACCTTGGCGGAGGCGCGTACGTCGGTGAATGGCGGGATGGTACACTGCTCCGATGCGACTGGCAAGGGGTATGCTACTATTTCATCATGGTCATTTTTGATGCGCTGCAGAACGCGGCCAAACGTCTGCGCCCGAAACGGATCAACTGTCCGCCGGATCAGAATGTGGGATGGCTGGAAGCGGAGATTCTCATGGCGCATACGCTTGGACGGGAAAAAAGCTGGATCATGGCGCATGCCAATCGCGCGCTCACGCCTGCCGAAACAAGAGCATTCGAACGGTGCGTCCGCGCGCGGCTCGCGCACAAACCGATTGCCTATATTCTCGGCTATCAGGAATTCTACGGAAGACGCTTCCTAGTGAACCGATATACGCTCATTCCGCGGCCGGAATCCGAGTTGTTCATTGATATTCTCATGCAGGAACCCCCCAAGGATACGGTGATCTGGGACGTAGGGACCGGCTGCGGCGCCATCGGAATCAGTGCCGCACGAGAGTTTCCGTCTGTGCACGTTATTGCGAGCGACCGTTCCCGGCGGGCGCTTCGCATGGCCGGGGATAACGCCTTCGCGCACGGAGTTGACGGACGCGTCATGTTTTTGCGCGGAAATCTCTTAAGCCGAACCATCGTCACCGCCATCGAGCGCGCAAACAAGACGCTCATGGTCCTAGCAAATCTTCCATACCTCCCGGAAAGCGATCGCAAAAAATTACAGCCCGATGTCGTCGCATTCGAACCTCGTCGTGCGCTCTTCGCAAAAGACAAGGGCATGGCGCTCAATAAAACCCTCCTTACCAACCTTCGCGAACGGCTTCATACGGTGCCGGAGCGGATCCTTCTGGAATTCGATCCGCCGCAATCACGAGATCTGAAGCGCTTTGCCTCATCCCTGTTCCCCGAAGCAATGATCGGTGTCCATAATGATCTCGCCGGCCGGAATCGGATTCTGGATATCCGTTTTGGGACATAGGTCTCGGGATACGGGAAAGATTGTCGCCGGGAGCTTTTGGCAATGAGCAGGTTATGAGTTTTAGGTTACGGGCTCATGACCCACGTCCTACGCCCTACTTCCTTTGTCCTATGAAGGGACCAAGTGAGTGGTGAGCAGTGAATGGTTACGGGCGCACGGCGCATACCTCTCCTCCTACGTCCTACTCCCTCCTTCCCACTTCCTAGTCCCTTTGTCCCATGATCTACGAACTTACAGACTTACGAACCTACGGACCGCTCGGGTTTCGGGTGCATGACGCACGACGCAAGGCTCACGGCGCATGACGAATCCCGCCCGCATGGCCACGTCCCCCTACTCCCCTTTTTCGATCTTCGCTCCAAGCCCCTTCAATTTTTCAATGATGTTCTCATACCCGCGCTCGATGTGCTCGATCCCGGAAATTACGCTCGTGCCGTCGGCGATAAGCGCGGCGATAAGATACGAAAATCCCGCGCGAAGATCGGGAATATCTATTACCGCCGCGTGGAGCGGCGTGGGGCCGACGATAACCGCGCTGTGAGGTTCATTCCGGTGTTTATAGCGACAGGCTTTTTCTCCCAGACATTTCTGATGAACGGTGATATTCGCGCCCATGTTGTTCAGCGCCTCCGTGTAACCGAAGCGGTTCTCATACACGGTTTCGTGCACAATGGATACGCCGTTCGCCTGTGTGAGCAGCATCACGAAAGGCTGCTGCCAATCCGTCATGAATCCGGGATGCACATCCGTTTCCAGGGTGGTCGGCTTGATCGTTTCCGCCCGGAATACGCGAATGCCGTCCGCTTCGATCTCAAACCGTACCCCCACGCGGCGTAATGCGTTCAAAAACGAAAGCATATCCCCCTGCTCCGCATCGCGGATACGAACGTCGCTCCCGATGAGCGCCGCGGCTGCGGCAAAACTTGCGGCTTCAATACGGTCGGGAATCACGCGATGCGAAGCGCCGTGCAAAACATCGACGCCTTCGATCACCCAGGATCTGTTCACGTCCAAGGATATAATCGCGCCCATGGACTGCAGGAGCTTTGCGAGGTCCAGTATCTCCGGTTCGATGGCGGCATTTTGAATGGTCGTAATGCCTTTGGCGAGCACCGCCGCGAGCATAATGTTTTCGGTCGCTCCCACGGACGGAAACGGCAGGTCGATCACCGTCCCTTTCAGCCGTTTCCCTTCCGGAATGCGAGCCTCGTACATCCCATTCGCGCACACGATATCCGCGCCCATGGAACGCAGGGCGGCAAGATGAAAATCCACGGGGCGCGCGCCGATATTGCATCCGCCAAGGGCGGGAATGCGGGCTTCGCGGAAACGCGACAGGAGCGGACCGAACAGTAAAATCGGGATGCGGTTTTTCCGGCTGAAGGCTTCCGTCACTTCCGGGCTTGTCATGCCGGACGCGGTGACCGTAACGGCATCGCCGCGGCGCTCCACCAAGGCGCCCAGCGCGCGAAGCATGTCGATGGTCACGGCCGTATCTCCGATATCTGGGACATTTGTGAGCGTCACCGGTTCGTCCGTGAGCAATGCCGCCACGAGCTCTTTCGTCGCGGCATTCTTGGCGCCGGAAATGCGAACCTCTCCCGACAACCGCGCGCCGCCGGTAATGTGAAGAGTGCTCATGGACGTGTATCCGCCGTTACGCGGGCAAACGCGGCGGGACTCGTGAGAAAAGAAATCCATGTAGTGCCCCGCGCGAGAGGAACGTCGAGTCCGTCGACGCTTTCAAACGTCATCATCTGTCCGTCCCTGCGTTTCCAAAATGCCTTCGATGCTTTTCCGTCATGGAATATCCGCGCTTCGCCGGAACCTGTTGTCCGGAGATCCAGTCTTCCTTCGCCGTCGAGGACGCGGGCGGCGGTGAGCAGGACCACAACATTCCTCGCGGTCACGACGCTCCCGTCTTCATCTTTTTGAAGAACGTCATTCTGGGAGCGGGTATAGAGGCGTGTTTCAGGGTCGTAATGCCAGCTCGCCTTATACGCACCTTCGTACGGAATAACGATGTCGGCCACGTCCGGCTCAGACGGTTGCGTGGAAGCAATATCATCAACATACTCCCATGGACGAAAATCCTTTACGACGAAGGATTTCTGCTCCGCCGCCTTCCGAAGTTCATCCGTGCTTGTGTAGACATTATGCGGCGCAGACCTCTCCGGACTCCGCCAAAAAAACTGTCCATTGGAAAATTCATTCAGATCGCGAAAATCTGCAAGCTTTGAAATGAGCGCCAAAGACGCGGGACTGCCGCCGACATGCGCGTACAGGGAACCGATACTTTCGGCAAGTTCCACGTAGTACGGACGTGCGCTCCGCACGGGCCCGATGCGGTCCACGGCGGTTGATGCGTCAAACAAAAGAAAAAGGCGGGTAATACTTCCTTCGACGGGAGCCTCAAACACAAGATTGGCTTTCGCCGGGCCGGACAAGGGCCAGGCTTCGATATTGTTCTCTACCATCACACCGAAAGGAAGCAGACGCGTGGAAGACGCATCCACGAGCACGCCATCCAGCGCCCGTTCGGCAAGCGGACCTGTCGAGGATGCGGCGGGGACATCGAAAGCGTACGTATCGGTTTCCTTCGAAGCGCGCCCCGACAGTGCATACATCAAAAATCCGATGGAGAGCGCAACGAACAAGAGAGCCATGAAGACAACCGTTCTCCATGACTCTCGAAACCACCGTTCGAATTGCGTTGAAGCCTGTGTGGATTTTTCAATCACGCTGCCAACGCGTTCTTTAAGCTCCATTTTCAGATTTTCCCGCTCCTTCCGCCGACGCCTCTGCAGCTGCTGCAGCCTCCGCTTCGGCTTTCTTTTCATCGGCTTCCGAAACCACGGTAGTGACGTCTCCCAGATGGGACTCCTCAAGACGTTTGAGCTCTTCTTCCGTGAGCGGCGCCTGCACCTGTGCTACCGGCGTGCGAAGGTCTTCTTCCAAAAGGGTAACACCCGGCGGCAATGCAAGATCGGCAAGCGTAATATCGTCGTCGAATGTGGCTAGAACAGACAGATCAACTTCAATGTCGTGCGGCAGATCTTTCGGCAGACAGGACACGTCCACTGCATCGAGCGATTTTACGAGCGTGCCGCCGAGCTGGCGCACCGCAGGCGAATCGCCAACAAAACGGAGCGGAATCGTTGCGTTCATTTCTTCATCCATCCGAACTTGATAAAAGTCCGCATGAATCGGCTGCATGGTAAGCGGATCGCGCTGCACGTCCTTAATAAGGACTTTTACAGACTCCTCACTCCCGACGTTCATGTCGATAAGACTCGAAGAACCGGCTTTCTGATAGACGGTATGAAATGCCCGTTCCTGAACCGAAATGGGGCGGGGCTCCAAACCATGCCCGTACATCACGCCGGGAATATGATGGTTCGCGCGCACGGTTTTTGCGCGTCGGCCGAGCTCGGATCGCAAGCTGGCTTCCAGTTGCAGGGTTTCCATAGATGTGGGCGGAGGGTAGGCGTTTTCGGCCAGGTTGTCAAGATGTTGCGCGAACATTCTCACGAAAGCTTCACCGCTCACCGCTGCAGTAGACGGCGGCACATTTCGCGGCTTTGTCCGTCCAACGCAAGATGCATGCGGACGCAATCATCCGCGGAAACCGGATCGAGATCCTGAAAACGTATCGCATCCTGCGCCTCCATGTCGGTAACCAGTCCGACAGAACGTATGCCGTGGGGATTTTCTACGATCATCGCCAAAACGGAATGACGGCATGCACTGCAATGCAAATGATAGAGCGTCATGCCGGTAGACTCCCCTAATAACCGAACGCCCCGTTCCTGATAGGAGGCCTGACAGAGTGGGCAATGCGTGAGTACCTTTGGCGCGGAAGGATCCATCATGCAATAACTATATCGTCCGATAAAGGCGCGGGTCAATGCGGATAAAGCAGAGAGTGGGGAGGAGGGAGGGTTTGGCAATTAGCAAAAGGGCACAGGGCTAAGGGCAAAGGAAAGGGTTACGTGGTTCGGGGAGAATTATGCTCCCCCTACGCAACTACGCAACTTCCCGCATGGCTCACGACCCATACCTCACGACCTGCGTCCTACGCAACGACGTACTCTTCCCCCCTACGCAACCCCACTCCCCACTTCCCCGCCTATGCATGCGCTCTCCGATGAACGGAAATGCTCTGCACGAGGCCAAGGCTCACGAATGCGCTGATAAGAAATGAAGAAGCGGATGACAAAAACGGCAGAGGAATACCTGTCACAGGCATCATGCCAACGTTCATACCGGCATTGATAACGAGATGCACAAAAAGCATGGAGCCGGCGCCGACAATAAGGAGTTTTGCATAATCATCTTCGCTCAATCGTGCGATGGCGAAGAACCGATAGAACAGCAGGACGAACAGCCCAAGAACGAGCGAAATCCCCACGAGCCCGAGCTCTTCGCCTATAACCGCGAACGTAAAATCCGTCGCCGCCTCCGGAAGAAAACGCAAACGCGACTGCGATCCTTCGCCGATACCTTTTCCAAACAAGCCCCCTGAACCAATCGCGATACGCGCCTGCGTCACATTATATCCGGCACCCCGCGCATCAAGGCTGGGGTCAAGGAATGCCATGAATCGTTCCTTTTGATACGGCTGAAAAAACAACGTCCATGCGGCGACTGCCGCAAAAAGAAAAATCCCGGTCACGGCAAGGATCGCTCGGAACGGAATGCCGACGACAAGCACCATAAAACCCCAAAGCGCGATCATCACCATAGCGGAACCGAAGTCGGGCTGAAGGAGAACAAGGGCCGCATACCCCAGCGTCGCGAGCAGACTCCCGGAAAGCGCATGCCACGGCAATTTTTCATGGACGAATCGAACGAGATAGGACGCCAAAAAAAGGATGAGACAGATTTTCGCGATTTCGACGGGCTGAAACGACAAGCCCCCAATAACATACCATCCGCGCGTGCCGCGAATACTTTCTCCGAATACGAGTACGCCCGCAAGCAATGCCGCTCCCGCGGCATACAGGGGCAGGGCGAGACTTCGAAGCTGCCGATAATCCAAGAGGCAGCACGCCGCGATCAGAAACAAACCGATCACGGTTCCGACGAATTGCTTTTGAAAAAGGAATAAATCGGCCTCTGCCCGGGAAATGCCGATGCCGTACATCACAACGAGCCCTACGCCCGTAAGCGCGAGGGCTGTGAGCATAAGCGTCCAGTCAAACCGGATGATGATGTTTTGGAGACGCATGAGAGATATTCCCTGTCCGAAGAAAAGGGGTCGGGGATATCCCGGTTTTTACCGCTCAAATTGCGTCGTCGGCAAGTACGCGCTCGTATCCAGGTAATTGACAACGGGCTGCACAACCGTATTGGTGACGCCGGGCAGCTGCTCAAACCAATCGATATTGATGTTTCGTACCTCCCCGGGAGACACGCGTTCCAGGGTAATATAATTCGCTGCGACCGGCGTGGACCCGCGTTCAAGAATCACATACAAACCGACGCTCCAGTACCCGAAGGCCGTGGCATTGCGTACGGAAAAACTCGTTCGCCCCACATTTTTTCCGGCGATCTGAAGGTCGCTTTGAAAAGCGATATCACCGATCTCGAACGCATTGCGCCGGGTCAGCCACTCCGGAAAATCGCCGCCAACTTGCTCCGGCTGAAGTCTATGCCAGCGGATATTGTCTACCGTGAGCACCGCCGATCGGGAACCCGCGCGATCCGGTTTGTATCCGAACTCGCCGAGATATCTTTCATGGCCCGGCAACACGAACCCCGACCGCGCGGGCGTGAGTTCACCGGCGATATTAAAACGGTAGGTGAACTCGGCCCACCATCGCGCATTTGGATTGCGGATCTTCACCAGCATATCCAAACGCCCATCCGTGCCTTGAAAGGTATTTACAGGGCTCGTCGACACGCCCTCCGGCCGATTGCTTTGCAATTGTTGTGCCAAAAACTGATTTTCCGCGATCTCCGCGGTAATCCTGGATTCGCGAGGATATGAAATGGCATACGCGTCCAAGAGACCCCACAATGCCGCGCCCCACAACAACGCATTCACTCCGAAGAGAATTCCGTAAAGCAACCTGCGTATGAGAATTTCATGACGAACCCAAAAAGAAGCGAACTGCAATTCCCCCTCGGTAAATCCGTTTCCAATGCCTGGATTCGGTGTTGCCATGTGTCCATAGAGTACCACAGGCGGACACAGAGTCTGTAGGCAGGCAGCAACCCGAATCAGGAAGCTTGGAGAAAACGCTGTCCATAGGGAACGGGTTACGGGGTTCGGGGAGAATGATGCTCCCCCTACGCAACCACGTACTACGCAACTACGTCCTCTTCCCCCCTACGCAACTTCACAACTTCCCGCATGGCTCACGGCTCATAGCTCACGACCCACGCCCTACCCCCTATGTCCTACGCAATCCTACTTCCCCACTCCCTACTTCCTAACAACTTCCCACTCCCCATCCCTTGTCTTTGCTGCGTAAACACACTAAGCTACACCCAGTTTTATGCCTCCAACATCCAAGGAAAAAGACATGAAAGGCGCTGCCAAAAAAGGAAAGGGCGCCTATGGCGCGGAGCAGATTTCCGTATTGGAAGGATTGGAACCTGTGCGAAAACGGCCGGGCATGTACATCGGTTCAACAGGCCCCGAAGGGCTGCATCACCTCGTGTGGGAAGTTGCAGACAACTCCTTCGACGAAGCAATGGCCGGCCATGCGAACATCATCACCGTGTCCCTGTTGCCGGACAATCGCGTATCCGTGTCAGATAATGGACGCGGTATTCCCGTGGAAATGCATAAGCAATACAAAACTTCTGCGCTGGAGCTCGTCATGACCAAACTGCATGCCGGAGGAAAATTCGGGGGTGAAGAAAGCGGCTACAAGGTGTCGGGCGGACTGCATGGCGTGGGCGTGTCTGTGGTGAATGCCTTATCGGAAGAACTGGAGGTCATCGTTAAACGCGATGGAGGTGTATACACGCAAACCTACAATCGGGGAAAGCCTGCAGGCAAAGTCAAACAAATCGGCAAAACCAAGGAAACGGGCACCACCGTTATCTTTAAACCTGACAGGGAAATTTTCCAAACCACGGAGTTTGATTTAAAGACGATTCAGGATCATTTTCGCCAGCAGTGCTATTTGACCAAGGGGATATATCTCGTGGTAACGGATGAACGGGAAAAGGGCCGGCGCGACGTGTACGGATTTTTCTTCGAAGGCGGCGTTGCATCGTACGTAAAATACTTAAACCACGCCAAGCAGGCAAAAAATGAAATGGTTTTTTACGTCGATAAGACCATCGAAAAGGCGCAGGTAGAAATCGGCCTCCAATATACGGATGATTTTCAGGAAAATCTGCACGCATTCACCAATGGCATCGAAAATCCGGAAGGCGGGACGCATGTGCAGGGATTCCGTTCTGCGCTCACACGCGTACTCAACAATTATGCGCGGGGCAAGAGCTATCTCAAAGAAAAGGATGCGAACCTGTCCGGAGACGATGTCCGCGAAGGACTGACGGCCGTTATTTCCGTAAAAATCCCCGAACCGCAATTCGAAGGGCAAACCAAAGCCAAACTAGGAACACAGGAAGTGCGCGGCTATGTGGAAACCGTCATGGCGGATGCATTCGCCGCATTCCTCGAAGAGCATCCGAAAAATGCCGAGGCAATTCTTGAAAAATGCATCCTCGCCCAGCGGGCGCGTGCCGCGGCAAAAGCCGCGCGCGATACCGTTATCCGCAAAGGCGCGCTCGAAGGTCTCACGCTCCCGGGAAAGCTGGCGGACTGCTCGTCCAAGGATGCCGCGAATTCCGAACTGTTCATTGTGGAGGGAGATTCCGCCGGAGGCTCCGCCAAGCAGGGGCGTAACCGCGACTTCCAGGCCATTCTCCCCCTTCGCGGAAAAATCCTGAACGTGGAACGCGCGCGCATGGATAAAATGCTCACGAACAACGAAATCAAGAGTATTCTCATCGCCCTAGGCACGAATATCGGCGAAATGTTCGAAATCGGAAAACTCCGCTACGGCCGCATTATTATTATGACCGATGCCGACGTGGACGGCGCGCATATTCGCACGCTGCTCCTTACCCTGTTCTACCGCCATTTCCCGGAACTCGTGCGCCAAGGCCATTTATATATCGCCCAGCCTCCTCTTTTCCGCCTGCAAAAGGGCAAGGAGATCCGCTATGCCTTTAGCAATAATGAACGGGACGCGTACATTCAGGATTTGCAGAAGCTGAAGGAAGAAAAAAAGAAAAAAACAGCCGCCGAGGAAGGGGAAATTCCGGCGGAGACAGAAGAGGCGCTCGAAACAATCTCGGAAGAAATGGGCGAAGTTACAAAAATCGCCGGCATCAACATTCAGCGTTACAAGGGTCTTGGCGAAATGAATGCCGACCAGCTTTGGGAAACCACCATGGATCCGAAAACGCGCATTTTAAAACAGGTCACCGTGGAAGACGCGGCCAAGGCAGACGAAACATTCGATATTCTCATGGGTGCGGACGTGGCTCCGCGCAAGCGTTTCATTCAAACGCACGCCAAGCAGGCCGATCTGGATGTATAAGGAATCAAAAAATACTCCGCACAGGGGTATTGTTGATTATCGTTTTGCGCAACGCTCAAACTCATGTAACAAACCCAAATATCTTTTTTGTATATCCTCCGCTACCCAACCAACCGAAAGCTCCTTGATAACTCCGCTCGCATTGATAATCTCATGACACGATGAAAGGTAGAACGTTTCAGGAGAAGCGACGAATATCCAGGATGGATCCCATCTGTTCACAGCGCTCTTCGCCAGCTTCAACATTTCAACGGCGCGAACCTCCGAACGATATTTCACCTCTACGAGAAACACAATTCCCTTCTCTTTTGAGGCAAGAACAAAATCCGGCGCATGCCTCACCGTTTCCATCACCTTGTCCGCTTTTGCGTTATCGCGATAACTCTTCTGATACTGCGCTAATTCCGGAAGCGTGTATTCATAGCCGAACCTCAAAATAGCGAAGTCTCCCGCTTCTCTGAACATTTGCTCAAAAACCACCTCTGCAATCCTTCCTTTGATTAACTGCCTTGGAAAATCTAATGGCTCTTTTTGCTGTTTCATACATTAATGAAAATAGCTTCTTCGTATTACGCCTCCAATGGAGGGATGGAACCATCATATAATAGCCCCCCCATTAACCAAGCAAGCCAATCCCGACCGCAAGCAAAAAAGAAGGAAGATTTGAAACTCATAAGATATCTTCGGAAACGTTACGGGGGACAGGTGGCTGAAAAAGTGAAACATCCCCTTGCCAAATCCCCCGCCCTTTGCTATATTCTCGGTGCTTCTATCCCCTTGCGGGGATTTTAAAAACCTTCAGAAATGCCGTCCTCTGCATTTCCCGAAGAACCTATCCTATGGCGAATATCCTGAATGCCATCCCTCACTACATCAAAAGCTCCTGGGCCGAACTCAAAAAAGTAAGCTGGCCGAGCCGCGACATGACAATTCGCTACTCCGCCATTGTGGTCGCGGCGTCGCTCACGCTTGCCGTGCTGTTCGCCGCCCTGGATTTCGGCTTCTCCAATATGGTGCGCATCGTCCTCACGGCGGCACGGGGTAATGCCCCCGCCACGGAAACATCGCCGGCGGAACAGCCGATTATTCCGGATCTCCAAGCAACGCCGGACGCGGAACAAGGCAATGTCCTCCAGTTCTTGCCTGACGGCGTCGATGCCGAAAACGCGTCGCCTGATTCGAACCTTCCGGGTTTGCCAACGGGAGACGGCAATACTTCCCCCATCGAACTCCCGCCCGTGCAGTAAACACGCCATATGCCAAAGCAAACCCTTAATCTCGGCAAACGCTGGTACGCCATTCATACCTATTCGGGCTATGAAGAAAATGTGGCGGAAAACCTCCGCGCGCGCATCGAGTCGCTCGGCATGAAGGACAAAATCTTCAATGTGCTCGTGCCGACGGAAAAGAAGATTAAAATCAAAAACGGAAAGCGGAAAATCGTAGAAGAAAAAATCTTCCCGGGCTATGTGCTGGTTGAGATGGTCGTGACGGACGACAGCTGGTACGTTGTCCGCAACACTCCGAACGTCACCGGATTCATCGGAACGGGAACCACGCCCACCCCCCTTTCCCAAAAAGAGATGGACTCCATTATGAGCCGTGCGGGAGAAAAAGAGGTTACGGAAGTGGATATCGACCTCGTGGAGGGCATGCCGGTACGCATCGGCGACGGACCGTTCAAGGGCTTTGAAGGAAAGGTGGTTGACATCGACGGCGCCCGAGGCAAGGTAAAGGTACTTGTGAGCATGTTCGGCCGCGAAACGCCGCTTGAACTCGACTTTACCCAGGTCAAAAAAATCTAACCCTGCATTCATCATTCGTGTATTCACGTAATTTGCAATTCGACCTATATGGCGAAGAAAGTAAAAACGCTCGTCAAACTTCAGATCAAAGGAGGCGAAGCCACCCCAGCTCCTCCGGTCGGAACAGCACTCGGCCCTCATGGCATTCAAATTGCGGAGTTTTGCAAGCAATTCAATGACCGTACCAAAGACCGCCGCGGCGAAGTTGTTCCCGCGCTCATGACTATTTACGAAGACAGAAGTTTCGACTTTATCCTGAAAACCGCCCCGGTTCCCGAGATGCTCAAAAAAGCCGCCGGCATCCAGAAAGGGTCCGGCAAGCCGCTCGCGGAAAAAGTCGGCACAGTAACGAAGGCGCAAATTCGCGAGATCGCGGAAAAGAAAATGCCCGACCTGAACTGCCACACCATCGAATCGGCCATGTCCCAGGTGGAAGGCACGGCGCGACAAATGGGACTGACCGTGGTCTAAGAAGGAACGATAGAGAAAAAAACAACGCCCCCGGCACCCCCGGGGGTTTTGATATATCGGGAAGCGGTCGATCAAGAAGCAGGAAGCGGAGAATCCTCTGCTGCTTCCCGCTTCCTGTTAAAGGAAACCAACAACCGCCAACTCATACCCCTAAACCATTTCTGTTATACTGACCCTATTCTTAAACCTACGCCCATATGGACCAATCCAACGATCCCGTCATCAAAGCGATGCATGACAGTAATATGCCGCCGAAGCCTCCGTCTCCTCCGGGACCGGCTATGATGAGCGGCCCGGCACCAAAGCCTCCCATTGAGGCCACGCCCATGCCTGAACAGAAAGTAAAGGTGCCGCACATGGAGATGGGAAAAGAGACGAAACCTTCCCGAATGCCCGGTGGCGCAGTCGGGAGTCCCGTGCTCTGGCTCGTCATCGTTCTTTTGCTTGTGAATGTGATCGGTTTCTTCGCCGTCTATAATGCCGTGAGCGGGCTCTCGGAAGGAACGGAAAAAAGGAATGCCGTCCTGGGAGGAAAGCTCGATGGCATGTCGGCGAAGCTCGATGTCCTCGTTCAAAAAATCCAATCGGATGAAGACCGCATAAACCGAATGCGGCAAAATCTCTTCGATGCGGGCGGCACCCTGCAGGAAAAAGGTGACGCGCTCATGAAAGAAGGCGAGCAAAGAATCGCAGAAGGAGAGAAGATGAAGAATGACGCGAATGGCGATCAGACAAAAATCGATGCCGGGCAGGCTCTCATGGATGAGGGACAACGATTAAAGGCGGAAGGTGAAGCAATGCTGACGGAAGGGAAGAATCTTCAAACTCAGAGCGGTATTCCTGCGAATAAATGATCGGACGAAGGTAGTTAGAAACGGATTACGGGGCGAAGAGTTCGGGTCACGAAAAGAGGATAGCTTGGAGCTATTGGCTGTTAGCAATTGGGAAAAGAGGGCAAGGGGCTAAGGGAAACAGGTTATGAGTTATGGGGCGCATGGCTTACAGACTACGAACCTACGATCTTACGAACCCAAGGGCATGGGCCAAAGGGAGCGGGATTCGGGGAGAATTATGTCCCACCCTACGCAACGACGTACTCTTCCCACCTACGCAACTACGCAATTTCCCGCATGACTCACGTCCTACGTCCTACACTTCCCACTCCCTACCCCTGCCCGTCAGGGAGACTTGACGTTTTGACGATTTTTCTATAGGATCGCAGCACATAATTCTTAGCGTGGGAGTCCCCTCTATTCGCCATTACAAATGTGGGGGACGACCGGACCACACTATGCCAAAACGTTCCAAACGTTATACCGAGAGCAAAGCGCTCATCGACTCCAAAAAGCTCTATACGCCCGACGAAGCGGTCGAGCTTGTCAAAAAAACGGCCACGACCAAATTTGAAAGTTCGGTCGAGGTTCATGTTCGCCTGGGGATTGATGTAAAACAGAGCGATCAGCAGATCCGTGCAACGATTACCTTCCCCCACTCAACGGGCAAAACCAAAAAGATTGCCGCCTTCGTGCCCGAGGCCAAGCAGAAAGAAGCCAAAGAAGCCGGAGCGGACATGGTCGGCGCCGAAGATCTCATCGACGAAATAGCAAAAACGAACAAGGTGGATTTTGACATCGCGGTCGCTACCCCCGACATGATGCCGAAGCTCGCGAAGATCGCGAAAGTCCTCGGTCCAAAGGGCATCATGCCGAACCCCAAAACGGATACCGTCGGCCCCAATGTAAAGAAGCTGGTCGAAGACCTGAAAAAGGGAAAAGTCGCATACAAGAATGACGCTCAAGGTATTGTGCACCAGGCCATCGGCAAAACCTCGCTTAACGCAAGTGCGTTGCTGGAAAACTTCCAATCCCTCATTGAGAGCCTGCGGAAACACAAGCCTTCATCTGCCAAGGGTCTGTACTTTAAGAGCGTAACGCTCTCCTCCACCATGGGTCCGGGCATTAAGGTAGATGTGAGCGGAATCTAGATAACGATGAACATAAGCGGTGAAACGAGACTCCCGGCAAAGGCCGGGGGTTTTGTTGTTGAAAGCTTGGTAATTAGCAATTGGGAATTGGCACTGGGGCCGTTCAAGAGTTCCAGAGTTTTAGGGTTCTAAGGTTGGAAAAGAGTAACTCTAGAACTCTGGAGCCCTGAAACCTTCGAATGGATGCGACTTCTTGACCCGCCTTCCTCCTTGCTCGTCCTCCGCCCCTCCGATAAGGTCTTGCCATTATGCACAATCGTCCGGGTGCCATTCCCTATCAGACCATGCGTGACATGATACGCGCAGGCTATGTCGAGGGCGCATCAGAGGATCATGTCCAGCCAAGCTCGCTCGATCTCACGCTTACGGACGAGGTATACCGGATGCGCGGTTCATATCTCCCGAGGCCAGGAGAGCCGATCCGGGACATTATCCGGCGCGGATCGCTCTATCGCGCGAGCCTCGAGTACCCGCTCGAATGCGGCGGAATGTACCTTATCAAACTCCGGGAGTCGCTCGCGCTCCCCAGGACGATACACGCGTCTGTGAGCAATAAGTCATCATCCGGACGCATCGACCTGCGTACGCGAACCATAGGCGACGGACTCGCGCGATTCGATTCCATCCCCGCTGGATATACGGGAACCATCTGGATCGAAGTGACGCCAAAAAGCTTCCCGGTAAAAATTTATGCCGGCGACCGCGTGAATCAAATGCGTTTTTTTCACGGGGACGCGCGCCTGAATACGCTCGAACATCAATTTGCATACGATCAGCACCACTTTCTCCGAGACCGCGCGGGAATGCCCGTCCCCGCCGTAAACGACATCACCACGAACGGCGTGCTCATGACGATCGACCTCATGGGAGAAGCGGCCGGGGCCGACGGTGCCATCATTGGCTGGCGCTCTCATCCTGGTTCCAGAAATGTCCTCGATACCCGGCGCTTCGACCATGACCCGTATGATTTCTTCGAACCCATCCGAAAGCCGGCAAAGGACGAACTCACGCTCACGCCCGGCAGTTTCTACATCCTGAACACCAAAGAAAATATCGTGGTACCGCCTGAATTCGCCGCGGAAATGGCGAATTACGACCCCACCATGGGTGAATTCCGATCACACTTTGCCGGCTTTTTCGACCCGGGATTCGGATGGCACGAAGATGAAACCCTGCGCGGCGCGGCAGCCGTTCTGGAAGTGGAGGCATTCGGTCACGAAAGCGTGCTCCGCGACGGGCAGCCGATTTGTCTTATGACCTATGAGCGCATGCTGTCGGTTCCGGAAAAGATCTACGGCGCGGACGTGAAGTCGAATTACACGGCGCAAATCGGACCGCGCCTTGCCAAATGGTTCCGCCAGCCGGACGCGACAACAAGGCATCCAGGCGACATCTCGGCTCCTTCCAAACCAAAACCTCATGTCGTGACGATGAGCGAGCCTGCCCTGCCCGAGATTGAACCGACCCTCCAGCCATGGGATGATATCGAGCGCATCGATCTTGGATAATATTTACAAGGAGGGCAAAGGAACGGGTTATGGGGATCGGGGTTCGGGTTACGAGGCGCAAGGCGCATGACTCACGGCGCATGGCCCATGGCCCGCTTCCTGCGCAACGACGTCCTTCGCAACTTCCCGCATCCCTCACGACACATAACCCGCGACTCTCTTCCCCATGCGATCTGCGTACATCATCGGCCTTATCGGCACCAATGCCTCCGGCAAAACCTATGCCGCGGACTATATTGTCCGGACATATGGCGGCGTTCATATCACATTCAGCGACTATCTCGCGCGGGCGCTCGAGGCCATGAACATGGAGAAATCAAAACAGAACATGATCAAGATGAGCATCGCGATCCGAAAAGAATTCGGCGAAGAAGCTCTGTCCCGTGCCGTAGCGCATGATGTAGAACGCATGGAAGAACAGCTCATGCTCGTGGATGGCATACGGAGAACCGGAGATCTCGAACGGTTCAAGACCATGAAGCGCTTCAGGCTTGTCGGCATTGATGCAGACCCAAAAATCCGATTTACACGGATGCGAGGGCGCAGGGAAAAATCCGATGACCGGAATACCGCATGGGAAGAATTCCTCGAAAAGGAAAATGCGCCGACGGAAATCACGATTCCGGAGGTCATGAAACAGGCCGATTATCGAATCGACAATAACGGGACTACGAAAGAGCTGGAACAAAAAATCGATGGCATCCTTGCTGACCTCGGCATTCAAAAATATTCCTAGACGCGTACCGACCTATGGACGTCCGTATCACGAAAATTGACCCACGAGCCGTGATTCCGGCCTATCAAACAGACGGTGCCGCGGCATTCGATCTCACGATTATCGAAGATGCCGTTATTCCTTCGCGAGGCACCGCTTTTCTCCGCACAGGTCTGGTTTTTGGCATTCCGGAGGACCATGTACTCCTCATCATGGCGCGTTCGAGCTTGTTCAAAAAATTCGGTCTCACCCTCGCGAATCAAGTGGGTGTGCTCGATGCCGATTATTGCGGACCGGAGGACGAATGCCACATTTACCTTTTCAATCCGCAAGATACCGACGTGAAGGTGTTGGCTGGCAGCCGGCTTGCCCAGGGAATCGTGCTTCCCCGCCCGCGCGTGACCTTCGTAGAGGGAACGGCGGCGGAACGGAGTCGTGGCGGTTTCGGAAGCACGGGAGGCTACGGATAAACATTGTTGGCATTTTCGGGGACAGCTTGCTAAGGTCAGGCCGTACGCGTTTCATCCACAGGCATGCATATCGCAAAACTCTTCGTCTACGACGAATTCAATCCGCAGGACGTGGCCATGATGCAGGCGCTGTATTCGCGCTCCGCGGAAAGCGTTGAAACCCACGCAGAAAAGGTAAAGAGCTCCGGATCCGGAAAATTCATGGAGACGTATTACGTGAATTACGGCCATGCAAGCATTGCGGACTGTGGCAGTACCACTCTGTTTATCGAAGGCGTGAGCATGCTCGCGGCAAAGGCCATTCAGGATTGGCCTCTTTACTCCGGGCAGGAAACGAGCACGCGGTATATCGACATGTCCAAACAGGCTATCCTGGATCCCGTCGGAACCCGTGCATCGGATGCCATCCTGAAGCGCTGGATGGAATTTTATATTTCTAGCCAAAACCGAGTTTCCGATCATCTGCGTCGCTTATACCCCAGAAAGGAAGATGAAAAAGAACCGGTATACGACAAGGCGATCAAGGCGAGAACATTCGACGTCCTTCGAAGTTTTCTCCCGGCCGGCGTTACAACGCAGCTCTCCTGGCACACAAATCTCCGCCAGGGCGCCGACAAATTGGCGTTGCTTCGCCACCATCCCCTGCCGGAAATCCGTTCGCTGGCGCATGACATGCATGCGCGGCTCCTCGAACGCTATCCGAACAGCTTCAGCCACAAACGATACGAGGAAACCGAGGCATACTATGAGGACGCAGGGAGAGACTATATGTACTATCGCCCGTCGCACGGCGTGAGCCACCGCGTCGTCTGTTCCACCATGATCGGCCCGGAACAGCTCAAACGGTATGAAGACCTGATCACGCGGCGTCCGCCGAAAACGAATCTGCCGCATTTCCTTTCCGAACTCGGTCCACTGACATTTGAATTCCTTCTTGATTTCGGTTCGTTCCGTGATCTTCAACGCCACCGGAACGGGGTCTGCCGCATGCCGCTTATTACCGGCGAGTATGGATTCCACCCGTGGTATCTGGAGCAATTGCCGGAAGATTTGCGCAGGCAGGCGGAACGCCTTATCCAGGAGCAGCTGAAGGACATTCTTGAGCTTGATGCCTCGCCGGAAACGAAACAATATTATTTCGCCATGGGCTTTGCTGTTCCCTGTAAGGTAAGCTATGGGTTGCCGGCAACCGTGTATGTCGTCGAGCTCCGCTCGGGGAAGACCGTGCACCCTACCATGCGCCGCATTGCGCACGGTATGGCAGCTCGGCTCAAAGAACGATTCCCGAATCTTGTTCTGCATGCGGACCTGGATGCGGACGACTGGGATATCCGACGAGGTTTGCAGGACATCACCAAAAAACACAGCGAACAAACCGCATGAGGAAAAAAGGATTTTTTATCGCCATTGACGGAACAGACGGGTCAGGCAAAACCGTCCAGACAAACAGGCTCTATGAACGCCTGAAGGGCGAAGGATACCGCGCGGAAATGGTCGATTTTCCGCGCTATGGAAAACCGTCCGCGTATTTTGTGGAACGATATCTCGCGGGCGAGTACGGATCGGCGGAAGATATTGGGCCATATACCGCTTCGGTCTTTTACGCGCTTGACCGATTTGACGACGCCGCGCGTCTCAAGCGCCTTCTCGACGAAGGCGTTATTCTTGTTTCCAACCGCTATGTGTCCGCGAACAAAGGCCACCAAATGGGGAAACTGAAAGACGAGACATCCCGACGCGCCTTCCTCACATGGTTGAATGACTTCGAGTACCGGATGCTCAGCATCCCGAAACCCGATCTCACGCTGCTCCTCCACGTCCCTGCAGAAATCGGCCAGCAGCTCGCGTCCGCGCGCGACCAGACAAAAAAGGACATCCACCAGGCATCTCTCGAGCATCTGAAAGCTGCGGAAGTGGCGTATATGCAGCTACCGGCTATGGACGAAGTCGAACAGTGGGAGGTCGTGGAATGCACCACGAATGGCGTACTCTTACCGATAGACGACATCCACGAGCAAGTCTGGAACACGGTCAAACCACTGCTCCCTCCCCTTTCCTCGTAGGGGATACGGAATGGCAGGTTATGTGGAAGATTGTCGATGGGAGATGTTGGCAATTAGTAAAAGGGCAAAGGGCAAAGGGAACGGGGTCCCGGGAGAATTATGCACCCCCTACGCAACTACGTACTACGTAACCCCACTTCCTACTCCCCACCTCCTGTACCGTGTTATACTCGCTACATATGTCTAAACCATTTCTCGGCGCAGGCCAGCTCATAAAAGACACCTGGCAAATGTTTCTCAAAACCTGGGAAACGACCGTGCGATATGCGGCATGGTTCATTCTTGCTGGCTTGCTGCAAGTCTTGTACCTTTTTTTCCCTTCAAAAGGCGATGTGAATTTGTATGGCGCTCTTTCCGTTATCGGATGGGTTGCAGGAATTGCCGTCACCGTCTGGGCCACCATCATGCTGTATCAGGTATGCTTTGCGCTTGATGCAAAACAAAAGGTCTCAAAACAGACGCCGAGAGATGCCATAAAACTCTTTTGGCCATTCCTGCTTGTCGCCGTTCTGGCAGGACTTGCCACACTCGGCGCCACACTCCTCTTGGTATTGCCGGGAGTGTATGTCGGCGTACGCGTGGGTTTCGCTCAATTGTCGTTCATTGACAAGAATAAACGGGGGCGCACCGCACTCGCGGATTCCTGGACATTAACGAAAAATCGTTTCTGGGGGGTGCTATGGAGACAAATCGCCGGTGCTGTCGTGTTCGGCGCCCTTATGATGATCGCCACTTTTGCCGCTCTCTGGCTCGTCGGACTCGTCGCCGGGGGCGGAAAATACGAAGCACTCATGAATCCGGATCCGCAAGGGACCCCGGCCGTCGCAGCTATTTTTTCGATCATCGCGAATATCATCCAAGCGGCATTTATTCCGCTCTTCTTCCTGTATCAGGTCAAACTCTATAAAGCCCTCCGTGGCGCGCAGGAATAAGACAACGTGCGCAAATGAAAAAGGGCGGCCCGTATGGGTCGCCCTTTGCGCGATCGATCCCGCGTTCCTGGGATCAACGAGGAATCAGGGGGACAGGAAGCCCGGCAAAACCGAAGGGCGCATGAGCGGCCGGATGGTGCATAAAAGACGATCCGGATGAGTGTCGTCCTCATTGCGTTTCAATATTCTGTCCTTTTCTCGGTTCGCATCTTCCACCGTATCATACGGCCCAAAGCAGAACGGCGATTCAGGATCCAGCGCGCGACGCGCTTCATCCTCCCAGTCCACCATAAGAAGGTACGCATGCATGTCCAGCCTCCTTTCCAGGACGGAAACGCTATATCGGAACCGCTCTGCTGTCAACAAATGCCGCCCGGACACGCTTGCCTCTCCGTCTTAGCTAGGCTACGCTTTCCTTCATGAAATACGTCCCAATTATCGGCCTGGAAGTCCATGTCCAGTTAAAAACTGCTTCAAAGCTCTTCTCGAGCGACGCAAACATCAACGAGGGCGAAGGCGATCCGAATACGGCCATGAATGCCGTGAGCACGGGTCAGCCCGGAGCTCTTCCCGCGCTCAATCGGCGAGCGCTTGAGCTTGCCGTAAAAGCCGGACTTGCCATGCATTGCGAGATTCCCGACACCTGCAAATTCGACCGGAAGAACTATTTTTATCCGGATCTCCCGAAAGGGTATCAAATTTCGCAATTCGATGAGCCGGTATGCGGAAAGGGGTTCGTGGATATCGAGATCGATGACCCGCATGCCCCGCGGTTGTCATTGCGCGTTGGAATAACGCGCGCGCATTTGGAAGAAGATGCCGCAAAGAATGTCCATTCGCCGGACGGCTCCGCTACCCTCGTGGACTATAATCGCGCAGGTACGCCACTCTTGGAAATCGTAACGGAGCCGGACTTCCGTTCCCCGTCGGAAGCGAAGGCGTTTTTGCAGGAACTGCGGACGCTCCTGCGGAGCATCGGGGTATCGGATGCGGATATGGAAAAGGGGCAAATGCGATGCGACGCAAACATCTCGCTCATGCCGGTGAATGAGGACGGCTCTTTTGCGCAAAGCGGCTTCAATGCGAAAATTGAAGTAAAAAATTTGAATTCATTCCGTGCGGTGGAGCGCGCACTCAAGCATGAAATCGAACGCCAGACGGACCTGTACGAATCCCATACGCCGCCTGTACAAAGCACGCGCGGCTGGGATGAAAATCGCGGCGTAACGATTGAACAAAGGCTCAAAGAAGGGTCGGCGGACTATCGGTACTTCCCGGAACCCGATCTTCCACCGATAGATCTTACGGAAATCCGTGAGCGCATGAAGGCGGAAATCCCCGAACTCCCGGCGAACAAAAGACAGCGTCTCATGGAGGAGTGGGGGTTCGGCAAGGAAGATACGCGGTTCTTCGTGGCGAACGATGGATGGGCTGACTACGCGGAAAACGTCATGAGCGAGCTTGGAGCCTGGCTAGGCGCCATGGACGATCGCGATGGAAAAACCGGCGGGGATATCCTCGACGAACAAAAAAAGAAGCTTGCAAAACATGCAGGCGGCTGGCTCACCAGCAAGCTAGCCGGTCAGCTCTCGGAACGGAACATGGCCATACATCAGCTGAAAATCACGCCCGAGGACTTTGCGGAGTTCCTCAAAATGCTTCTGAACGGGGACGTAAACAGTGCGAACGGCCAAAAATTGCTTTCGCTCATGATTGAAACAGGGACGGATCCGTCCCATCTGCTGGAGGAACACCATCTTGGCCAGAATATGGACGAGGAGGAATTGCGAAAAACCGTCCAAAGGCTCATTGACGAAAATCCGAAGCAGGTCGAGGACTTTAAAAACGGCAAAGAAGCCGTTCTCATGTGGTTCGTGGGCGGCGTCATGAAAGCCACGGAAGGACGTGCGAATCCGGAAAAGGTAAAAGCGCTCGTGAAGGAACTGACTTCATGAAACGCGCGGGGAGGAACGGCGCGTCGAACGGCGCGATTCGCCAAGCCATTCTCGCACAATGCGCCCCGCTTCCGCATCATCCGTCACCCAGCGAATGCGGTCATCTTTTTTAAACCACGTCCACTGCCGTCGGGCATATTGGCGCGTCTTCTGTTTGAAATTCTCGATAATCTCATCCAAGGAACATTCACCGCGAAGATAACGGACAAAGTCACGATATCCGATCGCCGTCATGCCGGGCGAATCCACGGACACGCCTTTCTTGATAAGCGTACGGACCTCTTCGATGAGCCCCTCCTCGAGCATATGTTCGATGGAAACATGGATTCTGGAATATAGTTCCTCTTTGCTACGTACGATGCCGATTTGCAGAGCTTCCACGAGAGGCTCTCCGAGCCGGCGGGCCTCGGAGAATTTTTTTCCGGAGAATGTCACCACTTCCAGCGCACGAATGACTCGGCGTTTATTTTTTAAATCCACGATATTTCCGGAATCCGGATCTACCGCCAACAAAAGCCTCACAAGGTCGTCCAAGGGCTTTCGTTCGTATTCCAAACGCAGACCCGGTTGGGCCTTGACTTCTGGAAACTGGAAATGATCGATAAGCGACGAAAGATAGAGTCCGGTGCCGCCAACGACAATCGGCAGATGTCGGCGCGCCGTAATGCCGCGTATGGCCTTGAGGGCCGACGTCCTCCACTCCGGCGCGGAAAACGGCTCTTCCGGAGGTAAAAAATCCATTAAGTAATGCGGAACGCCCTGAACGATATAGGCCTTTTTTCCCTCCCAAACACCCCGTCGGCCCTTGGGTTTGCCCGTGCCGATGGTGAGGCCTCGGTAAATCTGCCGCGCATCGGCATTGATGATTTCCCCGTCAAATTCTTTGGCCAGCGTAATGGCGAGATCCGTTTTACCGCTTGCGGTAGGCCCTACCACAAAAAGCACGCGCGGGAGCGCGTGTAGCCTCGAAACCTTTCTTCGGGTTCGGGATGTTTGTTTTTTAGGGGAACGCGGCCTCATACTCTTTGAGAAAACCGTATCAGGCGACTTCCGATTTGGCAATGAGAAGATGGGTGAAGGGGAAAATTGTAGCTAGTCTTTAGCAATTGGCAATTAGCAAAAGGACAAAGGGAATGGGTTACTGGTTACGGGGATCGGGTTTAGGATGAACAGCACATCCTACAAACCTACGGTCTTACGGACCTACGAACTTATGAAGATCCAAGGGCTAAGGGCAAAGGGAACGGGGTTCGGGTAGAATTATGCTCCCCGCTACGCAACCACGTCCTACGCACTTCGACTCCCTTATCCCTACCCCCTCCCCATTTCCTGTTCGATAGCAAGCAGACGGTTATATTTGGCCACGCGGTCTGACCGTGAAAGCGATCCAGTCTTGATATGCTCCGCGCTGCATGCCACGGCGAGATCCGCGATAGTCGTGTCCTCGGTTTCACCGGAACGGTGCGAGATAATAACGGCAAATCCGGCTTTTTGCGCCGTCGTAATGGCATCGACGGTCTCGGTAAGAGACCCGATCTGATTCGGTTTGATGAGAATTGCATTCGCGGCCTTTTCCTGAATGCCCCGCTTGAGCCTCTTCACATTCGTGACGAAAAAGTCATCGCCGACGACAAGGGATTTTTTCGAGAGCGATGGAAGCGCCATTTTCCAAGAATCCCAGTCATCTTCCCCGAAGGGGTCTTCGATCAAAATAAGGGGATATGCCTTTTGCCATTCGAGATACCGCTGGAGAAGACGCTTTGCGGAATAGACCTTGTTTTCGGTTTTGAAATGATATTTTTTATCGCGCTTATCGTACATTTCCGAACTGGCAACGTCGGTTGCGAGCGCAATGTCCGTGCCGGGACGATACCCCGCCTTGCGAATGGCTTTCACAAGAAGCATGAAAGCCTCTTCTACGTTTTTGAGTTTCGGAGCAAATCCCCCTTCATCCCCCACTGTCGTGGGATATCCTGAATTCTTTAGAAGCGCCTTCAGCACATGAAAGACTTCAGCGCCCGCGCGGACGCGCTCCGCCATGTTTCTCTGCCGTGGCACGATCATGCACTCCTGCACGTCCAACGACCAATTGGCATGCGCGCCGCCGTTCAGCACATTCATCGTCGGCATGGGTAAAGACGCCGCTTTGGGAAAATTGAACGTTTTACGGAGCGACTTCCAGAGCGGCATACGCCGATGTATGGCCAACGCCTGCGCCGCGGCAAGCGAGACAGCCAGAACAGCATTCGCTCCGAGTTTCGATTTATTCTCGGTCCCGTCGAGCGCGATCATCGCATAATCGATTTTTTGCTGCTTGGATGCGTCCGTCCCCCTCACAGCTCTTGCGATAGTCGTATTTACATTCTTTACAGCTTTCAAGACGCCTTTTCCCCCATAGCGCTTGCCGCCATCCCGAAGCTCTAGCACTTCATGAACGCCCGTGGAAGCCCCGGAGGGGACCATGGATTCCGCGGAAGCGCCTGAACTCAATGTCACGCGGCATGCAACAGTCGGATTTCCCCTGGAGTCGAGTACTTCTCTGGCGCGAATGGAAGAAATGCGGGCGCCGATCATATACTCATGAATGGACAATTAGCGGATTTCGTACGTAATGCTCACATTCGACGTAACGTCGAACGAACCCGGCTTCACATCCGGCACGCCTTCGCCTCCGCCCATGCCCTCGGCGGCATATCCGCGGAAATACGGAACCGGCGGCACGCCGCCGAGATCCTCATAAAATCCGACCACGCGAACCACATTCACCCCAAGCTGTTTTGCAAGCTCCTTCGCCTTTTCGTTTGCGTCTTCGATGGCTTTGATTCGCGCCTCCCTTTGAAGCTCTACAGGATCGTCAATGTCAAAGGTAACGCCATACACCTGATTCGAGCCGAGTTCGCCCGCCTTGGCTAAAATAGTTCCGATGGAATTCAGATCGCGGATTTTCACATCCAACGTTTGGCTCACCTGATAGCCGCGCAGCACCTGCTTGCCGTCCGTATAATCGTATTGAGGAAAAATCTGATAGTTGCTCGTTTGAATATCCTGTTCTTTGACACCAAGCGCTTCAATCGCCTTGGTAATAGCATTCACCTGATCCGTATTGGATTTTTGCGTGGTCGGAACGTCCCTGCCTTCGGAAATCATGCCGAGCGAGACGCGCGCGATATCCGGACGCGAAGTCATTTTTCCTTCGCCGTTAATGGTAATGGTATCTCGCACATCCGGCGGACGGCCGATGGTGTCATGCTCGCTGTACGCATTCCACGTCTTCACGCCAACAAACGCGGTCAAAACCGCCAAAAGAATGGCGGCAATAACACTGAGATATTTGGGAGGAATCATAGATTTGGTATAAAGAATAGAATAAAGTCTATTTTCGCGTTCTGTTGGACCGCCTCTTTGGAGTCGCGGCAAGCGGCCTTGGTGCTGGAACATTCTGCGGATCGCATTGCACGCTTGCGCTCATTCCTCGAAAGACTTTCCCTTTTCCGATCAAAGGCTTTAAGCCCGGAAGCATCCCGCCCAATGCAATGAATTCAAGCATAGCCCCTCCGCCCGTCGAAATCCAATCAAACCATTCCTTCATGCCTGTCCGTTCCACAACCGGCAGGGTATCCCCGCCCCCCGCCACCCCGTAGGCCGCCCCCTTGGCGCGGGACGCGATAGCCCGGCCGATCACGAGCGAACCGTGCGAAAAAGCCGGCAATTCAGTCACGCCAAACGGTCCATTCCACGCAAGCGTCTTCGCATGGCGAATCTCCTGCGCCCAGATCTTCATGGTTTCCGTCCCAATGTCGCCGATAATGTCTGAAGACGTAATACCGGACAGGCGAACGCATCGCGGACGCGCCCTGGACGAAAGTTTCTCGGCAACGCATGCGTCGACAGGAAGGTAGAGCTTCTTCTGTTTTAGGAGCTTTTTCGCGATCGGAATCTCTTCCCTGTCCAGCAAGGACTTTCCGACGCGCTTTTTTTGCGCCACATAAAAAGGGTGAGCCATGGCTCCGCCCACAAAAACCTTGTCCGCGACCTTGAGTAGCCGTTCGATAACAGGAATCTTGGTGCTGAGCTTGGCGCCGCCGATAAAAGCATAGTACGGACGCTTCGGACGTTTTATAAGCGGCTCTAGCTTGCGCACCTCCTCTTGAAGCGCCGGTCCCGCATAGGACGGGAGAACGTTTGCCAGGCCCACCACAGTTGCGTGAACACGATGGCAGGAAGCAAACGCATCATTGATGAAAAAATCTGCGTGCTCCGCATAGGCACGAATAAGCTTTGGATCATTCGTGTCTTCGCCCGGCTGAAAACGGACATTCTCAAGCAGCGCTATGTCGCCCGGAACGAGTCGATCCAACCGCTTGGCATACTCCGCCCGGCCGCGCTCGGTGGAAACATCCGCGTCCAAAAACTTGATCGGCAATCCCGTATAGGCCCCGACAATACCGGCAAGTTTACGGGTAGAATATTTTTCCTCCCGATGCTTCGGCCGGCCGAGATGCGTCAGCACGATCGCAATAACGCCATGCGCATGCAGCGCTTCGAGCAAAGGGAGGGATCTGGCGATCTTCAATAATTCCCCTGTTCCGGGTGTTCCCGTGAGGGGGATATTCCAGTCAACCCGGACATAGGCCCGGGCACAGCCATAGCGACTGGTCAATGAAAGCGTTCGAAGTTTCATGAGAGGGCAATTGGGAAAAAGGGGCTAATGGCAAAGGGAACGGGGTTCGGGTAGAATTATGCTCCTCCTA
Source organism: Candidatus Uhrbacteria bacterium (assembly GCA_003576745.1). Classification (GTDB taxonomy): domain Bacteria; phylum Patescibacteriota; class Patescibacteriia; order 2-12-FULL-60-25; family 2-12-FULL-60-25; genus 2-12-FULL-60-25. The sequence goes on along the minus strand of QEVR01000001.1, from coordinate 121,313 downwards.
CGCAACCACGTCCTATGTACTACGCATCCCGCAAACCGTATGGCTCACGGCCCAATCGTTACCTGTATGACTTCATCACCTGCATGGCCAGCTCGGCCAGCCGATGAGAATACCCCCATTCATTGTCATACCATGCAAGTACTTTTACGAAGTCTCCGTCGATGACATACGTGAACGGCAAATCGACAACGGCAGACGCGGAACTTCCAATAAAATCGCTGGAGACGAGCGGTTCGTCCGTCACCTCAAGAATCCCCTTCCATCTGGGCGATGCGGCCGCCTTTGTAAAAGCGTTCTTCACGAGGTCGACGGTCACCTTCTTTTTCAGGAGAAACGTAAAGTCTGACAAGGAAACCGTAATGGTCGGAACACGGATCGAAATGCCGTCAAACTTGTTCTTCAAAGAAGGGATCGCCTCGGTTGTTGCGATGGCAGCACCTGTGGTGGTCGGAACAATATTCTGCGCCGCCGCTCGCGCGCGCCGCAAGTCGCGATGCGGCCCGTCCTGAAGATTCTGGTCCGCAGTATAGGAATGGATGGTCGTCATGAACGCTTTTCGGACGCCGAAGGCCTCATCCATGACGGCGGTGACCGGCGCGACGCTGTTCGTGGTACACGAGGCATTGTTCAAAATCTTCGCATCCTTCGGCGCTCCCTTGGTGACGCCGATAACCTGCGTCGGGACATATCCTCCCTTTGAGGGAGCGGAAATGATGACGCGCTTTGCTCCCGCCGCAATATGCGGCATGGCTTTTTCTTCAGAAGTAAAAATGCCCGTGCATTCCAACACCACGTCGACCTTCAATTTCTTCCATGGAAGCGCGCCCGGGTCGCGCTCGGCGAACACCGGAATCTTTTTTCCATCCACGATCAGATGTTTTTCATTGTAGCTCACCGTCTTGTGGTATGTCCGATACGTCGTGTCGTGCTTCAACAAGTGCGCGAGCGTGTTTGTATCCGTAAGATCGTTAATGGCGACCACCTGGAAACCGGGCTTCCCAAGACCGGCTTTAAACGTATTCCGGCCGATACGACCGAATCCATTAATGGCAATGCGTGTCATATTCCCACATGATACACCGAGATATACGGAAATAAAAACGGAGGCGCTTCTCGCGCCCTCCCCTCCTATCGCCCCACGCTACGCCGACCCGAGTGTCCGAAGAATATCTTCGAGGCGAAGAATGCGCATATAGAGCGCAAGCAGGCCCATGGCGTATGCCAGAGAAAGGATAACGAACGAAATCCACATGGCGGTGATCATGGAGCCGTGCACCGACACCCTGTGGCGGAGGTGCGGCGTCAGCGTCTCTTTCACCTTTTCGACGAGTTTCGACATAATCAACGACGCATATCATACCACAAACGAAAGATTGCCCGCGGGTCACATTTGGTTTAGGGTTTCAGAGCCCCGGAGTTCCGCGGTCAGGAATACGAAACCCTGGAACCCTAAAACGCTGGAACGCAGGAACACTTCAACGGATACATTCATCGCAACACGTTCGAAAAAGATAGATGCATCGCAGATATTCCCAAGTATCGATACGTAAAAACCAACTTCCAAACACTACGAGCCGGATCCGTATTTCCTTCCTGAATGCAAAACCTCCCTCACATATGCGAGAGAGGTTCCGATCCTTCAGCAAACCTTTTTTCCTTCGGCCGACAGCCGATAGCGCACAAAACGCGCAATCACGATTTTTTCTCCGATCGTCGCGATCCGTTCCTGAATCAAGGACTCGATAGTTTTGCTATCGTCTTTCACCCAAGGCTGTTTCATGAGCGTCGCTTCTTCGTACCATTTTGCCAATTTCCCTTCGACGATTTTCCGTTTGATGTCTTCCGGCCTGCTTTCTTCGGCTATTTCGCTCTGGTATTGCGATTTCATAGCCTCGACACGTTCGGCCGGGATGTCGTCCGGTGATATCCATTCGGGATCAGTCGCGACAATCTGCATCGCGAGATCATGCGCCAGCTGTCGAAAATCCGCATTCCGCGCAACGAAATCCGTTTCGCATTGAAGCTCGATCATGGCTCCGATTTTTCCGTCGGAGTGAATATAGGCGTGGATGAGGCCCTCTGCCGTTTCCCGTTCTGCGGATTTTTTTGCAGCTTTCATGGCCCCGCTTTTACGGAGCTCCTCGACGGCCTTTTCCATATCCCCGCCGGCGGCCTCCAAAGCTTTTTTGCAGTCAACGATGCCGGCCCCGGTTCGGGCGCGCAGGTCGGCGACGGTTTTTGCGTCAATCATACGGATGATGTTTTTTCGGGCATAGCGGCCGACGGCGCCGTAACCAACGTCCCGCCGAGTTTCGCGCGGTTCTTCTCCCATTCATCGCGGCCTTCACGAATCGCTTCAGCCACGAGCTGACTTAGAAGCTCGATAGATTTAATCGCATCATCATTTGCCGGAATCGGATAATCCACCTGTTCCGGATTCACATTCGTGTCGCACACGGCGATCACGCTGACGCCACGGCGGTTGGCTTCGGTAATGGCTGTCTTATCCTTGCGAATATCTAAAATGAACACGGCGTCCGGAATGCGCGTGAGTTCTGCGAGTCCGCCAATTTCCATATCGTATTTGGCCACCTGCTCGGCAAATTTTTGCTGTTCGAATTTCGTGTATTTGCCGACAAGCTCGCCTTTTTCCAATTTTCGCTTGAGATCCTTATATTTCCGCAAAAGCTGCGCCATGTTCACGTAATTCGTCAGCGTTCCTCCCAGCCAGCGCTTGTTCACATATGGCATGCCGCAATATTCGGCCGATTTCTTTACGGCTTCCATGGCCTGCTTTTTAGTGCCGACGAAAAGAACGACTCCTCCGCGTGCGGCAGTTTTCCTGGCGAACTCAAGCGCTTTTTCAAGCGCGCTTTGGGTTTTTTCCAGGTCAATAATATGAATGCCCTGGCGTTCCCCGAAAATATACTTCTCCATTTTCGGATGCCACTTCGATGTCTGGTGACCAAAGTGGACGCCCGCCTGGAGCAACTCAAGAAGCGTTGGGATATTTGGCATATGAATTCCTTTGATCCTCTCGCCCCGCTCCTATGGATCCCGGCGGCCGGGACAAGGCATAGAAGGAATGATGGGACGATGGGTGATTTAGATTCTCGGCTCTCAGCTGCCGTCCGTCGAGAACGAGTCGATGCCCGGGAGCTGATGGCCGAGAGTGCCAAGAAGATAGCAAAAAGCGCTGAAATGAGCAAGGGGTGGGTTACGGGACTCAGGATGAAACCGCTCACCTACAACCTACGGTCTTACGGACCTACGAACGTAGACGCAAGGGCAAAGGGCCAAGGGCAGCGGGTTCTACGCAACTACGTACACTTCCCCCTACGCCCTACGCACCACGTCCTACGTACTCTTTGCACACCCCCGCATCCCGCTCACCGCATGGCGTATGTCCTATGCAACTACGTCCTACGTAACTACGCAACCCTCCCTACTCCCCGCCCCATCGGACGAACCGAAACATAAAAAAGCGCCGCCCCGATCCGAGTGGAAGGAGGCGGCGAAGCAGGCTACAGCCCGACATGGAGCACCCATTTGCAGGTCCCGGAGGCGACCTGGCAATTCGGGTCCTCGAGAGCCACGTTTATGCTCGTCACGGCCTGTCCGTCCACCTTCACGGAAAACTGCGTGAATGGCGCGGGGCATCCCGTGGTGTTGCATGCCGTTTTGCCGTTCGAGAGCTGGAAGTCGAAGAAAAGATCCTTCCCCGACATGGCAGGCATGGCCTTGCCGTAGCTGAAGCAGCATGCGTAGCGGTCCGGTTCAGTTTCGAGATCCTTTGCGGGTCCGCAGGCGAAATCCGTCATGTTCGGATTCGACAGGGTGCCGATCCCGCCCTTGGCGCCAGTAATGGACGAAGCTCCGTAGATGCTGAGATCCGGCGGCGTCCACGCAACGCGGATGCCGGTGATGTCGCATTCGATGTCGCCTGTTTCCGCGGGAACATCCGCGGGCGCGTCGAACGGCGGCTTGCCGTCCGATGCATCGTCCGGCGCATCCTCTTCGACGACATCAAACGAAATATCTTCAGGCGCATCTCCCGGAGCATCCGGCGATGCATCCGGTTTGGCATCCGATGGAACGTCTGCCTTGCCATCTTCGGGGGAGGTGTCGCCAAATGCTTGTGCATCGTGCTCATCCCCTGATGATGTGAATTCTGCGCCGCTGCACCCAGCAAACAGCAGAATGACTGCGGCATGTGTGAAGGTCCTCCGCACGTGTTCTCCTCTCTTTTTTTCCCTCGCAATTACATCCTGAAACACGGGAATAAAATAACATACCTTGAAAAAGCGAAAATGTCAACCCAACCTGACCATATGCCACAATTCGTTCTTGATTTAAAGGTTTCGTTCAGATCGCATGGAGACAAGTGATTTCCATCCCCGCAATCCCTATGCGCCGTCGGCGGACGGTCGACCTCAAAAAGAAAGCCGCCCTCGGATGTAGACCGAAGGCGGCAAAGCGCCGTAATGGCACGATATTACGGTGGAATCGAGGCCTGGAGGACATAGGGGCAGGACCCCGCAACCTGGCATCCCGGAAGGAATGTCACGGCATAGTCCACCAGCAGTTTGCCGTCCGCCCACACCGCGTATTGCGAGAATGGCACCGGGCATCCGCTGATGCCGCAGGCATGATTGCTGTTCATGAGGACGAAGTCGAAATACACGAGCGTGTTTTTCGGAGCCGACGTCGTGGTAAAACAGCAGTCGAAAATGTACGGATCCGGATCAAGATCCTGCGATGCCGTACACATGGCTTTGAAGTCGTTCGGATTGGAGACGGCTCCGTTTGCCTGCACGATGGGCGAATTCACGCTCCCCGTCGGGGGCTTCCAGCGGACGCGAATGCCTTTTGTGAGGCAATTGGTCGTCCCCGTATCGACGGGAGCGTCCTGCACCACGTCGACCGGAGCATCCAGCTGGACATCCGTTACGGCATCTTCGACGACATCCGCGACCACGTCCGCGAAGGCATCGGGGGGTGCATCCGCATCCTGATCCTCCTCCGCATCGAAAACGGCGTCCGGTCCTGCGTCCGGCAGAGAAGCTTCAGCTTCTCCGTCGGCATCCATGTTCACGTCCGGCCAGGAACCGTCCGGCGGAACCTGCACGTCTCCGTCTCCCGCATCATTCGAAGGGAACAATGCCGTCCCCTCCTGATCGAGACTGCACGCGGCAAACATCGCCGCCAAAAAGATCCATGCGTATTTCACCCTCACCTCCTTTCTGAATCTCGGCGTAAAGCCTTGGAAATGTACAGACCTTCTATACCATATCAAGAAGAAAAAGTCAACCCGCCTTGGCCTCAAGCGATTTGGCCAAAACGGCCTCCGCCGATGCCAGCTCTTCCGGCGTTCCAACAGGCATCCAAAAAGAGGCCTGTTGAGCGCGAATGCGCACACCGTCGGCAATCAATTGCGGAATAGCATGCGGCAGGCTCCATTCATCCGTTTTGCCGGGAACACGAACGGGCGAAGTTCCGAACCAACGCCGGTCCAAAACATATGCCCCGATATTAATGCGGGCGGAGGCGCCTGGAACGGAAGGGATAAGATCCTGCAGGGAACCATCGTCGCCAATCTTCCAGGAATCGATCATGCGATCTAAGGCGCGCTCTAACGTAAGGAGAGCGGGCCCGTCTGCGGCGAGCTTGCGCAAATCCTCCTGATCGTACAAATCATCCCCGTTCATGACGAGGAATAGCTCGGAACGGATGTGCATCCGCGCCTGACGGAGCGCTCCACCCGTGCCGTTCAGGGGCTTTTGTTCCACGTACACCACGTCGCGGCCCTGGGAATAGGAGCCGATCCGTTCCTGAATCACATGTCCCAGATGTCCTACCACAAGAATAACCCGATCGATACGCGCGGGAAGAATGTGAAGGCTCCGCTCGAGCGGACTCGATCCCGCAAGCGGAACGAGAGGCTTCGGGATGCGGTCTGTCAGGGGACGAAGGCGCGTCCCTTTTCCGGCGCAGAGCAAGATGGCGTCCATGGAACTCCTTGGTTGCGGGTTATGAGTTACGCACAACAGAACCCTGTCATGCGCAACATAAAACTCGAAACGGCATTATGCTTCTTCCTCCCCTTCTTCCCCCTTCCGAAGCGCATCGATAATCGGATCTACGGCGCCGTCCAGGATGACCTGTATATTATGCCAGGATTTTTTTATGCGATGATCGGTAATACGATCCTGCGGATAATTATACGTGCGTATTTTTTCGCTTCGCTCTCCCGTGCCGATCTGGGATTTCCGGTCCGCGGCTATTTCCGCTTTCCGTCGCATCTCCTCCGCTTCCCAAATGCGCGCGCGCAGAATTTGCATGGCACGCTCGCGGTTCTGCACCTGCGACCGTTCATCCTGGCAGCTCACCACAATCCCCGTGGGAAGATGGGTGATACGGACCGCGGAATATGTCGTATTCACGGATTGCCCTCCCTTGCCGCCGGCGCAAAAGGTATCGATACGGAGGTCTTTCGGATCTATGGAAATTTCCGTCTCCTCGATTTGCGGAAGAACGGCGACCGTCGCCGTCGACGTATGAATACGTCCCTGCTTTTCCGTTACGGGGATGCGCTGAACGCGATGCACGCCGGATTCATACTTGAGGCGTCCATACGCACCATCCCCGGATACGGTAAAGACGACTTCCTTATATCCGCCCGCCTCGGAATGCGACTCCGAAACCAGGTTCGTTTTCCACCCCCTGCGCTCGGCATATCGCGCGATCATTCGGAACAGGTTCTCGGCAAATAGCGAGGCCTCATCCCCGCCTGTCCCGGCGCGGATCTCGACGATGACGTCCTGATGATCATGAGGGTCCGGAGGCACGAGCGCGGCTTCAAATGACTCCTTGGCTTCTGCCAATGCGGACAGAATGCGTTCGAGTTCCGTCTCGCCAAGCCTTTTCATGTCCTCGTCTCCAGATCCGATCGCCTCCTCCGCATCCTGTTTTGCGGCAACGAGGCCAATCCAGGCTTCCCCGGCAGAAACGATGTCCTTCGCGCTTCGATAGGCAAGCGAAACCTCGCGCAACGTTTTTTGATCGCTGAGCGTTTCGGGTGCGGAAAGCCGCTCTTCGAGAGCCTGGACGCGCTTTCGCGACTCTTCCAGCGCCTTTGTGAGTTCAGATGTATTCATGAAGGAAATTGATGTCGAGCATAACACGTCTATACGGGACAACCTACCGAAGAACAGCGGATGCTCTCTGATACGCAAACGCCCCGGCATTCGCCGGGACGCGTCCTGCAAGGTCGCAGCTAAGCCAAATCCGCGAGCTTCTTCGGCGCCTTCTGTTTCTTCGCGGTCTTTTGGGCAACACGCTTCGCGGTCTTTGCCTTTTTTCCGGCACGAACCGTAGCCTCGATGGTCTTTTTTCCGGCGCGCTCCGCAAATTTCTCCACGCGGCGTGCTGTATCCACCAGCTTTTGTTTTCCGGTGTAAAAGGGATGGCACTGTGAACACAGCTCCACGTGAATTTCCTTTACGGTCGATCCAACGCTAATCGTATTGCCACAAGCGCATGTCACCTTGGCATCGGAGTAATATGTCGGATGGATATCAGCCTTCATAGGAAGTCTAATGTAACAAATACAGGGCTTTTTGACAAGGGGGTGCAGTAGGGGCGCAGCAGTAGGGGCACAGCGTGCTGCGCCCCTACTGCACCCTTACATCCTCCCTCCCACCAACATTCCATGCTAGGCTCGACCGCATGAAAACGGAACTGTTCGACTACCCGCTCCCGAAAGACAGAATCGCCCAAAAACCGATACGTCCCCGCGACCATTCGAGGCTCATGATTCTCGATCGTATGACCGGCGACATATGGCACCGACATTTTTTCGATATCATCGAATATCTAAAGCCGGGCGATCTCCTCGTCTTGAACATCACGAAAGTTTTTAAAGCGCGCCTCCTTGGCTCAACGGATTCGGGTCCAGTTGAACTATTCCTCCTCCATCCGGACAATAGCCGCGTGTGGCTCGCGCTAGGTAAGCCAGGAAAAAAACTCCCCTCCGGCAGCCGCATTACGTTTGCGGACGGCATGACATGCCGTATTCATGCAAAACGGAATAACGGGACGCTTGAGGTAGATTTCGACGCCATGCCGAAAGAAGTTATTGCTTGGGCAAATGAACGCGGGCACATTCCCGTCCCTCCGTATATCGGGACGGAACCGGAAATGCTCGACGAGTACCAGACCGTTTATGCCGAATCCGTGGGATCCGTTGCGGCCCCGACGGCAGGATTTCATTTTACGCCCGAGCTTATCGGGCGGCTGAAGCATGCGGGGATTGACGTTGCCGCCGTGACGCTTCATGTGGGCATGGGGACCTTCCGGCCCATGCGAACCGAAACGCTGAAAGAGCACCATATGCACGAGGAATGGGTTTCTGTTCCCAGGACAACCGCGGAAAAAATACGTGAAACAAAGGAACGCGGCGGACGCGTGATTGCCGTCGGGACAACCACCGTGCGCGCGCTCGAATCTGGCATGCAGGAAGGATTCACAAGCCTCTTCATCACTCCCGGCTATTCGTTCAAAATTGTCGACGGACTTATCACAAACTTTCATCTTCCGAAATCGACGTTGCTCGTTCTTGTTTCTGCCTTCCTTGGTGAACAACATGCAACGACAGACTGGGGCCGTACAACGCTCCTTCGCGCCTACGCAACGGCGATTCGCGAGGGCTATCGTTTCTACTCTTTCGGGGACGCCATGCTGATCCTGTAAATCCTCTGCAAAAAAAAGACCAGCAGAGCCCTGTGCTGGTCGAGACCCCATGATGAGGGGCGGAGAATTCCCCTTTGGATCGCCTTAGCGAATGTCAGGGGATGAAAAAAGTGCGACGAGCAAGAGTGTCCGCGACATGTCGCGGCAATCGTTGTCGGAGAAGGAGGCGGAAATCGCCAGAAAGAGCGGGGTAGGGAGGCGGCGCCCCGGGCGGAGGGGGGTACGTCGCGGGGCGCCACCTTACAAGTAGTACACCAAACGCCTGACGGCGAGTCAAGAAGCGTCGATATCCGGAAAATACGCGTATTCGATTCCGTCTCGAATATAAATGGAAAGCACATCCAGGTGGGGAAAGGGGTCCGCTCCCCCCATGGCTTCGACATATCGGTCGAGGAGGTCGGCGAGCGTCGTAAGTTTTGCTTCTGTAACGGATTCTTCCGGCAAACCGCCGCCGAAGCTCCTTCGAGTTTTTACCTCGATACAGCGCAGCTCTTTACCCTTCCGGACGATCAAATCGATTTCCCCGATATCGCATCGCCAGTTCCGCTCGACAATGTCGTACCCGCGCGCCGCAAAAAAGGCCGCAGCCAGTTCTTCGCCGCGGCTTCCCAATTCCCGCCTGCCGTCAACCATATATTACGTACCTACCGTTTCTTTTTCGGAAGCCATTTTTCACGCTCCAAGCGCTCCTCGTGAAGCTTCATTTTTTCGGGAACCTCTACCCATACATAGCGATAGATGGGATAGAAGCCTCCGAGGAACCATATGAACCAAAGCACGAAAAAGAATCGCATGCTCAAAATAGGTACCCATTGCTCGTTAAACATCCACAGGAGAAACCCAATGAGGCCCGTCCACACAAGATGCGAAGAAAGGCGGCCGAGCGCGCGCCTCCATTCCTTGCTTGCCTGCCTCATGCGGGCCGCGAACGCGCAAGCGACGCCGCCAGCAATAAGCGCCGCGAACAATACCGCAAGCGCGCGACCTACGGCAGGCAAAAATGGAACCGCATGCAGATTGAACCAAAAAGAAAAGGTGAAAAGCGATTGCATAGTTTTCGATTTTCTACGCGACGGTCGCCGTTTCGTCAATGGCGCCTGTGCGGTTTTTTGCCGCCGGGCGGCACATGTTGAGCATCCGTCCTTTTGAAAAGAAGCCCGTAATGGAAACGCCCGGGTTCAAACGTATCGGTCAAGGAAAACTCCGGGATGTCGAAGATCGCCTGCGCCTCTTCGGGGCTCACGCGCTGATCCGCTGGCGGACCAATGGGCGTTTGCGAGGGCTTCCAGTCGATCACGAGCGCCAAACCGCCTTTTTTAATGAGTCGTGCCATTTCCTTGGCGAGATTCGGCTTATTCTGGGACAGGAACAGATTGTTCACGAGAAGGCATATGTCCAGCCCTCCTTCAGGAATGCGCGTGGCGCGATACACGTCGATGTCCGACCAAATGGTTTCGATATTGTAGAATTGGTCGTCCTTGGCGCGATGCTCGATGATTTCCAACACCTCACGGAGAATATCCACGGCATAAATTTTTCCTTTCGGCCCCGCGAGCTGGGCTGCCGGAAAAACAAAATGTCCCAGAGAGCCGCAGCCGAGATCTGCGATACGCATGCGCTCACGAATCCCTACCCGTTCCAGCACCTTGAATGGATTGATGAGCTCCGTACCGGAGCGAATCATCATAGTGCCTGACGAGGAAAAATAGAGCCGAGCGTTGCTTCGAGAAAACTGCCCCAAAGGCCCGTCGCCACCAAAATGCCTACAAAGGCAAAAATGATGCCGATGAATTTAATGAGAAGATTCGTTCCTCCCCCGCCCAAATGCCGCTCGGCCCAATCCACATACCCGAGAAAATTCTTGAACCATAACGTGCGAATGACCATGGATGACCCGAGAGCGGCAAGGGCCAGGCCGAGAATAATGCGCCAAACAAGACTCATAGAATTCTATTATAGCACGGGGCATGAACGCCTCCAAAACTCTACTCGCCGTATTCGCCATGGCGGGACGTCGCAACGATGGCAAACACAAGAATGATCGCAAGGGCGCCGAGGACAGCCGCCCCGGTTGCCACGACGCCGGAAACGGTGTCCTGCCCGGCATCATACGGCTCGAACGCGGGATCCGGCGGCTCCCCGCTTCCCCGGATGTTTTCTGATGTCCCGAGCGCCGGCCCCGACGAATACGTCGCGGTGGCATATTGCGCTTCCAGATTTGAAAGAAGGGTATTGGAAAATGAAGTGGCGTCCTGCGCATATGCAATCGTCCCCGTCTGCAACGAAAAAATGCAGAAAAAAATTGCCGCCCAAAATTTCATATTACGAGTGTATCATGCGGCGTAATCGCAGTTTCCATACATTGCCGTCTTTCGCATGCTTCACGTCGCCCAGGAATCCTGCCGCTCGGATGGCGCGGATCACGTCGCGGTTCCGATCAAGGCTCGTATAGTGCGTCAGCCGGACTTTTTTCGGACGCGCCTTTTTGCACACGGCCGCGACCTGCTTCGGTGTGAGGTGTCCATACTTGTCCCTGTCGACATATCCGATGCGGAATGACTGCTCGCAAATAAAAAGATCCGCATTCTTTGCAGCGGCAAGCAGACCGTCGCAAAGCGCGCTGTCTCCGGAGTAGGCTATGACACCGTACGGAGTTTCCAGACGAAGGGCAACGGACGGGTGGCGTCCATAGCCGTGCACCACCGGATAAGCCTTGAGGGTGACGTCCGGGGTAATACCGATGGAACTCCCCTCGGAAAGAGGGATGAATTTGGGCGTGAATTCAGGCCAGTATTTCCCGTCATTCTCCGGCACATGCCAATCCCACACCTTTTGGAATCCTTCGACGAGCTCCGCCGGCATATACACGGTACAGAGCCCGAACTCGGGTTTGTCATTCGCAAAAATTCGGCGGCAGGAACGGGCCTGCAAAAACTGCGGGAGGGCCGCGTGGTCGGGGTGCGCATGGCTCACCGCGACATGCTGAACGTCCCCGTAATCATACCCGATATCCTGAATGCGATAGCGTATGCCCTCGCTGCAATCAAAAAGAATAAGAGCCCCGTCCACGTCAATAAAAAAACCTGGAGGCTGCCTGTCCGTGTTCGGCAGATAGCCGTTCGCGCATACGCCCGTTCCCAAGGCATAAACCGTTGCTCCCATGATGGGAGCATTCTATCACTTTTTTGGAAGATATTCCCACCGCAAAATGTTTCCGTCTGCATCGAACACGAATTCCGCATGCACCGTGCCTCCCCGAAGAACGCCGGGAAGCCATACAGCATCATCCGGCCACATGTCCTCGAGCGGGAGCTCGTCGAGCGCAAACCATGCCGGACGCATTTCGTCGCTCTCTTCTGGAACTCCCCGTATATCGGATGTCACGAAGATATCGCACGCATTGTCCCAGTCCGGATGATCCGGAAAGCGAAAAAAAATAACCCCGCGATGTTCGATCGCCCCAACGCTGATGTTCACTTCCTCGCGCGTTTCGCGGCGGGACGCATCCTCCGCCGACTCTCCTTCACAACGTTTTCCGCCGGGTCCGTTCCATTTCCCTGTGCCAAAACCGCGCTTCTTCATGGCGAGCAGAACCTTGCCGTTCATGATGGGATAACAGAGCGTCGTTCGTTTCATAGGTCAGCCGTGACGGCGTTGAGTATTTCCGGGACCTCGAATGCTTTCTCTTCGTGGATGAGATGCCCTGTCCGTCCCGGAACGATGAGCTGAACGCCGAACTGTTCCGCGAGCCACTCTCCTTCCGCGAACGGAACGAGCGGGTCGCGATGCGCATGGACCACCGCCCATGAATCCGCATGCGCTTTGATCGCATCAAAATCAAGGTCCGTCGGCAGCCACTCTTGTTTCGTCTTCCCATTCTGCAGCAGGCGCAAAAATGGTCGCCCAAAACCGGAGACGCATATCACGCGTTGCACCGTTGGCGCATCCTGGCCCGACAATGCCTGCAGGATAGCGAGACAGCCGAGCGAATGCCCGATGAGTACCGTGTCGCCCCCGCGTATGGATGCCCGTATCTTGCTGACCCATGACGCGCGCCTTGGCAGGACCGGATTCGGCAATTTCAGCGCTTCCGTGGTCCACCCGCGGGACTCCAATTCCCGCCGGAGCCAGGGAAACCAGGCGTTCTCCGGCCATCCCTTCCATCCATGAACGAGGATGGCATGCATACGAAAAGGCTACAGCGGGAGACGGAAATACGCCAATGTATAGAACACTTGACAAAATGGCAAAAACGTGCTATTTTTATTTGTTCCATCCTGAAAACCAAGACCCAAAACCCCGTCCTGGAGAATAAAGAAATGAAGAAGCTCGTTGTTTCCATGACCGTTGGTCTCGTCCTCGCAGCTGGCCTGGGCCACGCCCTCGCCAACAGCCTCAAGGACGTTGCGATGGACGCCAACCGCGTCCAGAACAACAAGGTCGAAGCCGCCATCAGCATGCATTAGCATGCCTGCGGCACCCACTCCAACCCGAAGCGTCCCGCGTGTAATGCTTGCACACGGGACGTTTTGATATCCCGTTAATCGCGCCGGAGGTGCAGCTCGAGGAAATCAAGCGTTTTTTGCCATGCGTCACTCGCAGCATCCGGCCGATATGCGTCGCCTCGCGTAGGATTAGCAAAGGCATGCCCCGCCCCCTCGTAATAAAAGAAGTCGACGCTGGTGCCCTGCCGCCGCAATGTGGATTCGAATGATTGCACCGACGCAACCGGGATGGACTGGTCTTCCACGCCCCATATGCCGAGGACGGGCTGTTTGAACTTTTCAAGCCGGGCGGCATCCGTCACAGGCGTTCCATAATACATAACCGTGGCGCGAAGCCGCGGGTCGCCCGCGCTGCCGATGATCCCGGACATGCCGCCGCCGAAACACCATCCGAGGCTCGCAAGCCTGTCGCCTTGAACCTCCGGTTGCGCGGCCAAATAATCGAGCGCCGCTCCCATGGCTCGTTCCGCAGCTTCCGGACGATTCCTTACAGCGCCCGCCAGCTCTCCGGCGCGCACGGCGTCCGCGGCCACTTCGCCGTTATACAGATCGATAGCGAACACGGCGTATCCCTCTGCCGCGAGCGAACGCGCCTCGTCTTTAATTTGATCATTGAGTCCCCACCACTCATGAATCACAAGTACCCCGGGAAGCTTTCCCGGACGATCCGCCGGAATCATATAGATGCCGCGGACCTGCGGCGTCTGAACAATCGTTTCCAGAACGGCTGAGATTTCCGCCGTCATCTGTTCGGGTTTTGGCGCCGCCGCAGGCCCGGACGGAAAAAGAGCGCACCCTGCTCCCAGCGTTGCCGCCATGGCAAAGGAAAAGAAATGGATATCTTTCATATACCGGAAGGATAACAAAAACGACCGGTATTGTCGGACGTTTCTGTTTGGTGGACGCTGTAGGACTCGAACCTACGACCTTCTCGGTGTAAACGAGACGCTCTAACCAACTGAGCTAAGCGTCCATAGTGTTTATGGGATTCTAACGCTCCCTGCCTGCCGAGAGGCAGCAATACATGGAGCGAAGCGTCTTTCTTGGAAACCGAAACCCCGACAATCGGTCGGGGCTTCGTATGGTGCACGGGAGAGGACTTGAACCTCCACGGGGTTGCCCCCACTAGCACCTCAAGCTAGCGCGTATACCAGTTCCGCCACCCGTGCCCGGAAAGATATGAAGCCCGCCATCACCGCGGGCGCGCGTGAATGTACCAAGGTTCGCCGTTTTCTTCAAGTCCGCATCGCGCGGAAGAAGACGCCTGTTCCGGCTCGTAATGAATTTGAGTCGTTTCGGCGTAATGCCGAAGGAAAAACTGAAACCGTTCAACTTTTGGCCGTCAATGACGATGTCGACCGGATCGTCGGAAAAAATCATTCCCTCCTGCAGCAGCAGTGCTGTTTCCGGACGCGGCGGCTCCGGATCGGAAAAAAACGGAAACCGGTGTTTTTTAGCCTCAATGGCAAGCGGCTGGATAATGATTTCCAGCCAGCCGTCCGCGGCATTTGCCGATGAAGTCCCGTATGACGAAGGGGTGCCAAGATTCCGGATGATGATATTCCCGAGCCGCTGAGGCGAAATCCTAAAACGACCTTCGATATCGACGCATGCCCGCGTAGATTCTATGCGGCATTCCGTTAAAAAATACCTGTCGTTCAGCCGGCCGACATCAAGGCATTCGATGCGCCGTGCGGCAAGCACGTCGCAGGCCGCTTCGCCGAACGGAATGCCGAGAATGTCCGCGATGCGGCAAGGTTCCGATACGGGAATATATCCCACCGTAACAGGCAGATCCGGCAAAAACCACATGGTCTTTTGAAGCGTGCGGTCATTGCCAACGACGACAATGGTTTCTGCTCCTTCGCGAACCAATCCCTGCACGAGTTCGCGTGGACTGCGAAAAATGGCAAGCCTGGCAATACGCCCCTGAATGCCGAGCACGGATACCCGCGTCTCGATATTTGCGAGCGTTTTTTCGAACGAACGGTCTGACAAAAAATCGTCGTACAAATAGGCGTACAGACGATTCATATGGTCGCGCTATGAAGCGGCTTTTGCGGCGGTTTCGGGTTCGGGAACGTCGACGATCGCCGCCGCCTTGGCCTTGGACTCCTCTTTCACCGCCTTCTTCGAAGGCAATCCCACCTGAACCCGTCCATCCACGACCGCGCCCGATTCCACCGTAATCCTTTCCGCGGTGAGATCTCCTTTTACTTTCGCGCTCGAATGCAAAACCGCCTGCTTCTCCACCGTCAAATTGCCTTCCACGGTGCCGGAAACGATAATGTCATCGGCCTGGATATCCGCCTTAATAAACGCCTCGGTCCCAACCGTGAGGGTCCCGGCCGTTGTTACGCTTCCCTGAACCTCGCCTTCAATAACCACATCGCCCTGGCTTTTAAAATCCCCCTCCACCTTTACGCCGTGCGCAATGACCGTTGCCGCATGCTGTACAGGAGCAGACGCCCTGGTCGCTTCTGCCGGAAACGGCGCATCAGTTGACCGGGAAGAGAACATAGACATAGTGGGCCAACCTTACCCAAAGGCGGCCTCAAACGTCAACGGATACATGGGTATAACGCGGCATAAGGAAAAACGGCGGTAGGGGAGAACGAAAGCCATGCGTCCGGAGATAAAGACGAGCTCTGGAAACCCGCCGCCTTTCGCGTCCCCTCCCTACATTTCCTCCGGCACAGGGATCCCGAGAAGCTTGAGTCCGCGCGTAAGAACGTCGCGGGTTGCGTACACCAAACGCAACCGAGCTTGCCTCACAGCTCCCTCGGATTCCAGAACGTTTTGATCTCGATAAAAGGCATTGGCGAGCCTGGCGGTTTCCAGACACCAGTTGGCAATGAGATTCGTACGCAGCTCGGACGACGCGCGCGCAATGACGTCGGAATACCGCGCAAGCGAAAGAGCGAGCGCCTTCTCCTGCGCAGAGGCAAGGATGCGACAATCGGGTTCCTCGTTCCCGCGAATGTCAGGCATACCTGCGCGCTTCAAAATGGAATTCATCCGCACGACCGTGTATTGCACATACGGACCCGTATCTCCCTCAAAAGCGAGCGCCTCTTTCATGTCGAAGGTATATACCTTGTCCGAATCCTGGCGGAGCATGCCGAATTTTACGCCGGCAAGCGCAATTGCCCATGCCGCATAGCGAAGCTTCCCGTCATTCCAATCCGCATGCCGTTTTTTTGTTTCGTTCCAGGCATATTGATACACCTGATCGCGGAACTCCTGATACGTCACCACATTCCCTTCCCGGCTCGACATGGCGCCGGAAGCGAGTTTCACGAATTCATATCCTACATGCTCGGTGGGCACCGTATATCCCATGCGCTTGAGCGTTTCAAAAAGCTGGCGAAAATACAGCGACTGTCTCGTATCGACCAAAAGAACGCTCCGCGTCATTTTTGGATAGTCCGCCTGCTTCACATACGCGAGAGCTAAATCTTTGGTGGCATAGAGCGAGGTTCCATCCGACTTGCGTATGAGAAATACGCCCAAACCCGCATCTTCCAAATCTACAACAATCGCGCCTTCGCTTTCCTTGGCCACTCCTTTCTTCAGCAGTTCATCCACCATGCGCTGTCCGTCGGAGACGACCTCGGATTCGAGGTATTGGCGCTCAATATTCACGCCGAGCTCATCAAAGAGCTCCGTAAATTCGATGAGCGACCAGTGGCGGGTTTCCTGCCACAGTTTATGCCATACGGGATCTTCGCTCTCGAGCGCCTGCTGTACCCTGGACACCTCGTCTTTCTTATCCGGATCTTCGGCGAGCGTGCGCGTAGCCTCTGTATACAGCTCCCCGAGATAGTTCCCGTTTCTCCGTTCTTTGGGAACGTTCGCAAGCAGTCGCTCCACGTCATCAAGCGTCAGATTTATGGCTAGGCTGGAAACAGGTGTTTTTTTGGCCTGCTTCGCGACATCCGCTTTTTGTTTTGGTGCTTCCGGACGAAGGGCGCGAACAAATTGCCAGAGGCACTTGGCCACATGCGCACCCACATCTCCGTGATAACTCACGGGTATCGTCTTCCAGTTCGTAAACGTCAAGAGCTCCACGAGCGAGGCTCCCAGCACGAGATTCCGGAGATGCCCCACGTGCATTTCCTTATGCGTGTTCGGCTGGGCGTACTCGAATACCAGCTCGCGCCCTTTGCCGAGATCGGCGGAACCGTAGGCCTCATTCGCATTTTCGATGTCCCGGATTTGCCGATGGATGAATTCGCCCGCCTTGAGCCGCACATTCACGAACGGACCGTCCGCGGAAAGCGAATCCACGAACCGGTCGCCGTTGCCGAAGTCTGCGACAATTTTTTTCGCGAGTTCCGCGGGATTGATTTGCAGAGACTTGGCCAGCGAAAAGCACGCGAAGGCAAGGTCGCCCATTTCGGGTTTCGGCGGTGCGGTAAAATCGCTCCCGCCGACTTTTGCCCCTACGATCTGCGTAAAGCGCTGTGCAAGATGATCCTTCACGGATAACCAGAAACTGCCCATATCAAACAAGTTTCACGAAATGGCGTTTTCCTTTTTGAAGAACCGCGCCTTTTTTAACCAAAACATTCGGATCGCTAACCGGCTTCCCGTCCATCTTTACGCCGCCCTGTTCCACTTGCCGACGCGCATCGCTTTTGGACGACACGAGTTTGGATGCCGCAAGCGCATCAGCGACCGTCATCCCCCTCTTGTGCGTCAACGAAGGCATGTCGGACGGCAGTTCGCGCTTTTTGTGGATATCTACGAAATGCTCGGCGGCCGCATTCGCAGCTTTGTCCGATACTAGAACGCTGACAATCTGATGGGCGAGTTCGTGTTTGTACTGCACGGGATTCTCCCCGGCCTTGATGGCGGCGGCGATGCGCATAACCTGATCCATGGGCACATTAGTGCATATCTCGAACCCGGGAACGATCATCGCATCCGTCCAGCTCATGACTTTCCCATACATTTCCTCGGGCGTATCCGAGAGCGCTACCATATTCCCCGTTGTCTTCCCCATTTTTGCGCCCGTCGGGTCCGTGACAAGCTTGGTCGTGAGAACGAGTTTTTCTTTTTTCTTCGTTTCGCGCAACATCGTCCTCCCGGCCAACATATTGAATGTTTGGTCATTCCCGCCTATCTCCATGTCCACATCCATCGCCACCGAGTCATAGCCCTGCATGAGCGGATACAAAAACTCGTGCAGATACACGGGCTTCCCTTCTTTCATGCGACGCTCGAACATGTCTCGTTCAGACATTTGCTGAACCGTAAAATGCGCAGCGAGTTCCACCACGTCGTTAAATGTCATGGACGCGAGCCATGCGCTGTTGAACAAAAGCTTGGCCGGATTCTTGCCCGTAAAGGACAAAAATTTCGAAGCCTGTGTTTTATACTGCCTGCAGTTCGCAAGCACCTCCTTGCGCGTAAGCCGCTGACGCGCCGCAGACTTATCCGTGGGATCCCCGATCATGGCAGTAAAATCGCCGATAAGGAGAATGGCCTCATGCCCAAGCTTTTGGAGCTCTGCCAGCTTTCGGAGCGGAATGGCATGGCCCATATGGAGCGTGGAACCCGTGGGATCGACGCCCAAATACACCCTTAGCTTTTTGCCGCTTTTCAAGGCGCACTCCGCAGCCTGATAATCGGGATAGATATTCTCCACCCCGCGGGTGAGAACATTCGCAATGGCGGAATCATCGATGATCGGCATCGCATGTAAGGGTATCGGAACAGCCCAAAAGGGGCAATGGAAAGAGTTGAAAAGACCCCCCGGATACCCAAATCCTTCGTACAATAAGAATCAAGATAATCTCTTCACCGTTTCTTGAAGCGCCGCGCGCTTCTGCTCCGCTTCCTGACGTTTCACCTCAAGCCCTTCCACAACATGCGAAGGAGCCTTTGATATGAATTCGTTGTTCGCGAGCTGTCGTTCGAGACCCTTGATGTAGCCTTCCGTTTCCTTGAGCTCTTTCTTCGCCTTCTGCAATTCCTGTTTCACATCAATCGACCCCGCAACATTGAGCGCGATGGTGACAGTGCCGGAGACGGTGCTCGCCCATGACGGATCAGCTTCCTGTCCAAAACGAATATCTGATGCGCGAATGAGCTGTTTCAAGACCGCCTCATTCTCTTTCAGGAGATCGAGCATCTCCAAGGCGCCGGAAATGGAGAATGCCGCCATCCTCGCGGCTTCAATCCCCTGCTCGGCGCGAAGCCGGCGCGCGTCGGTAACAACCAAACGAATGCGTTCAAATTGCGTGCCGCGTTCCATGCTCCCTTTTGCGCGCGGGTCGACCAAATGTTCCGGCCATTCTGCTGTTATGAGACTTCTGTCGAACCCGGCTGTTTTCCAGACGTGCTCGGTCACGAATGGCATAAAAGGATGCCAGAGTTTAAGGATGGAGCGAAGGATGCGAGTAAGAACCGCCTGTTTCTCGCCCTCAATTTTTGCGACCTCCAAATACCAGTCCGCAAGATCGCCCCAGGTAAAGTCGCGGAGTTCTTCGCCGGCGGAAGAGAGTTCATACTTCTCGAGTTTTGCTGTGACACTCACAATGACGTCCGTGAGCCGCGTCAGAATCCAGTCATCCGCCAAAGTCCGTTCCGCGACAGACGATGCACGACGTTCGATGGACGGATCCCCAATCTGCATCAAAATAAACCTCGAAATATTCCAGAGCTTGTTCGTGAAATTCCGGAAGCCCTTGATCTTGTCTTCCGATAAATTCACATCCTGGCCGGGCGAGGTGCCGAGGACAAGCGAAAGCCGCACGGCGTCCGTACCGTACTTGGGAATGAGGTCGAGCGGATCCAACACATTTCCAAGCGACTTCGACATTTTTCTCCCCTCTTCGTCGCGGATGAGGCCGTGCAGGTACACGTCATGGAACGGAACGTCGCCCAGCGCGTATGTTGTCATAAGCACCATGCGGGCCACCCAAAAAAACAGAATGTCATATCCGGTTTCAAGAACGGCCGTGGGGTGAAAGGCGTCGAGGTCATGTGTCCGTTCCGGCCATCCCAGGGTTGAGAATGTCCAAAGCCCGGAGGAAAACCACGTATCGAGCGTGTCCGGATCCTGCGTCCAGCCGCGACCCGGCGATTCCGAAGACACCGCCATCTCCGTTCCTTTGTACCAAACCGGAATGCGGTGCCCGAACCAAATTTGCCGCGAAATGCACCAGTCGCGCAGATGATCAATCCAGTGAAAATAAGTCTTGGTGAAACGGTCGGGATAGATGTTGATCTGCCCGCTCACGACGGCATGGCGCATGAGTTCTTTGAGCGTCGCCTCTTCGCCTTTTCTCCACTTGCCGAGCGTATCCTGCCGGAGCGCGAATGGCTTGTTCACGCGGATAAACCACTGCTCCATAGGAATCTGCTCAACCGGCGCGCCGCCGCGCTGGGCAACAGGAAGGTTCTGCGGAATTTCCTCTACCTTCTCGATCAATCCCTTGTCCTCTAGCTCGGCGAGAATCTTTCTTCTTGCGTCTGGAATCGTGAGATCGGCATAACGTTCCCCGGCCTCTGCCGTCATGCGCGCATCCTTTCCGATCACCACGATGGTTTGAAGCCCGTGGCGCACGGCCATGTCCGCATCCACCATGGAATGCGCGGGCGTCACGCCGAGCGCACCCGTGCCGAATGCGGGATCAACAGCCGCATCGGCAATCACCGTAACGGTAATTTTCTTCCCGCAAAACACCGGTTCAAATGTCTGTCCGATATACGGTTTATATCGCGGGTCATCCGGATGTACCGCCACGGCCGTATCGCCGAATTTCGTTTCCGGGCGCGTGGTTGAAATGGGGAATG
This sequence comes from Candidatus Uhrbacteria bacterium, assembly GCA_003576745.1. Taxonomy (GTDB): domain Bacteria; phylum Patescibacteriota; class Patescibacteriia; order 2-12-FULL-60-25; family 2-12-FULL-60-25; genus 2-12-FULL-60-25. The sequence goes on along the minus strand of QEVR01000001.1, from coordinate 100,251 downwards.
GGAACGCTTCGTCGTATTTGAACGTAACAAACTGCGCCTTGCCTTCGCGATATTCCACCTCGTCGTCGGAAAGCGTTGTCTGAAACTGCGGATCCCAGTTCACAATGCGGTACCCGCGCTCGATAATGCCGTCCTCGTACATCATGCGGAACATTTCATTGACGGCGCGATTGCGTTCATGATCTAGCGTATATTTCTCGCGGGACCAGTCGCAGGAAGACCCCATCTTCCGAACCTGGCGATTGATCGTGGTTCTCGATTCCTCGGCGAAGTCGACGACGCGTTCCAGAAATGCTTCGCGTCCGAGTTCTTCGCGAGGATTCACCATGCCTTCAGCGATGAGCTTTTGCTCCACTTTTACCTGTGTGGCAATGGCCGCGTGATCCGTTCCCGGAATCCACAGCGCGCGTTTCCCCCGCATGCGGTGAAAACGGATGAGCAGGTCTTCGATGGCCAGCATGGCCGCATGACCCATGTGCAAAGTTCCGGTGCGGTTCGGCGGCGGCATGACAATGCAATAGGGGTCGCCGTTTTGGTTCCGCGCGGGAAGCTCGTCCGGGTTGAATGCGCCGGAGGCCTCCCAGTCGGCATAGATCTCGTCCTCCACGGAGGACGCGTCATAGGCTTTTGGCAGACTCGCTCCCGGCGAGGCACTTGAACTATTTGGTCGTGACATGGGAATAGAGAACATCCGCGGCATGCCCGCAGAAGAATCGAAACAATAGTACGTTTGGATTCATCCGAATGCAAGGAATTCTGTCAGCCCAGTCGTGGACGTTTTTCGCTGAAAAAAGAAGAAAAACGGTTATACCGAATTCTTGACAGAGGCGCCGGTTCAGTCTACGCTATCCCGCTGGTCTTCGAGGGGCCGCCGCGGAACAAGGAGAGCCGTCGCGGCAGGGCCGACGCAATTGCCATGTCTCTCTCTCCCATTCAACAGGCGCAGGAAATCATCGCACGGGCAACCCGTATTCTGGTGATCACGCGCGAACATCCCACGGTCGATACCATCGCTTCGGCCGCGGCGTGTTCGATGTATTTAAAGAAACAAGGGAAACCCGCAGATATCGTGATCCCGGGTTTTGACATGAAGCGATCCCCTTCTTTTATAAGCGGCCTTGAAAACATCCGGCCGTCTACGGGAGCCATGCGTTCATTTCATATCGCCCTCGACGTGAGCGAGGTTGCCCTCGACGAACTCATGTATGACGTCAAAGACGGCAAACTCGACATTACGGTGGTGCCAAAGGAAAAGGAGTGGTCGCCGAAAGACGTGTCATTCGATCACGGAAAAGACCGGTATGACCTGGTGATCGCGCTAGATGCGCCGGATCGGAAATCTCTCGGATCCATTGCGCGCGAGCAGGCCGATTTTTTGTACCGGACGCCCGTCATCAACATTGATCACAGCTCCGGAAACGAACATTGGGGACAGCTGAATCTTGTCAGCATGAATGCCGTCTCAACCACCGAAGTGCTGTATGAATTAATGAATGCCTGGAACGGACGGCTTATCGACGAACCCATTGCGACCGCGCTTCTTGCCGGCATGATCGCAAAAACGCGGAGCTTCCGGACACCGAACGTGACGCCGAAAACGCTCGCGACATCGAGCCAGCTCATGGCCATGGGCGCGAAACGCGAGGACATCGTGAACGGGCTCTGGCGGACGCGGAGCATCGGGACGCTGAAGCTGTGGGGGCGTGCTCTCACGCGCCTGCAGGAAGACCGGAACCTCGGACTTGTATGGACGGCGTTGTCGCATAAGGATTTTCTGGAAGCAGGAACGTCCGCCGACACCCTGGAAGATGTCATTGATGAGCTCCTCGCCTATGCGCCACAAGCGCAAATCATTGTGCTGCTGTATGAGACGCCGGAGCAGAAGGACGGCATCTGCCTCACCATCGCAACGAAAGCGCCGTATAATGCGAATGACCTTGGCCGTCCGCTGGGCGCGAGCGGAACGCCGAATCGCTCGACAGCCTGTCTGGTCCGCCAAACGCTTCTCGAAGCCATGAATCATGTCATCGAAACGCTGAAAAAAGAGCTTACCGCCTTGAAACGATAACGACGATTCCGCGAAGGAACCCTGACAAACATACGGGCGGAGCAATCCGTCCGTTTATAATTTCTGAAATGTTTTCTTGCACCACACGAGCGCTCTGCGCTGTGCAGGCTCGATATGAATTTCCGGACGCCCCTCTCGAAGAATGGAAATCGCATCATCCACGCCCATCCCCTCTTTTACAAACCATGCGGCAGCCATGGTAGGCGCCCGCCCGTGGCCGTTCGTGCAGTGGATGAAAACTTTTCCGCCGTTCCGGATGGCAGTATCGATATAGTTCAATCCAAGACGAAAGGACATGTTTGTCGGCGCCGTGTGATCCGGCGTCGGAAGCCACAAATAACTGTCCACGCCATACGGCGCATCGACGCGCTCCCCTTCAAGGGACAGGTCATGGGTAATCCCCCGTCGTACAAGCAAGGTCGCGTAGTGCATCTGACAGCAGGCATTTGTTCCGACATATATCTGATCCGTAATTCTGCTGACATCCATCACCGCATGATCCTTGCCTGCGCGTGATTCGCCCTCTTTGCCCGAAGCGCGGTTCACGAGACCGAAAAACCTTTTTTTCTTCTTCGAGTGCGCGGATGTTGATGGCATATCCGATATCTATGGTACACAAGATTCTCGGAGACCGCATGCTGTACGAAAAAGAGTCCCGCGAAACGGGACTCTTGCCCACAAAGGGCGGCATCCGGCCGAGTCGGGCATCCTCGCCAGGTGACACCGACTCCGGATTCCGCCCCCTGTGACCCACCCATGGTCACGGGGATGAGTGACGGCAGTATACCATATGCTACTCCAACCTGGCCATTTTGTTAAAAAAAGCGCGGGAAAAGGCCGATTTTCTGTTTTCGCGAAAAAAGAATCCAGCTACTGTTGCAATGCTTGCACGGATGCCTCGAGCGTCTGCAGCCGTTCGTTGATGCGGTTGAGCTCCCGAAGAATGTCTCCACGGACAATTTGAGAACGGGCATCCGCCTGCTGCTGTTCATGCGCCTGCGCGGAACTGAATGCGATGAATCCCGTTAGCACAACGGCAAGGCCCGCAATAACGGAAGCGGCCCAAACCTGCTTTACGCCGAAAGCCGCCGACGCCGCATGATGCGACATGGGGTGGGAGGTGGGTCCGCAATACCGGACCTTGCACGACGCTTCGCACCCCGAATGGCCGCAGGTCGAACCTGGCATAGGACTGTGTCCCGCTTTTCGGGAAGGCGTCCGCTTTCCGGGTGAGGTCTTTTTCTTTATTTCTGTCATACAATAAAGTACGTCATAAGAATTAATTGTCGTAGCGACAGTATAGCACAACCAAACAGCATTGACGAAACCCCCGTCCGCGGTTACCATCCCGCCGCGGCGTTTACAAACACCAAAGCTCGAACATAGAAGCGGCCAAGCCCCGCCTTTCCGACGCAGACCCGTCACCCCCATCCCGACACTGCGATGTTCTGCGGAGACGCCGTCGATTGCCTGCCCCCGCCTGCCGCAACAGACGGAAAACGAAGAGCGCCGCGCCCCGAATGATCGCGCATTCAACAAAACGACACCATGCACGCATAGCTCAGTTGGTTAGAGCGTCACATTGACATTGTGAAGGTCCCTGGTTCGAGTCCAGGTGCGTGCACCATCGCGACGACCGGGAAAAACCCGGTAGGCGCGTTTCTATGCCATCTCCGCAACCGATTACATTCTTCAAGCGTTTTCTCGCATCGCCCATTGCGGTGGGGGCCGTATTACCAACGAGTCTTTCCACCGCACGCATCATGGCTTCTCCGATCGATCCTATGGGGTCGGTCCTGGAACTCGGCGCCGGCACCGGATCCATCACGCAAGGGCTGCTTCTGCGTCTTACGGATTCGTCGCGGCTCACAAGCGTTGAAATCGATCCGCAGCTCGCGAAAGCCTTCAAAAAAAATTATCCGAATATCCGTTTGGAAATCAAAGACGCAGAGGACGTACTGCGGCAGGGCGGGTCATACGACGCCATTATTTCCGGCATACCGCTCAGCATCATGGAGGCAAAAAAGAAAGCGAATCTGCTTGAGCTCATCAAACAAAAGCTGAATCCGGGAGGGGTATTCGTGGCTATTCAATATTCCCTGGTATCCAAACGAGAGCTCGAAAAAAATTTTCACAGCGTGACCATTAAATTCTCGCCGCTGAATGTGCCGCCGGCGTTCATCTACGTGTGTAAGAATCCGAAGGCGGCATAATGTTTCTCGGAGAAAAAAACGGCGTCCGAAGGGACGCCGTTTTTGGTGAGTTTTTAATGAGCGGGCTGCCGGATCAGGACTCCGAAAGGAATGACCGAATGCGCTCGAGGATATCCGGCCACTCTTTGGCCGTGACCAGCTTGCCGTGCACAGCCTGTGCCCGGATGGAGGATGCATCGAAGGCGGCGGTGGCCTCATTGGCGAACTCTTCATCGCTCGTACAGAGGTAGCAGAACCGCACCTGGCCACCGAGATCCTGCATGAGAAGCCGCACGAAATCGATGCCATCCATCCCCGGCATGTGTCCGTCCGTAATCACGAAGTATACACTCTGGGGATTCGCCCTGGCGCTCATGAGCGCCGACGCCGCGTCATCGAAGGCGAGCAACGCATAGTTGTTCGCGGCTACGGGAAATGCGCGTTGCAGATGTCGAATCGTCGCCCGAAGTATCAGTTGTTCGTCATCAACGAGCATGAGAATTTTTTGCATGCCGAATAGGCTCCTTTCTTTTGAAGAAAAATGTGCACGAACAGTGCATCATAGTCGAAAACAGCCGGATTGTCAACGGTATGCAGGGGTTGGTAATTGGGAAAAGAGGGCAAAGGGCAAAGGGAACGGGGTTCGGGGTTTGGGTTACCGGTTATTGGTTACGGGGTTCGGGTTACGGGGCGCATGTCTCATGGCGCATGGCGCATGACCTACGCAACCACGCAACGACGTCCTACGCAACTTCCCGCATCCCTCAAGCCACATGGTGCATGACTCATCATTCTCGTCATAAACAAAAACACCCCCAAAGGGATGTCCTTGATTGATTGGACAGTCAAAAAGTGATCGCGATCCGCGCTGATTGTTTGCTCTCGGCACATGACCGAGAAGTCATTCCCGACCGGAGTCGGGAAATCGACCTTGGGTGACCCTTGCCTGCCTGGCGGCAGATAAGGGTGATATCTCCCTAGAAAGGAGGTGATCCATCCACAGCTTCCGCTACGGATGCCTTGTTACGACTTCGTCCCTATCATCGGCTCTACCTTCGTCCCCTCATCAGGGCCTTCGGGTATTTCCGACTCTCTTGACGTGACGGGCGGTGAGTACAAGACCCGAGAACGTATTCAAGGCGCCATGGCTGATGCGCCTTTACTAGCGAATCCGACTTCATGAGGGCGAGTTGCAGCCCTCAATCCGAACTGGGGCCACGTTTATGGGATTAGCTCCGCCTTGCGGCTTGGCGACCCTTTGTCGTGGCCATTGTAGCACGTGTGTCGCCCTGGACGTAAGAGCCATGCTGATTTGACGTCATCCCCGCCTTCCTCCCCGTTATCCGAGGCAGTCTTCCGTGAAATACAACACGGAACAGGGGTTGCGCTCGTTATCCGACTTAACGGTACATCTCACGACACGAGCTGACGGCAACCATGCAGCACCTAGACAGCACCCTCGAGAGCGGCCGATGTTTCTATCGGCTTGCAGCTGTCTTTCAAGCCCAGGTAAGGTTCCTCGCTTATCATCGAATTAAACCACATGCTCCTCCGCTTGTGCGGGTCCCCGTCTATTCCTTTGAGTTTTAGCCTTGCGGCCGTACTCCCCAGGCGGAATGCTTAACGCGTTAGCTTGGTTAAACGACACCGAGAGGGTCGATACTCCCGATATCTAGCATTCATCGTTTAGGGCGTGGACTACAGGGGTATCTAATCCCTTTCGCTCCCCACGCTTTCGTCCCTGAGCGTCAGCAATGTTCCAGTACGCTGCCTTCGCATTTGGTGTTCTTGCCGATATTAACGCATTTTACTACTACACCGGCAATTCCGCGTACCTCTCCCATGCTCGAGCCTTGCCGTATCGATGGCGGTCTTGGAGTTGAGCTCCAAGATTTGACCACCGACGCACAAAGCCGCCTACGGACCCTTTACGCCCAGTAAATCCGGACAACGTTTGAGGTCTCTGTATTACCGCTGCTGCTGGCACAGAGTTAGCAACCTCTTATTCCTCAGGTACCGTCATCGTTCGTCCCTGAGAAAAGCAGTTTACAGACCGAAGCCCTTCGTCCTGCACGCGGCGTCGCTCCCTCAGCCTTTCGGCCATTGGGGAAGATTCTCGACTGCAGCCACCCGTAGGTGTCTGGGCAGTGTCTCAGTCCCAGTGAGGGGGGTCGTGCTCTCACACCCCCTATCCGTCAGAGCCTTGGTGAGCCGTTACCTCACCAACAAGCTGATAGACCATAGGCCCCTCTCGAAGCGATAAATCTTTACATAGGAATGACTTGCGTCCCCCCATGTCCATCGTGGTATTAGCTCCGCTTTCGCGGAGTTATGCCCGACTTCGAGGCAGGTTACCAATGTGTTACGCACCCGTTTGCCACTAGACGCACGTCGTATTGCTACAACATGAATCCCGTTCGACTTGCATGCCTTAGACGCGCCGCCAACGTTCGTCCTGAGCCAGGATCAAACTCTCAATATGAACATCCCGTATAACCGGGATATCTGTCAGAACCAGAATAGTTCCTCCTCCGTCCCATTGACGGGACTTCGGAGGACACACACGGATCATGCGATCACTCTTTGATTGTCCAAATAGCGATTGCGGTCTGCGGAGCGGTTTTGCGCATAGCGCAATCCGCGCAACGCATCCCATTTTGAGACGATGAAATCCCGGTGCTCCCGGGACTCCTTCTCTCCTTGTGATGTGATCCTCCCCTTCCAGGGAACATCACGCCTCAATCAATAATCTGAGGTGGTGGAAAAGTACTTGATTCCCCCGTATCCGTCAAGAGCAAATATGTGGATGTCTCAATGCCAAAATCATGGCTAGGAAAAGCTGAAAAATCAGGCCTCTGAAAAAAGAATTCAAAAATATCCATTCCCGTGTGTCAATTGCTTTCGTTACAGAAAAACGAAATGCCATATATAAAAATTTGGCTTATATAAGCCTTTTTTGAAAAAGAAACGTCAAGCTATCTTGACAAGATGTCAAATATCTGCTATATTTTCCGGTCAAACTCGGAGAATCCATAGGGGATACTTTCGGGGATGGCGCGCACCATCAAAAGTCCCACTGGGACAAAAAGCCCTTCATCGGGCGGGAGAAGAGACAATGGAAAACAACCAGAACAGCACCGGTTTCGTTTCGTACACGACCTCGAAGTCTCTCTTCGGGATTCAGATGCCCCCGCTGGTCCACGTCTCGTCCCTGCCCAAGGAGACCGAGATCGTGCCCGAGGCCAAGAAGGCCGAGGACATGGCAACGGCGGCCGCGAAGGCGGTGGCCGAGGACATGAAGCGCCGACAGCAGAAGAGGGACCACGGATTGACGCAGGGCAACCTGAGCCATCGGCTCATGGGAGCCACGCTCAAGAACATGGAGCGCGGCATGCCCTACGGCTCTGCCGCGTTGCGGGCCTGCAGGTGGATGCGGAATTTGGTCGACGAGGATTCGTCCTTGCCGAGCCACGCGGACCGCAAGCCCCTGCGCGACTACATCAGCGCCGTGGAGGCCACGGCGCATCCGCCCTTCACCGTCGAGCGCGTGAGCGACTTGGTCGCGAAACGCGCGAAGAAGGAGGAAGAGCGGGGAGCTAAGCCCCGCGAGGCGGTCCGTGCGTCCGTGAACTGGGTGAAGAGCGCCATCTGGCGCGACTCGCTCCGTATCACGAATGCGAAGGAGCGTGAAACGCTCCTCGCGGCCGCAAATGCCTGTCTGCCGCCGCCCAAGGAGCAGAAGCCCCCGAAAGACGGAGGCAAGAAGGTCATCTCTGTCCTGTCTCCGCTGGAAGAGGTCCGCCGCGCCTTCGCCGACATCGGCGCCGACAAGCGCCTGGCCTGCGCCCAGGCCTTCATCCATCGCTGCGTCGAGAGCATCAAGCTCACGGCACAGGAAAAGTCCGAGATCATGACCCTGATCGAGGATGAGGTGATGAGACACTTCAAGGCACCGATCCTCGGCAGGCCCACCACGCTCGCCGAGGTCGGGGAAGCGGAGGCGGAAGCGAAGCGCTGGATGGACTCAAAGATCGAGTACGCTCAGCGCAAGCTCCAGCCCAAGGCTCACAAGCCACAGGGCAACCGCTTCCAGTCGCGAACGAACGTCGTCCACGTTCAGGCAGAACCGCCCCGCGCGGTCGAGCCGAAGCCGGTCATGAACGACGACGATCGCAGGATCGCCGAGCTCAAGGCCCGCCTGCGGACGCTCGAAATTGCCCTGCGCCAGAGCGGAACCTTCATGAACGGAAAGGAGAACGATCTCCTCATTCCGTTCGCGGAGGAATTCGCGAGGCTGCGCGGCGAGCTCGACGAGCTCCTTGCGCAGAAAGCCGCGCAAGATGCGGAACGCGAGGCTGCAAACAAGGCTGAGCGCATCCGCCGCGCCGAGGCGTCGGCCAAGGCATCCCGCGAGCTCCCCAGGAGCCTCGTGGAAACGCCCGCGGAGTCGCGCAAGCGGCATCGCGAAAGGCAGGCGCAGAAGGCGGCCAAGGAGAAGGGCGGCAAGGGCAAGAACAAAGGCGGCAAAAAGAAGGGCTAGCTCTAGCCACCCACTACACCTGAGAGACTGTCGTGAGACAGGCTCGAGGCTCGCCGGGTTGAGACAGACATTCATCTGACTCCCCGGCCGGTATTTTTTATTGGTTGATAGTTTTTGGTTATTGGTTGGTGGTTTTCATCGTCCAGCCTTACCCGAGGTTGGCCCTGAACCAATAACTACCATCAAACCATGCCCGATTCTTCCCTTTCTTTACATGAGAAATGAACTTATCTGGTGGCAAATGTTATATATTCCCCTAACTACCAACCAATAACCACTTACCAATAACAACCATCCTATAACCAAAAACTTTCCCTCAACCCAGCCAAAAGGCTGTTTTTTCATGTAAAGCATCCTTGACAAGATACTCAATTTCTGCTATAGTATTTTGTTCGATAATGGAAACGGAATACGCCGAACCCTTATCGTTCGCACAAAACGCAACAGAAAACTGCGGGAGAACGCACCCGCAATGATCAAGGGAGAACCTTCACAATGAATACTTCCACCTACACCTCGCGCGCTCTGGCCGGCCTCGAGTTCGCTTCCTGTGATGAGCAGATGGCAATGATCCGCAAGCGGAATACCGAACGCGCCGCTCGCTGTCCGGAGCTGGCACGAATCCTCTCCAAGTCCGAACCTCCGCCAGCCACGGAGCCGGTTGCCGAAGCGACGGATCCGGTGAAGCCCGAACCTTCGCCCAAACCCGTGCCGCTCCCCGACCGCAAGGTCATGGAGCTCTGCAAGCGCTTCGACATCGCCCTGACGAACAACCTAGAGGGACGGAATGAGACTGGACAAAAATTCCCAGCCTTCGAAGCCTGGAAGTCCGCGGCTCGCTGGATCGAACGCGTCACCGACGCCGCTCCGGTTACCGAAGAAGGGGCTGCTCTGGTTCGCATGCACGTCATGGACGCGAAACCCAAAAGGCCCGCGCTCAACGTCGCACAGGCCGATCGGCTGCTCCAGCGCTTCACGGTGTCAAACCTGGAACGGTACGCGGACCAGGCTCGGGCGGAAGGCAAAACCTTCGACGTCGATCGTGCATGGCCGGCCGCGCAAAGGGGCGCCATTTCCAAGCTGATCGGCATCGCGCTCAATGAGCACAAGGCCGGAAAGACCAGCATGGATGGCGCATTGGACCTGCTCACCTGGTGTTTGGCGAAGGTCGAAGAGACCTACCCGAACAATGCAGGGGGACGCAACTCCAGCATCACGTGGTACGCGAGGGTTCTCAAAGACCTGAGCGTGCGCGTGGGCATTCCCATGCCTGACCTCTCTGGTCCGGCAGAGGGGGTTGAGACAGACATTCATCTGACTCCCCGGCCGGTATTTTTTATTGGTTGATAGTTTTTGGTTATTGGTTGGTGGTTTTCATCGTCCAGCCTTACCCACGATTAGCCATGAACCAATAACGAAGAACCGCCAACCACAAACCGTTTTACCAGCGCCGCCCATTCCTCCGCCGACAAGTCCTCAGCGCGCGCTTTCGGGTTCACACCGACCTCCTCAAGAAATTGTTCCACGATTGCTTTCGTCAAGTCTTTCTCACGACTCAGATTCGAGGCCAATACTTTCCTTGGGTGTGCAAACCCGACCTTTGCGACTTCCATAATCTTTTCCGGGTCGATGCCCCATTTCTCCGTCCGTTCGCCTAGCGGCATGGGAATTATCTCGAACACAGCGGAGACGACCTTTGGCGCCGGATAAAAACATTTTGCCGGTACGCGGCGCACAATACGCGCGGATAAAGATGACAGTGCGAGCATGAGTGAAAGCAAATTCGTTTTTGGTTTTGCCTTATATTTTCCAGATGCGCCTCGGAGTGAATCCATAGCACGCTCCGCCACATCCCGTTGAATGAGGACGACGACCCTCTCGGGCGGCCTCTCATTCCAAAGCGCCTTCCGGAGAGCGAGCGACGTAATACCATACGGAAGATTCGAAATAAATTTCCAAGGCGATGAGCCTACGAAAGGAAGCCAATCAAGATGCGCGGCGTCACCCTGGACCACGCGGAAAGGCTGGCCCAAAAAACGATGCTCCAAAAACGCGGCGAATTTCTTGTCCTGTTCAATCGCAATAACCGTCGCTCCCTGCCGGAGGAGCGCATCCGTGAGCACTCCAAGACCCGGCCCGATTTCCAGAACAGTCTCTCCGTTTCGAATGTCCGCCGCGTCGAGGATTGCATGCAAGACGCTTTGATCCACCAAAAAATGCTGGCCCAATCCCTTTTTCGGAGATGTGCCGAGATCGCGAAGAATTTCACGGATATCAGACGGTTTCATCATACACGGAAGTGTACAGGGGAGTTTGCTATTTGTCGTTCATCGTCGGGTTACGGGACGCATGGCCCAAGGCTCATGATCTACGAAACTACGGTCTTACGATCTCACGATCCGCGGGCAAAGGGCAAAGGGTTACGGGATTCGGGGAAAATTATGCCCCTACGCAACTACGTCCTACTCCCTACTTCCTACTCCCCACTTTTGTCCATCCTTCCATTGACATCCATGCTTGACATTCCCAACAGCCGTTGGTAGGTTCGAGTCGCACAGTACCTTGCAGCGCACGGGCGCAATCATGCAAAGCGTAGAAGAACGGAAACTCCGTGACATTCTCCGGAAAAATCCGGGATCGCTTCTGGAGCTCCTGCAATTAGGAAAGCTCCTTATCGACAAAGGCCGTCTGGAAGGCGCTTCGGGAGCCCTGCCGATTCTCCTACGCGCCGTCATGCGCATGGAATCCGGGCACCCTCTTGCAGGCTCCAAGTGGGGAACCGTCACTGAGGTCTACCTGCGTCTCGGGCGGGAAAAACGGGCTCTCATTGGAGCGCAAAAAGCCCTCATGCTCTCATCCATCCGCGATCGGGAAATTCAGCGCCGCATGTGGCGGGTCATCCGCGATGCATGCGAAAGACTGAACCTCTCGCTCATGTGGAACGAGGATGCCGCGACGCCCAGCAAAGGCGACATTCTCGCAACACTCGCGGAAGCCTTCAATCAGCTCGGCGAATACGATCGAGCCGTTGATATCGGAGGCTTTATCGATGAAACGCTGAATGCCCCGAGTCCGCGCGCCTTCAATGCCATCGGCTACGCCTATCGTGAGTTGGGCAATACCGAGGCTTCCGAGCGAGCCTATGCCTTTGCTCAACGCCTCTTCCTGAAAGAGAATGGGTATCCCAAACCGACTCTGCGGAAGACAATGCCTCCCAAGGAAGAAGAGCGAAAAACCAGCTAAGAGATCCGCCCCCTTCGGCGGGTCTTTTTTTCTTCCGAAGAAACGCGCTTCGGAAGCCGTAAGGACCCTTGCCGAAGAACGGAAACGCGGCCGGAAGAATCCGTACTCGCAACCGTACTCGGCTGTCTTTTGAGCAGACGTCCCATGTCGATCAAAAGATCAGGGCCTGTGCGAGCCTGAAAAATCTTCATGACTTCCCGTCCGGATCGCGCGGGAGTTTCTCCGCTCCGGTTGGCCGATGTTGCCGCAATGGGCTTGCCATAGACGCGGAGAAGTTTTTGGAGAAAAGGATCCGATGTCACCCGAATGCCGATGCGGCCGTCCTGAATGGCGAATGACGATACATGTGCTTCCGGCCGTACGGAAACAAGCAGCGTAAGCGGTCCGGGCCAATAGCGCGAAACCAGCATCCGTTCCCAATATCCGAGCTTCGAGACCGCCTTTACCTGCGCCAAAGATCCCGCGATGAGTTGAAGTGTTTTATTCCTCTCCCTCTGTTTCATATGATAAACGCGCCGCGCGGCTACCGCGGATGTTGCATCGCATCCGAGGCCATACACTGTTTCGGTCGGAAAGGCGATAATGCCGCCTTGTCGTAACACGACAACCGCGGCTTTGATGGCCGCGATACTATCCTGCCGTTTGCGAATCCGATATACCCTCATGATCATGCAGCCCTGTCTCCTTTGTTGAAACGAAACCGCGAAAGCATGTTCCGCTTTCCGTGATCATGTTCGCGGAACCAGTTCACCGTCCGTTGAAGACCCTCACGGAGACCGACGTCCCAATGCCAATGGGCGTCATGCGTCAGGCGGGAGGCATCGAGGGCGCTCCGAAGCGGCGCCGCCGTATCCGCAGGACCGCGACCGGGCATCTTTTTGTATCCGATGATTTTGGCAAGCATTGCGTGAACCTGTTTGACGCTCGTTTCAATGCCGGTCCCGACATTATACGGACCCGCCAGGTCGGGATGATCCAGCATAAGCAGGACGGCGCGGACGACATCGTCCACATAAATATAATCGCGCGTCTGTTTTCCTGTTCCGTTGATGCGGGTTTTACGATTGTGAAGCATGTGGAGCGTAAAGATCGCGATCACCCCGGCCTCTCCGTGCGGGGACTGACGGGGGCCGTACACATTGGCGAACCGCAACGACACGAACGGAAGCTTGCGGTGCTCGCGGTAAAACGCTCCGTAATATTCAATGGTCCTTTTGGCAATGGCATACGGGGAAGCCGGCTCGCACGTTTGCATTTCATTCGCGGGGAGACGCATGCGTTCCGAACAGAGCGCTCCTCCCGATCCGGCAAAAACAAATCGCTTCACCTTTGCGCGCGATGCGGCCTCGAGAAGTTTGAGCGTGGCATCGATATTGGTTTCCGCGTCTTTCACAGGGTCTTTTACGGACCGGCTCACGCTGATTTGCGCGGCAAAATGGAACACCGCTGCCGGACGATGCAGAGCGATCCATCGCTGAACGCGCGGATGAGCAAAGTCCGTCCGGACGAATGTGGCCTTTGGATTGATATTTCGCGTATTCCCGGTGGACAGATCGTCCACCACATGCACGGCCCAGCCGCGCTCAATGAGCGCATCCACGACTTGCGAACCGATAAATCCGGCGCCGCCGGTAACAAGAGCCTGTGATGGCTTCATACGAATATAATAGCAGGTTATTCCGCATTCAGCTCCGCTCTGACATCCCGTTTCTCCGCCTGTTTGCGAAGAAACGCCTCGATAAACGGGTCTAAGTTCCCGTTCAACACCCCGTCTGTATCGCTTGTTTCCACGCCGGTGCGTACGTCCTTGACCAAACGATACGGCTGGAGCACATAGGACCGAATCTGATTCCCCCACTCGGCGCTGTGGTACTCGCCGCGCAATTCCTTCCGTTCTTTGAGAAGCTCTTCCTCCTTGAGCTTGAGAAGTTTCGCTTTAAGAATCTTCATCGCCGTTTCCTTGTTCTGCCGCTGAGAGCGTTCGTTCTGGCATGACACGGTAATCCCTGTAGGCTCATGCACAATGCGCACGGCGGAATAGGTGGTATTAACGGATTGCCCGCCTTTGCCGCTCGACGTGAATGTGTCGATACGCAAATCCTTCGGATCGATTTCGACATCCACGGTTTCATCAAACTCCGGGAGCACTTCTACCAGCGCAAACGATGTCTGGCGCAAGTGATCGGCATTAAATGGCGACAAACGGACGAGCCGATGCACCCCTGCCTCTCCTTTAAAATGCCCATACGCAAATCGTCCGTTTACGGTAAACGTGACGGATTTGATTCCCGCCTCTGTCCCCCGGCTCTCATCGAGCACCGCGGTTTTCCAACCCCGCTGTTCCGCATAACGGAGATACATGCGCAACAGCATTTCCGCCCAATCCTGCGCATCCGTGCCGCCGGCGCCGGCATGAATCCCGACCACGGCATTCGACGCGTCATGCGGACCTGAAAAAAGCATAGAAAACTCGAGATTCCGATATTCGCGCTCCAAATCCGCGGCCTGCGTTTCCGCATCCCTGAGAACGGACGCATCCCGTTCCTGCTCCGCGATATCGACCAATTCCGACAGATCTTTTACGGATGCGGCAAGCGCAGACCATCCTTCAACCTCTTCCTTTAATTCGGAAAGCTTCTGGGATTCTTTTCGTGCGCGTTCAGGGTCTTTCCAAAAATCCGGATCCGTCGTCTCTTGTTCGAGCGCGGCCACCTCGATCTTCCTCGCATCGAGATCCAGCACCTTCCAGGCTTCGAAAACGCGCTTCTGGAGATCGGCGAGGCGGTCTTTTATCGGCAGCATATGTTACAAGCAACGTATCACACGAATCATGAAGGCTTTTCGAAGCTGGTTGGTATACTCACGCAAAGGCGCATATTCGTCATTCGTATTGTTCGCGATTCATATACAAAAAAGCGCCCTCATGCAAAGGACGCCCCGTATTCAGAAATTTACCTTGTTCCGATACTGACCGAGAAGCGGAATCTCCCAGAATTCGCCTTGAAGAGTTTTAAGCAATGCGATGATCGAAATAACAATGGCCACAATGCTCCCCACAGGCCCGATGAGAAACCAGCCGATAACAGGAAGCATCCCCAAGATCCACACTGCGAGTTCCGCAACAAACAGAACGAAGCCTTGCTTGGCATGTTCCTGCGCGAACCGCGAATCCTTTTTGAGGATGAGAGGGATGAGACAGAGGATGCCGATATAAGAAATCGCGGCCATGGCCTTGTTTTCTTCAATATCTTTTGCCTCGAATTTCGGAATGACAGAACCCGTTTTGGGAGGTGTTTGATGTTCCATAGATGATGCAAACAATACCAGAAAACACGATGTCCGGCAATGCGGCTATGCCGCCCGCTCCTTGCCGCCTTCTTCCGGATACATGACGGACGCTGTATAGGGAGGACGGTGTTTCGGGATTTTCTCGTCTTTCGGCTTGGGAGCGGTGATCTCGATGGACGGGGTGGGCATCCGTTTCATGACCGCCTCGGAACGTTGCGCCGGAGATTTGGCGATCTTCTCTCTCACGCCGGATTGAAGCGGCGGCTCGACTGCAGCCGGCGACGCGCTCTGCACGGTGAATGGAGCCGGCTCGCGCTCAGTATCCGGCGTTTGTTTGGGCCGTTCTAAGGGATTGGACATACATGATGTTAAGAATTGAAGCAATGACTATTCGCAATGAACAGGTTATAAGTTTTGGATTTTGAGCGCATGACTCACGACCCGTGCCTCATGACTCATGACCTACAGACCTAGGACTTACAGACTTACGAACCTACGGATCGCTTGGGTCTCGGATTTCAAGCGGCACGACGTCTCCCGCATCCCGCCCGCATGATTCACGACCCATACCCTACGTCCTACGCAACGACGTACTCTTCCCCCTACGTAACTACGCAACTACGCCCTACGCAACTTCTCCCTGATCGTATCGTATGCATCAAAAAACGGCCAGTCCTTTTGACGGCCGTTTTTTGTGTCATGCCTGTTTAGTATCCCCCCATCCCCATTCCCATGTCACCGCCATGGCCGTGCGCGGCCGGTTCTTCCTTTTTCGGAATATCGGTGATGACGCATTCGGTGGTGAGGAACATGCCTGCAATGGACGCGGCATTCTGGAGCGCGAATCGCGTAACCTTGGTTGGGTCCACGATGCCGGCCGCCAGCAAATCCTCATAGGTATCCTTCGCGGCATTATATCCCATACTCCCGCTCTCTTTTTTTACATGCTCCGCGACCACCGACCCGTCTTTCCCCGCATTGGATGCGATGGTGCGAATGGGCGATTCCAAGGACTGCTTCAGAATGCGGACGCCGATCATCTCCTCATCATCAAGATTTAGTGATTCCAGAACGCCCATGGCTCGAAGCAAAGCCACCCCGCCGCCCGGAACAATACCTTCTTCAATGGCGGCTTTTGTGGAAGCAAGGGCGTCTTCAATGCGATCCTTCACTTCTTTCGTCTCCACCTCCGTTGCCGCTCCGACCTTAATAACGCCGACGCCGCCGACGAGCTTCGCCAGGCGTTCCTGAAGTTTTTCCTTGTCGAATTCGCTTTCCGTATGCTCGAGCTGCTGCTTTACCTGCGCGGCGCGCGCTTTGATATCCGCTTCATTTCCTCCGCCGCCGACAAAGGTGGTGTGCTCTTTCGTGGCAACGACCTTGCCGGCTTTTCCGAGATCGGTGAGCTGGACGGATTCCAGCGTGCGGCCGAGCTCCTCCGTTATAAATGTGGCGCCCGTAACGGCGGCAATGTCCGCCAGCATGTCCTTGCGGCGGTCGCCGAAGCCCGGGGCTTTGACCGCAAGCGTATTGAAGGCTCCGCGAAGCTTATTGACCACGAGCGTGGCAAGCGCCTCGCCTTCCAGATCGTCTGCCACGATCACGAGATCTTTCTTTCCCGTTTGCGCCACCTTCTCGAGAATCGGCACAATATCCTGTACGGACGAAATTTTTTTGTCGGTCACGAGAATGGGCGCATCGGCGTACTCGGCTTCCATGCGCTCCGGATTCGTAACCATGTAATGGGACACATATCCTTTGTCGATGCGCATGCCTTTGACGGTTTCGCCTTTTTGCACGCCGAACGTGGGCGATTCGTCCACGGTGATGACGCCTTCTTCCCCGACTTCCCGAATGGCGTCCGCGATGATTTTCCCGATCTCCGGATCATTCGCGGAAATCGAAGCGACCTGTTCGATGGCATCCCCCTGAACCGGCTTCGAAATGCGGTTCTTCAGTTCAGAGACGATGGCTTCCACGCCTTTCTCGATGCCGCGGCGGACCGCTAGCGGGTTCGCGCCGGCCGTGATGTTTTTGAGGCCTTCCGCGATCATGGCCTGGGCGAGGACGGTCGCCGTCGTCGTTCCGTCGCCGGCGACGTCATTCGTTTTCGATGCGACTTCCTTTACGAGTTCCGCGCCCAAATTTTCGAACTTGTCTTCGAGCTCCACCTCTTTTGCAACGGTCACGCCGTCTTTCGTAATGGTCGGCGACCCGAACCCGCGGTCAATAACCACATTACGGCCCTTGGGGCCCAAGGTCACTTTTACCGCATCCGCGAGCTTATCCACGCCGCGCTTGAGCGCATGACGAGCCTTTTCGTCAAAAATAATTTGCTTTGCCATAGAGAATTCCTGTATCGGTTATTCGACAATCGCCATGACGTCGGATTCGGAAATCACGAGATACTCCTCGGAGCCGATCTTCACTTCGTCCGGCGCGTATTTTTTGAAGACAACTTTGTCCCCCACGTTCACATGCATCGGCGCGGTTTGCCCGTTCTCAAGCAATTTTCCGGGACCCGCCGCAATAACCTCTCCCTGTTCGGGACGCTCCTTGTCAATCGTGTCCGGAAGAATAATGCCGGAAGACGTTTTTTCTTCTTTCGACAGCGCTTTGACAATGAGGCGGTCGTACAATGGACGCAACATAGTCATAGAAGAATAAAGTGGTGAATGAGTAGGATCAGCACTCTCATTCGGAGAGTGCTAATTTGTGGGCATAGAATGCCAGCCATCTTCCTTCTCGTCAAGCCCCTTTCCCATGCAGGGGGCCGGGCGCTTTCGGAGGAATATCTGCGGCACACAGCAAAAGAATGACGGCGCCGAGCGCCATCCCCGGCCACAATGTCCAAAGATAATGGTCCGTAAACGCCAGAAGAAGAAAAACGGCCAGAACCGGACCGGAAACATGCCAAGAAAAACGCGTCTTTCTCCGATTCCAAAAAATGAATGTCGCGAGAATAAAGGCAACAAAACCAAGAATACCCATATCAACCAACATTGAGAGCGGAACAATATGCGGGGGTTCCGGAGCTGCGGGCGATGGCCGCGATAACCGATTTCGTATGTCCTGGATACCGACAATTCCCGCGCCCGGCCCAAAGCCCGTGACCGGACGGAGTTTCCAGGCTTCCCATCCTTCGATGAGTGATGTTTTTCGGGAGACGAGCGACCATTGCTCCAACCGTTCGGTTGCGGCAATCCGCGCGTATATGTGATCCCATTGCGTGACGGCGCCCCATGCCGTAAGCGCGGCCACGACGGCGAAAAGGAGCCAGAGCGATTGTTTGTCCGCGCGGAATGACGCGTGCTTCAGGCTGACAGCGAATGCGAAGAAAAAACCGAAGACTGCGGCAACCCAAGCTCCGCGGCTGAACGTAAAAAGAAGGGCGGCCGTAAATGCCGCGCCGGAAAACACATAAAACAACACTCCATATTTTGCCGCAGCCTGCCGAACCAAAAACGGAAGGAGCGCAAGACCCGCGGCGAGCCAGCCGCCAAAAATATTCGGATGCGGAAACCCCCCGTATGCGCGAAGGACACGATAGAGTCCATGCTCCACCACCGATGTTCCCGACGCCCACGGGCGATGCTCCGCAATACCCAGCACCGACGCTCCGCCGATATCCTGCACGAAGAATTGCCATATGCCGAGCGCTGTATGAGGCAAAAGCGCAAGCACAAACCAAAAACCGATCGTCTGCGAGGAAACGTGCTGGCGGAAGAGCGCAAAAACGAAGGCGGCAAGAAGAAACGCCTCGAGCGCCCACATGCCCGTTGCCGTCCAGGAACTCGTTCCGACAATCGCGCCGGTAAGGAAGAGGGTCGCGAGAATACGCATGAGCCGTTCGCGGCTATGCCATTGCTGCGCCGAGCTCCGCTTTCCAGAAAGAAGCAGACCCGTTCCCGCGGCAACGGCAAGTGGCATCCAGCTGGCATATATTCGGAGCGTTCCCTGTTCCCATGGAAATCCGCCGATACTACCGGTCTGCAGAATCCATTGCGTCTGCCATGGAAGACAAAGAAGGGCAACTCTCCAGCTGACATGAAACAGTTGCCGCATATCAGGATAGACCCATTGCTTCGAGGCGCTCGTGAAAGGCGTCGCGGTATGCGGCGCGCGCGTCCTCGAGATGAAATTTCAGAACATCCTCGGACACAATTACGCTCGTATCGCGGTTCATCCGTTCGCGAATGCGATCGGGAAACCACCGTTCCTGGAATCGCTGAAGCCGGCGCTCGAGGGATGGGAGAACGGGCAGGCGTATGTGCGGGATGCGGAGCGACGCGTCGGGGCTCGCGCGCCATCGTTCGGCCCGGGGATGTCTCGCGCGGATAGCGCGGTTTGCTTCCCACAGTTCGGCGGAAATGCCGTCGTCATAAAGCGGCAAAAGAGACAAAAACCAAAACCGGAAATACGGGTCATCGCCATGGAGCATATGCGATTCCACATTCAGAAGCCGATCGGATACGAGATACGACAGGCATATGGCGTCCGCACCTGCCGTGCTGCCGGATAATGTTCCACGAAGGCGATACGGACCGCCGCCGATGGCGCGCGTGGTCCAGATGCTTCCGGCTCGCACGACAATAAAAAAGTCCAGGTCGCCAGCGTCGCGCGCATGCGCAAGCGCCGTGGTATTCGCAAGTGCAACAAAACGTACGCCCGACAAACGCGCAAGCCAGCCGGCGCACTGGCGCGCGCGACGGAGCTTTCGCGCAAACAGCGCCGTCCGCTCAAGAGAGAGCGTTGCGAGCGGCGCAAGCCGTCCTGGCAGGGCGATGCGCCCGAAACCGAATTCCAGTTCACCGGATTCCCTCAAGCCCATGAGGGCGGTAAAAAGCTCGCCGCCCGACGGAGGCGCTTCCTGAATAAACCCGCTTGCCCCGCTCCATTCGAGCCAGACAAAAAGCTCCGCCTGCGTCGGCGCATAGTCGATAGCATCGAAATAGGCAACCGTCCGGAGGAGCGCCTCGCGCGTGCTTCGATAGCGATCGAATGTGGTCATGTTTCCGTGCGGTGCATGGCAGAAATACCCGCCTCCCCAAGCGCCGACTCCGCGGGTCGTGCGGCGACGGCACGGATTCCGGATTTCATCGCCGCATCCTTCACGATGACGGCTGTTTCGGTAATTTCGACGATTTGCGGCCATGACACAAACAGGTCCTGATCCAGCAATCCGGAAACAACCCCGCGCGCGCGAACGGATAGGGCGGTGAGACGTCCGGTATCTGTATCGAATTCAAAGCCTGACACCCTCCCCAGGCTTGTTCCTGTCTGGGTGTGTACAGGGAACCCGAGAAAACGCTTGGAATGGATGCGCATACGCCCCCAGCATAAGCCGAGGGCGCCATTCTGTTAACGGGCGGGGGCCGCGTGCGGTTCCGGTGGGCCGGACGGCTCCTTCGGCTGCATTGTTTTGAACATATACCACTGCTGAATCACGGTAAGCACGCTCATGGTAAGCCAGTACAGAGTAAGGCCGCCGGGAAGACTGAACCCGACGATCACGGTGACCACCGGCATGATATACATCATCTGTTTGTTCATCATGGCGGCCATGCTTTCGTCCTTCGCCCCCTCCGAGCCCTTTACTTCCTTGGGAGGCTGTTTCGTAAGGCCGGTTTTGAACATCTGCTGAGACTGAATAAATTGCACTGCGCCGGCGATAATCGCCATGGCATAATTCGGATTATGCAGATCGATGAAGCCGAAGAGCGACGGGTCAATCTGGCCCGGGTGCGGAACGAACGAGTACAGCAGACTGAAATCCTGCTGTTTCAGCATATTGAGCAGCACCTGAAACAGCGCGATAAAAATCGGCAGCTGAACGAGTAGCGGAAGGCATGACGATGCGGGATTCACTTTTTCCGCCTGATAGAGCGCCATGAGCTGGCGCGCCTGCTCCTCACGATTGTCTTTATAGGTATTCCGCACCTCTTCGATTTTCGGCTGCAGCTCCTGCATGGCACGCTGCTGCCTAATCTGCTTAACCGTCAGCGGATGCAGCAGGACTTTGACGATAACCGTCAGCGCGATAATCGCGATCCCGATATCCTGGCCGGGAATCACGTCGTAGAGCCACAGCAGGAGATTGAGAATCGGCTGAATGAGGACGGTATTGAAGAATTGCGTCATGTTATTCGCTTATCTTCTCGACATTTGCATCGACGGTCGGCTCTGCTTCCGGCGCGTCCGGAGACGCCGATGCGCGATCCGCCTCATCAGAGGTTTCCGCGGCCTCGCCGTGCTCATCCAGGCCGTCGTGATCCTTATGCGCCTCCCCCTCGCCCGCTGTGTACTCGCCCATTTCGGAATCCGCCATGGCCTTGCCGCCCTCTTCGGCAATGGTAATTTTCCATCCCGTAAGTTTCGCGGCGAGCCGCACATTCTGGCCGCCTTTGCCGATGGCAAGAGACAGCTGATCGGCCCCCACGACGACATGCGCCAAATGCTCGTCTTTGCTCAAATCCACGCGCACAACCTTTGCCGGCGACAGCGCGGACGCAATGTATTCCGCTGGATCTTCCGACCATAAAATCACGTCAACTTTTTCCCCTCCCAATTCACGGATCACGGACTGAATACGCGTCCCCCTTTGCCCGATACAGGAACCGATAGGGTCGATGGCGTCGTCATTCGTGGTCACCGCCACCTTGGTTCGCGAACCCGCTTCCCTCGCAATCGCCTTCATCGCGACAATACCATTGGCGACTTCGGGAATTTCCTGTGCGAATAACGCGTTCACGAGCGCCGTCGCGGACCGCGACAGGCGTATTTCCGGGCCCTTCGGCGTCATTACCACTTCGCGAAGCAGCGCCTTTAAGCGCGTGCCCGGATAGTATCGTTCTCCCTCGATCTGATCTTCCGGAAGAAGAATGCCCGTTGCGCGTCCAAGGTCGATAAGGACAATGCGACCCTCGCGCCGCTGAACCGTCACGTTCATGAGTTCGCCTTCGCGTCCCTTAAAGTCGCTGAAAATGACATTTCGTTCCGCTTCGCGGAGCTTTTGCATGATGACCTGCTTGGCGGTCTGCGCGGCCATACGACCGAATGCGGCCGGGATAGAAAGTTCGACGCGAATTTCCTCGCCGATGGCGGCATCGGGTTTAATGTCCCGCGCATCGCGGATCATAATCATGGTCTTGGGATTGAACTTCGGCTCTTCATCCTCGCCGACGGTCTCCGCAGCCTCTGGTGCGCCGCCCATTCGCGCCGCCGGCCTCATGCCCGGTTTTTCCTCTTCTTCTTTGGGCTCCTCCGGGAGTTCCATGTCTTCCACCACTTCCTTGACGTCGAAGACGCGGATGCCTTGGGTGGCTCCGTCGTATTTTTCCGGATCGAATTCGACCTGGATGTTCTGGTTTTTATTTCCAAAATCTTTCCGATATGCCGCGGCAAGGGCAGCTTCGATGGTTTCGATCACCGACTCTTCGGCGATATTCTTTTCTTCGCAGATTTGCTTAATAGCTTGTGAGATTTGTGAGGCCATAGGGAAAATTGTAGCTAGAAGATTTTGGCAACGAGGTCGTTCAAAAGTTCCAGAGTTTTAGGGTTCTAGGGTTGGGAAAGAGAAACTCTAGAACTCTGAAACTCGAAAAGTGACGCGTAAGGGCTAAGGGAAACAGGTTATGAGTTATGGGGAAGATTGTAGCTAATAGCTATTGGCAATTAGCAAAAGGGCAAAGGGCAAAGGGCAAAGGGTTACGGGGAGAATTATGCTCCCCCTACGCAACTACGTCCTACGCAACCACGCAACTACGTCCTACGTACTCTTCGCATCCCGCACCCCCGCATCCCGCTCACCGTATACCGCAGCATGATTTATGATTCGTCATTCGTGAGTAATGAATAACTCGCTCCAGCCGGAACGAGTCAATAGGGAAAGAATACAGGGATACGCAGAGAGCGTCAAGGATAGCAGCAGCAGGGGCGCAGTAGGGGCGCAGCATGCTGCGCCCCTACTGCGCTTGACGTCGAAGCAAAAACACGTTAGGTTCTCTCTTCGAACCTTCCAAAAGGAGGAGGCGTCGCCGTGATCAAATCCATCTTCCAAAAGGCGCGCGAGATCCCGTTTCGCGTTTATCGCGCTTCGGGTCTCCGGGATCCGGCGCGAGTGTTGGGTTCCTGCCTCGTATGCCGCAATGCCGTATTCCACGGCGGCGGCGAAGAATCCCTGATCGAGGGGGAATACGTCCATTCATCCTGCCTGCTGAATCGTTCAGCAGATGCAGCGTGGCGCGCCGCCTGCGCGAATACGGCGAATGAGCTCCGTCCGCTCATCGGACGCGCGCTCGGTCCGATTCCGGAGATTGCGCTTCTTTTAAAACTCGAACGGCGCCGCACACCGGCGCAGGATTGTTTCGGGGTTATCGTGGAACTTCGCAAAACACTGAATGCGCGATTCGACGAAGCCGACCGGCGCCATCAAAAGCTACGGCTCGCGCTCGACCACGCCATGCGTCGGTTGCGGCATGCGCTCGCCACCGGCCCCGTCTGAATACCTAACACCCGCCCGCCTTCGAGGGACGGGTGTTTTCTTTTTCAACATTTATGCCGCTATTTCTGCTTCACCTGCCCGGGATTCGATGTCCCGAATCTGCGTTAATACCTCGCCGATTTCCTCATTAAGTTTGGCCTTCTCCCGCAAAAGGCCGTCTGCCTGTTCCGTAAGAATCTGCAATTTTTCCGAAATATTCGCGTCTGCAACCGCGCGACGGGCGCTTCGGCTCTCCGTATCCGCGAATGTCTGCCAATACTTCCGTTCCGCTTCGAGATCATGGAGGCGACGTTTGAGAGATCCAGCCTCATGTTTTAACAAAAGGATATCGGCCTTTTGTTCCGTTTTCGCCGGCTTGGAACGGATAATGCTCATTTCCTGCTCTTTGACCCGAATCATGGCAAGCGCGTCCCGAAGCTTGTGTTCCAGTTCCTGCTTTTGCGTTTCCACGTCCAACAAAACGGCATGCAATTGTTCGGCGCCGGCGGCCGCATCGCTCGCGCTTTTTACAATGGCTTTTTCCGCCTCCTCCACGCGCTGGAGCTGCGAGCGTATTCCGTCGCGGCGAGCCACGAGATCGAAATACTCCCGCTGGAGTTCCGGCAATTCCTTTTCAATGATAAGTTCGTGCTCGGCAACGGCGGCTGCTTGCTCCGAATAAAATGGATTTTCGATAAGATTGGTCCCGAATTCTCCCATGCCGGCATGGTAGGTGCTCCGTACAGCCTCGGCCTCCTCTTTTTCCTGTTCGGCCTGAATCTCATCCGTAAAATCCGACCATGCCTTCATTTCCTTCGCGATATCGTCGCGCCGGGCGCGAAGAATGGCCAAATCCGACTCGCGATCGGGAAGCATTTCATCCTTGTTCGCGCGCAAAATGGCGATGCGGTTTTCCGCTTCCTTGATATCGTCGAGGACGCCGGTATATTCGCGCTGAAGACGCGACAAGACGGCACCCGCGGCCTTCCAGGCTTCCGGGATGGTGACGAATTGTTCGTTTTTCAGTCCGATGATATTCCCTCGTTCATCCCGGAGCAGGGCATCTTCCACCTCCCCTTCGCTCACGATTTCTATTTCTTCATCCGGGACAATATATTCCGCTTCAGTCTCGATCTCCCGCTCTACAAACTCCCTCCGAAGCGCTTCCATGCGCCGGTCATGCTCCTCCTGTTCTTTGCGCATGCGCTCCTGAAACGCACGTTCCAACCGCGCTCGTTCCGCTGCTCCTTCTTTTGGAATTTCTGAAAAACGGGCTGCGCTTCGCGCGATATCCCGCTTTGCCTCCCAATAGCGGCGTGTCGTCGAACCCGGCTCCGGCGGAGCATTGGTAATATCAATACCTCCGAGCTCCTCGAGAGAGGACTCTTCGAGAATATCCTCCTCGCCAATGCGCATGTTCGGCTTGGGCGGCGGATTACGCTTCCTCCGAATGCCGGAAGGAAGCTCTGGAAGACTGCGTTCTGACATGGATTGATAGCGGAAGTATAGCAGGAAAGGGAACAGGGACGTAGGGAGATTGGGAAAACCTCCGGGCGTCCTCGACGCACCGCCGATGGCGTCGGGCTCAAGACACACAGCGCTTTACAGCGCTTCTCCGGGCAGCATTTGTACCGATCCCGGATACACGACCCACGGACGCTGGGTACCGGAGGGATTAAAGACATTGCACTCATTCGGACCCACGGGCGTTGTAAAGTTTACATTGCTCTTTACGCGCGAGGCGTCATAGCACCCGCCGTTCGGATGCAAAATTGGGGAACCGGCGGCATCAATGAGCAAACCGCTCTGATTCAATGCATTGCGGCATTCACCCGTACACCAACCCCAGTTGTCGATAACCATAATGCGGGGCGTATACCGGCACGTGTTCGTCCCCTTGTCGAAACAGCCCTTGATATCCGTGGAAGTGTTTTGAATACACACGTCGCCCACGGCGCATGTGCCGCACGCCTTGGTGGGATCACCGGAGCACACGCCATTCGCAAAACCTCCCGTTGTCTGGCAATCGGCGGACGGGACATTGTCCGGAAGACAACTGTACGCATGGCGGAATTCGAAGAAGTTTTCCTGGCAGGCATCGCTGTCATTGTCAAAAGTGACGCGCGGCACGCACACGCCGGCCTCTCCGCCGAAGGTACAGTCCTGATCGCGGTAGCAGCGCACACTCGGACGCGTGGCGCAGCTCCCATACGATTCGCACGTGCCTCCTCCGGGAGGACAATCGGCATTTGTCTGGCAGGTTAGTCCCGGCGTAAGCGTGCATTCCTTTGGTGTCTGGCAATACGGCTTGCGATTCTTCATGTTCGCATCCGGCAATTCGGTAACGCTTCCATCTCCCCAGTCAATAATGACTCTGCGAAGCGGCATTTGCTCTCGCGAGGCCCATGCGTAAAAGCGCACCGTCGCCACGTGGTTGCCGGATCCGCCGTTCACAATGCCTTCGGCCACCCCGTCGATGCTGAAAGAACCCAATCCGGTAATGCGGCACTGACCTCCCTGGCATGTGCGGATATCCGGCGCCGCAATGCGCGGGGGCTCCGGATTATAGTACGCAATATAATTATACGAGATGGAATTTTTCGCCACATTGCTGCCGCCCGGATTCAGATACGAAGGCGTATACAGCCCGGCGGTCACATCCGTGGGCAGCGGCGCTTTGTCACTGACGCTCGCATTCTTCGCGCCCAAGTCATACCCAAACAAACCGCAATATTCATCATTCGGATCCTTGCAGAAATTCGGTCTCGGCCAATATCCGGGAGGATGCGTACAAAGATTGTTATCGAGGGCAGGATTTGGCTCCTTAAACGGACTATTCGGATCAAGCGTGGGATTCGCGCTGGTCCAACATGCGGTATTGGAGCCTGTCGGTCCATAATTCGGCTCACCGCTCGTAACAGGCTTGCACCAGTCCCGGGACGCCAGCTGAAGCGTGGGGTCCAAATCAGGCGGCGCGCATTCTTTGTCGCTCTGGCATGACGCGCCTGCGCGGGTTCCGCCGCGGCATACGCCCAAGCCCCCGCTTGTCTGGAAACCGCTTCGGAACATGAGCGCAAGCGGCTCGCAGGCGGCATAATGAGCGACCGCGCCTCCAAGAGACGCATTTCCGACATTCGGCTTTGAACAACCGGGGATGCTCTTACCCAGGAATGAACAGGAAGTTGACGATCTCCATGTGAAATACACGAATGGAGCCGTATCCGTTGTATTACGAACAAAAGCGTCATCCACAGTGCAAACTTCCTGCTTTACCCCCCCTACTGTTACAGCTTCGTCAAAGAAATTAAAGGAACAGACATATCCGGAGCGATTCAACAAAATATGAGGAGCGAAACCCGGGAACAACCCCAACATAGAGGAATCGTCCCATTGAATACTATTAATGGTGGACCAATATGACGGGAATTTTTGAGGCGCGATGGGCGTCGCATAGAATTTCGTGCCATCCGCAAGGGGCTTTGCCGGCGTAAACGCGTTTTTGATGAGGCAATTTTTCCCGTCCGGACATGGCTCCTCGCCTGAAACGGGATCAAGCTTCGTCGGCGACGCGCCCTGTGGTGTAACACCGTAGTAAGATTCGGGTTTTGGTTCATTCCACGGCGAATCGAATTTCTTATTAAATTGGCCGGGTGTACTGCCTGCTTCAGGACCCCATCGGAAGAGACTATTCACTTGTCCGGACGGCCAATAATTACGGAACTCAAACTTGCAGTCATTGTCCGTAAAACATTCCGCCCAAGAGTGGCGTTCGCAGCGGCCGGGCAACACGCCATTCCCGAATGGATTCCCATTGATGCAATTCTGCACCTCGTTCGGATAATACGTCTGGCAGAATCGGAAAACCTCGTCTTCTGTAGGCGCTTTGCAAGTATCGGCTTCCGCGCTCGGACATTCGGGACTATTGCTCGTGGCCTTGGTGCACCAGCTGGCCGTTCCATTGCCCACAATTCCCGGATCGCGCACGCTCCCCTGGCAACGGAATGCGCCGCTCCGAACCGCCGGACCACGCTCACAGCCAATTTCGGCAGTGCAGCCTTCTTTGGTCGGACAGCCGGAACCGCTGCACTTATACTTTCCATTTTGGAGCTGCGTCCATGTTTGATTCGAACCGTCGTCAAACAGCGCGCAGCTGGCATATTGTGGCTGGAGAATGCCGTTCTCTTCCTGCACCGGCCCGCGATGGCAGATGTCCGGATCATTGGAGCAGTCCAGTCCGCGATTTACCCCGCTAAAGGAATTGCACACCTTGGTGGCAAAAATATCGCTGGGATCAACGCCCGTTTTAAGGCATTTCCCCTGGAATCCGCAGATTTTTTCCGACGCATCTCCGAATTCCTTTGATGTCAAGCCTTCATCAGGCGGACACCATTGCCCGAAACCCGGACTGCGGGGATCCGTGCATGCCCAGTCTTCGCGTCCCACCCCGCGCGGAAAATATCCGTACACGCGGTAAATGCGCGCAAAAATATTCGACAATGCGCCCCAGTTATTGGTGGGATATGGCTCATTCCGGAAATAGGTCTGTCCCGGGAACGTGAATGTGGGCGGATTCAGCGGATTCGTGGATGCCGCTTGCGATACCCCGCTCATATACAGCGGTTCCGGGCCAGCATCACCCGTGGCGAGCGACGCGCCGAAAGGAATATTCGTCGTCCCCCACTGGAAGCCCACCTTCGGAATGGCAAAACCGCTGCGGGACGAGTTCCTGTCGGTGTACGCGACGCTTTCCTTGCTGTCTTTGGAAATTGTCTCATTGAGCTCGCGGCACACGTCGGCCGTGGAAAGGTGCAGGTCGAGATAAATGTATCGCGGACCCGAATGCGGGGCGCAGGCTGTTACCCACAATCCGACAATCTGGAAAGGGCCCACGAGCTGATCGGGTTTGACGGTTTCGGGATCCTTATCGTTTTCCGTTTTATTGGTGTCTTCAAAGACGGCTCGAATGGAGAACCATGACTTGTCGGACGTGCACTTGCCGTACACGGGCGACTTCGACAGCGAGTCCATGCTCGCCCGCCCGATGTCAGGACTAAAAGCCTGAAAACGATCCTGACCTTCCGCGCGATAATCAAGCTGCCAATACTTCAGGAAGCAGGTTCCGCTCTGGCTCCCCGCATTATCCTCATTATTGCATTCAACGGTCACGGGTACGCCGGAAGGCGACCCGTCCTCCGTGACGATGCCGGATTTTTTGCGGTCGAGCTTATTTCCCGATTTCGCGAGTTCGGCGCGGAATCTGGAAACCCATGTGCTGTCCGGACCAGACCACTCGTCCTCATCGTCATAATCCGACACGCTGGCGCCTTCCACAAAGTCCTCGGAATATCCGCAGCCGATCCGTCCTTTCTGGATGCCGAATTCGAACGAGGAAAGCGTATCTTCCAGCGTATGCTCGAGCAGAATTTCCGGATCGTCCACCTTGCCGCCCGCGATATTCTCGGCGAGCTTGTCGCGGTCGAAGAGATAGGCGTATTCCGCATAGCTGTGATTGCCGCCGCGGCCCGTGGTAACAAGGCGGATTTTTTTGAAATCGGAAGATGGCGACTGGTCATCGTCGGCATACTCGCACCAGCGCCCCATATCGGTTCCAGCCGATGTGGAACCGTCGAGGGAGCCGCCGCCCTCATTCCCGTCGCAGTCATCGCCGAATGGATTCGGGAAATCCACACAGCTTTTATCCGATGTAATAGCCTGCGCGAACCACGGCTTGGTTATTTTTCCGGCATAGGTGCCCGCGCTGTTCTTTTTGAGGCCATTCGCTTCCGTAAAGGTGTAGGTAGCCCCCAAAAAACTCAAGGTCCCCTCCGCCGTAATCTGGAATTTTTTCGGCTCGCGGACCGGCGACGAGCAGTAATAGCGGCCGCTGGATTGCGGCGGCTGGAACCCGGCCGTAGGCGACCAGTGATACGGATCTCCGGGTCCGGCAAATGCGGGATTCGGATTCCAGATGAGGCACTCATTCCGAGACGGATCCCCGGCGATATTGCGCGTTTGGTCATATTGCAGGCACTGGCCGGAAATGCCCCGGACAAGCTGAACATTTTTAATAGGGACGCATGTGCCGCCCTCGCCGCAAATCCTGTCGGGGTCGGTCGGAGATTTTTCGCCGGCAAGCGCTTCCGGTGGAACAGCAACATCCTGGCCTTTGCTGTCCTTTACCGTGGCATTCTGCGGGGGCTCGGATCCCTCGATGCCGCGGTCCACCACGCAGGGCTGGCCGTCCCGCGGTCCTCCGGAACACACGGCATTCACCACATTCGTGGATAACGGTTCATAAAACTTTATGGATCCTCCGTAGGTGACGCGCTTATAGGTGCATGAACAGTTTTCGCCGAATTCGCAGAGATTCGCATTCCCGTACCCGGACGAAACGCGCAATGGCTCCGGAGGATTTACGGAATCGTCCCATTCCACCACAAAATCATTGCTGAACGGCGCATCGCCCTCCGGGGCCGCCTTGCACACCGTGTTCGGGAAACTGCGGGACAAAATCTGATCAAGCCCGGCAAGGTCGCCCTGCTCAAAACGCTGGACGAGATTCAGCGCATTCAGATTGTCCGACACAATGGGCGCGCCGGCTCCGGCAAGCTGGGGCGGCTGTCCTTGATCCATCGACACCCAGCAGACGGTTCCTGTCGCACTAAGCTCGCGGAATGCATTCGTCCGTATGCCGAAAGACCCGTTTTTCTTGTATACGCAAGCGTATTGCTGAAGATTCGGCGCACCGGCAAGCGTTTTGAGTTCATCCGGAGAAGGCGCCCGCGCCGGATTGGAGGTGACGCCACCGGTATCCATGTCGAGCGGAATGGCCAAACGATAGTCTTTTTTGTATTTGCTCTTGGTTTTGGGATCCGGAGAGAGCATGGAGCCCACGGGCACAAGCTCCGCGTCCATCACCTGAAAATGATCCGGGATGGTGAATCCGGAATAATCCGGCGTGCCGAACCCAATGCGCCGGTCCGCGTATACCTGCGCGTCCACGACCTGATTATCAATGAGAATGGTGGAGAACGGCTGTTCGCGGTTCACAAAACTCCGGCAATACGGCACGGCATCGCCTTCGCTCTGGGCATTCGCATTGCAAAGCGCCAAATCGCTGCAGATACTCTGCAGTTTTCCCGTAGCCGGATCCGTAACGGTTTCGCCGGAACGGCATGAAAGCCACTGGGAGCAGGAGCGATCCGGGCTCACTTTGACGATAATATTGGTGTCCGGCTGCGCACGATTAGAGCAGGCCATCTTGTACGGACACGGGCCCGAAACGTTTTGCGCCCACACGGCGCAGGCATAATTCACGTCCGGCGCGCACACGGCTTCATTATCCGTACAATCTTTGTTGTTCGCGTTATAGACATCGATGCTCTTTAATAAACCGGCATCGCCCGCAAAAATATTCGAGGGATCCGCGCTCATCGTGCAGTATTTCTTGAGACAGGCCGGGTGATTCGGCTGAATATCGCAATTCAGCGGATCCACGGGGCGGTATCCGCTCGCCGCATAGTTTCGATACGTCGCCTGCGTGCTGTAGGCGAGGAAGGTGTCGGACATGTCGCGGAACAGCACGCACCCCCGTCCGGGATCCACCTGTCCATTGCAGCTTTCTGTGTCGAGTTTTTCGCTCCGGATGACAAAGTACGGCCGTCCCTGCGGATGCAGGGTATCGCTCTTGTCCGTGACATCGCGGAATTCGGTGCACTCGGCCTGGTCATTGGGGCACACGCCGGTCCATGCGCGATATGTGGATGTAGGAAATGTCCAGGCATTGTATCCGGGATCGCCCGTGAACGTAATGCCGAACTCGCTCCCCGCTTTCAGGAATTCCGGATAGCAAGGAATGTCGGTGCCGATGCGGAACCACCCGTCGAACGTGCGGCCCACGGTATTCACATTGGGAACCGTGCCCTGCGGAACAACCACGCCGTTCCGGAACTCGCAGGCATGATCGGCCGGCGCGCGGAAATACGCCGTCCCCGCCTGACCGGCGGCATTGTACGTATAGGATTCGCAGAACAGCTCGGCTTCGGAACAGAGTCCTTCATTGTATTTCGTCACGTCGTCCTTGAGGTACACGGTTTCGAACGGCGCCTTCGGATCCAGGGACAAACGATCCTGGCTGTATTTCGGTTTACCGAATGCGCGGCAGCTTACCTGTTCCGCAGGACAGTAATAAGACGCATCGTCTATGAAGTATTCATAGGTATCCCCGGGACGGATGGTTGTTTCGATATTCGCCGGGAACGGACGCTCATTCAATTTCGTCCAGATGTCGGCATACGGATTGTCGGAATTCTTCGTATCGATAAACGCCGTACAGCCGATGGCCGTGTCGCGACAAAGCCTCGTGAACTGGCGAACCGGACTCTCCACGTTTTTCCTGTCCGTATACAGGCTGCAGCCAAGCATGGCCTGCGGATGCGGAATGCCCTCGGAGGTTTGGTCGCATATCGCGGGCGTGTTCCAGGAATTCTTCACGACATACGCGATATCCGTCACCTGTTCCACGCGGACCTTGTCGATAAAGGTAACGGACGGGAAGCCGGAGAACATAATGGGCGTGGTCGTTGCCGCCGTGGACGTGGAACCGAAGAAAGGTCCGATGCGATAAATGTTCCAATCCGGCTCCAGCTCCGCAGTCCCGATGGTCGTATCATTCAAATCCTCGGACGCGCGGATGCTGATAACGGGCTTATTCGGACTCGTGATCTTTGCCCAGAAGGTAAGCTCATACAATGTTCCCGGCTCTGTGGGTACGTCAAAGGCCAAACGCGCGTTTGGCACCGCATTCGCGGCGACGAACAGCGACTTATCGCCCACGAGAACGGCCTCATTGGATTGCGACAGGGTAACGTCGCTCACAGCGCGGGCGGCGTCCACATTGTCGATGAAGTCCTCATTAAATACCTCGGCCTGCGCCAGCCCCTGCGTGCCGATATAGGCGCGGCATCCCGCAACGCTAATGTCGCATGAACGGGATTTGTCGCCCAAGGCAAAGTACACGCATTCATTCGTGGCCGCATTGTGCTGGCCTCCCGTTTTTTCGCAATCCGCCTTGGTAGAATCGCTCTTCCGCCATTGCGCGCACTGATCGCTGGACAAAATGGTCTGCGACTCAAATCGGTAAAAAACCGTACCCTCGGGGTCGTAAAATTGGCGGCAGTCGGGATCCAGGCCAAGCACATAGAAGGCGGGATTGCACACGGCCGGGTCTTTCACCGTGCCGTCCGGTCCGGCCTTCACAAGCACCTTGGGACCCTGCGGGAACGGCGCCGTTGTGTCGCGCTTCAGGCTCCATGTTTTCAGCTGATAGCCCGTGGTATCGGAACCCTCCCAGGTGAAATACGTTTGGGAATCCGGGCCGGGCTTTTCGCAGCTCCGGAGATAGCTGAATCCCTGCTCGCTCTCGCCTTCCGCGCCGGCTTCCAGATTCGTGAACGCTTCGCATCCCACGTTTTGGGCGGAACACTGGAGCGCCGTATCCGGAATAAAATACGCCACCGTGTCGTCGTCGGGATCGTCAAAGGCCGGATTCGCGCTCCGCGCCAAATCGAACGTGGACGCCTGCTTCCGGAATTCCGCATAGCCCACGCATTCGTTCGGACAATAATCCACAGGCGTAAGGACGGCCGGAATTTCAGATGCTCCCGGATTCCCGCTCGGGCGATATCCCTGGCATCCCGCCTCGAGCTGGGTGCAGACGCGCGCGTAATTTTTGCAAAGTGGATGATCTGTTTTTTCATTGCCGGTACAGCCGAGCTCCTGCGGCGGTATGCGCATGTTCACGCGGGGTAAACCGGCATTCAGACCGTCGAGATATTCCGTTTGCAGTTCCGACTCTTCCAGCTGGACCGCATCATATAAAACCGTCTTGTTCAAATCGGTTCCGCCAAGAATAAACACGGCAAACTGCCCCACGTCCTTGGAGGTCAAAAAGGTACAGCTGAAATTCTGCCATTCCGTATCGAGCGTTGACGGCACCATGGTTCCGGCCACGGAGTTCGGATCCATGCCCGGAATGGCCGTTGGGATATTGCATCCGCTGCTCCGGAAATAATCAGGGCTCCCGGGCGGAATCATCACGAAGTCGAAAGGATTAGCCGGATCGTTCTGTATGCCCTTTTGGAACAGAATGACGATGCCGCTTAAGGATGGCTTATCCGCGAACGCGCGGGCGCGGAATGAAAGCGTATATTCCCGCCTGCCGCGAATGCCCGTAACGAATTGCGCAAGCATCCGGTCGGTCGTCTTGGGAGCCGACAAATTCAGGGGCGGCGCGAGCAGAGCCTGCGCTCCTTCGGCCGCGGGCGAGCCCGATGCGGGAGATGGCAGCGTATACGTCCATGAAACATCGGGGAACAGATTGGTGTCGAGCGCCGTCCATCCCAAAAGGCCGGTGCCCGTGGTGCTCTCAAAGGAACCGTTCTGCACCAGATTGAGCGCAGATTGACCGCGCGTCACGCGGCGCAAATCGCTGCAGCCGTCGAATGATCCGGAACATGGAAGAATGGTTTTGTCGAAATACACCTTATTTGTGGTTCCCTCATATGTGGCGTCCCAGGCATTGCTCGTGCTTGTTGCTACGGCATTGCGGCGCGACGCATACCACAAACATCCGACATTCGTTTCATTGCAGGCGCCGTAATCCAGGGTGCTCCGCAAATAGCTGATGGGCTGGACAGTATTTCCGCGGGGCGTATAGGTACGACAACTCACATTCTGCTCGGAACAGGACTGGGCATCGAATTGCCAAAACGTCTGCTCCGCCATGCAAAAACCGTATCCGCCGATGCAGGCGCCGTTTTTATCCCGCTCAAGGCATGTCACGGTATCCTGGCACTCCTCGAGCCGTTGGCCGGTATTGGGAAGGAGCTGATTCCCGAATCCTTTGGTAACGCATTGGGCCGGGAATGCCGTAAGCACCCAGTTGGGATCAATGAGATGGCACCAGGGATGCTTGTCGTCCAAACGCCCCTCGTCATTGCAGTCGTCAAAACGATCGATAACCTCCCGCAAAGTCACGCAGCCGTTCGCCTTTGCGCAGGCAAGCTGGTTCGCGGGAGAATCGGCGGCAAGCTCCCATCCGATGGGGAGAATGCGCGCAAGGCGCAATTTCCGAAGATTCGCCACGCAAAATGCCCGCGTACGGCAGGTGGGATCCTGATTGTCCTTTACGCGCGTGGACGGAATCAACTGCCAATTTGCATTGATAAACCCCCCGTCAATCGCCTGCCGCAGCGTCATGCCCCCGCCCTGACGAAGCAGGGTCGCAAATGAATCATCCATGGCACAATTCCATTTACTTCTGGCATCCGTCGGACAACCGGAGAGTTCGGCGATTAGGTCCTGTTCCTCGGACCGGATAATGCGCGGCGTAAGAATGTCACCAAATTGCGATGAAAAAATTTCAGCCTGATATGTGGATCCCGGTGGCGCTCCAAAGGGATTGAGGAGATCGGGAAGACCCCGAGGTCCGCCCCCGGACGACTTAAACAAACCCTTTTTGATCTTATCGAACAGCCGAGTAACCAAAACATTTGTAAATGTGGACGCTGTCACGACGCCTAATTGCACCCAGCCAAGGGTAAAGGCATTACTAATAAGCGCCCCCTGATTAATATTCTGGGCCATTGCCGGATTCTCGATGATCTGGTTTTCTATCGACCGCCTTACAGTTTCGCCTGGCGTTTCAATGGCACCGGAAACGAAATTCTGCACGCTCTTAAATCCGCTCCCTTCGCGTCGGTCAAGAATACCCGCATATTGCTTTTCCGCGACAAAGTCAAAGAACGCGAGATTTGCCCCAACCCCGAACGCCACGTCATTGCCGCCCGTGGAAAAACTTCCCTTGATATTATTGAACGCATTCAGATTGTCGATAGTGCTCGCGGATGCCTCCCAATTATCCACGATATCCGTCCACGAACACTTCGGCCGCGGTCTGCCAAGTCCCGGAATGGAAAGGCCGGGTAATCCGAGAGCGAATTCCAATCCGAGCTGGGGGAAATTCGGCGGACGGCAAAGATCAACGCCAAAGGCGCCCTGCGTAAACTCTTCGGAAAACGTTCCCATGAATTCTCCCACGGAGTCCAGCAGAAGATTTTTTGTGTATTGACCGAATGGATCCGTAAAAATACCAGGCGCCTTTCCCTTAAAACCGTTCGCCACCCATTCCGCGGAATCATATGCGACGGTTTGGGCAAAATACGTCGCGGCGTTCAGAACGCCGAGATAGGCAGCGAAGGTCAGCTGAAAATCAATGCGAGATTTTACTTTTTGTATATGTTGTTGCGCCCAAAATGCGTCCGTACATATCGGCGATCCAGGACTCGCCGTCTGCCCCGGACCACAAGGAAGAGCATCCGGCGTATCGGATACGCCTCCAGATCCCGGTTCGGCGGCATGCGCGCCGGAAAACGGTGAAAGAAGAAGCGTAAAAACAACAATGACCGCAGAGGCGATGACAAGAATTTTCGCATGAATTCGCGGCCGCGGAAGCATAAAAATTATGGGCTGGGATTCGGCATGGTCTGGCTGTCTTCAGGTGCGTCCCCGGCGCCGAATTGCGCCGATGACTCATCATATGCCTGAAGCAAATCGGCATCCGTATAATTGGAGAGTTCCGCATCGCTCACCCCGCTCTGCCGGAGAAATTCTCGAATAGCGGCCGGGTCGCGTTCCGGCATGAGCGGACTCACGCCGGGAACAAGGCCCTGCGTTTGGGCGGATGGAGGGACAATGCCCGGACCGGTGCCCGTGGCCACCTCGGTTCCCGCAATCGCGGCGGCGCACGTTTCTCCCTTGGGGCAATTCGGATCCGTACCTTTGGCGATTTCGATATTGTCCGGTTCGCCGTCCGAGTCGGAATCGCGGAGATACGGCGACGTCCGGTATATCTTCAGCTCATCGTAATCCGAAATGCCGTCCCCGTCCGTATCCTTTTTCTTTTCTTCCTCCATGAGCTCCTCCTGGCTCGGACCGAAAAGTTTTTTGAGCTCAACGAGACGCTGTACCGGCGTGGTAAACGGGGTAATAAGCGCCCGCCTTACCTGAATAAAGGCGAAGAGCAAAGAGATAACCCCTAAAACGCCCAATACCCCCACCGACAATTTTTGTTCTCGAGTGAGGGCTTTCCAACGAATGACGACCCCGTCACGGTTACGCGAACTCCCCATAGTTGGGAGGTGTCTAGTATACCATGTATGGGGTGGTAGGGTGGCAGGGAGGGAGGGAAGTAGGGATAGGGAAATAAATGTCAATGGAGAGCAAAGTCGGAAATGACGAAAGAGAGATATATTCGATACAGGGTCAGCAGACAATTCACGTGCATCAGTAACGGTTTGAGTGCAGAAAATTCAGATGCGGGAAGAAGCTGCAGCCGTTCAGCGAAAAGCAGCTGCGTTCCCAGCTCTAAAACGGACACTCTTGCAATATCCACGAACCTTCGGCGTTCCCGCGGATTGCGGCGATACCCCTATGAGATGTTCGACAGTATCGAAAGCGCAAAACACCGCATCTGATCCGCGAGAGCCCGGTGTCCGCATGTTGCGGATCCGCATGGTATGTCTATACGAAGCTTCAGAAAGCTCAAATGCTTTCTGCCAGACTTTGAGTGATCGAACATTGCTCATCCTCCATTCAGTGAAACCTTCCCGTGTTTCTGTCAGCTCCGATACGGAACGCGATACCTCACGTCCCTCACCCTACGTCCCCTAACCCCCTACATCCTTACCGCCACGCCTCCCGAAACCTGCTATACTCTCTCCATATGTTTTCACGTTCGCATGACATGCCGGAATGGTCGACGCCTATCGACGAAGGCCAGCTTTCCGTGGACGTTTTTCGGGATAAGAACGATCTCGTCATTCGTTCCACGGTTGCGGGCGCGAAACCGGATGACTTGGACATCGCTATCCACGGGGACTTGCTCACCATCCGCGGACGCCGCGAATCCGAGCACGACATTACGGAAGATAACTGGTTCTATCGCGAATGCTATTGGGGAAATTTCAGCCGCTCCATTGTGCTCCCCTATGAAGTCACGGCGGACAAAGCGTCCGCAGCATTAAAAAATGGCGTTTTGGAAATTCGCGTTCCTATTAGCCAGGCTGCGGAGAAAAGTATCCGCGTACGGGTGGAGGAATAGGGGGTAGGACGTGATTGCGTAGGGAGGAAGATACGTAGTTGCGTAGGGGGAGCATAATTCTCCCCGTAACCCTTTGCCCTTTGCCCGCGGACCGTGAGATCGTAAGACCGTAGGTTCGTAAGTCATGAGCCTTGGGCCATGCGCCCCGTAACCCGAACCCCTTAACCAATAACCCGTTCCCTTTGCCCTTTGCCCTGTTCCCTTGAAAACATCCGCACATTCGGATATGGTCGCCCTCATATGAAAACCCCGCTGAAAGCCGTGGTGACCGCCGCACAGAACGGCATTATTCAGATGAAGCTGGAAGACGGACAAACAGTGCGCATCCCGGAAACCGCATGCGAAGGAACGGCAACGGAAGGATTGGAGTTGCGGCTCATGGTGGTGGCTCCGGGCAGCGAAGACGCCGGGCGGCAGGCTATTGCGAAATCCGTGCTGAATGAATTGCTCCGAACCAACCCCTCATAATATCCATGGCGAACAAGGACTCGCGCGAACAAAAACGCGACGCAACCGAATCTGCGCGGAATACCGCGCTTATCAAAACGGCGCTTACCTGGACGCTCACGGCAAGCGCGGTATGTTTGGTCATCGGCGGACTGGCGGCATTCGCCGTTTTCGGGTATGCGCGCCTGTATGAAAACAGGATTTTCCCGGGCGTCCGCATTTTGAACGTCCGGCTTGACGGACTCACCGCGGAAGAGGCGCGCACGGCCGTCCATACGGCCATCGATCAGGCGCTCAAAGACGGCCTTCGATTCACGTTCGAGGGCAGAGAAATAACGCTGGACGCGTCCACCGTTCCGACCACCGACATGGACGCTTCACGCGACCTTATCCGGTATGACATTTCCGAGGCGATTCTCGCCGCGGCAGGATACGGCAGAAGCACTTCCCTGCTCCGGGACACCATTGCCCGTTGGCGGGCACGAATCAAACCCGTGCATCTTGATGTAGGCATCTTCCTCGATGAAAACGGCATTGCTGATGCCCTCCAGTCGGCCGTTGCCCCCCAATTGAATCCGGTAAAAAACGCCGACCTTTCCGTAACATGGAATGACGCAACGAAATCTGCGGAAATTGAGACGATCCCCTCCGCCGAGGGCCGCGAACTGCATACGGATGCAGCGCTTCGCGAACTCCGGGAACAGGCCGGCAGCCTGAATTTCTTTCCGATTGCGCTCACGGATCGCCGCGCAGAACCGACCATACATACGGAAGACGTCCAAAGACTTGTCCCGGACGTTCGGACGGTATTGGATCATGCTCCATTCACGCTGACATTCGAGAACAAACGATTCGAGGTCGGGAAACAAACGCTTGCGTCATGGATCGGCGTGGTGTCCGGCGCAAACGGCATGAACGTAACGATCGATCCGGAAAAATTTGCCACAGGCGTTCGCGCGCTTGCAGACATCGAAACCACGGCCATGCCGGGCTCGCTCGTTCTTCAGGACGGAAAGGTGAAGAGCTTTCGGGCCGGAACCGAGGGTATTGCCATTTTAGACGGCGAAACCCTGGAAGGCATTCTGGAGCATTGGGACGCCTCATCCACATTCCCCATCATCACCATCCGCCAGGAACCGGCGCTCGCCGGCGCAGACCCCGAACGTCTGGGCATCAAAGAAATCGTGGGTATCGGGACATCGAATTTTTCCGGATCGCCCTCAAACCGGCGAAAAAACATCGCGCTCGGCGTCAACCGCGTAAACGGATCGCTCATCGGCCCGGGGGAGGAATTTTCCCTGCTCAAAACACTCGGAGGAACATTTACTGCGGCGCAGGGTTGGCTTCCCGAGCTGGTCATCAAAGGCAATGAAACCAAGCCGGAATACGGCGGCGGCCTTTGCCAAATCGGCACCACCACGTTTCGCGCGGCGCTGAATGCAGGGATGAAAATCACCCAACGCCAGAACCATAGCTATCGCGTCCGGTATTATGAACCTGCCGGAACGGATGCAACGATATACGAAGGTGCGCCGGATTTTCGATTCGTGAACGACACAAAAAACTCCATCTACATTCATGCCTACATATCCGGGGACGACGTCATATACGAATTTTGGGGAACGGATGATGGACGAAAGGTCACCGTCGGTCCCCCGCGCATTTTTAACATTACGTCTCCCCCGCCGAAAAAGCTCGTTGAAACCACCGACCTTGCGCCGGGCAAAGTCGTGTGCACAGAATCCGCGCATGCCGGCGCCGATGCCGAACTTCCGTATCGCATCGAGTATGCCGACGGCCGTGTGCATGAGGAAGTCTTCCGATCGCATTACCGGCCATGGCAGGCCGTGTGCCTCGTGGGTGTCGAAAAACTCACGGAAGACGCGTCCGCAGGCGGAACAACCGGAGGAACTAGCGTCGTACCGGACGGAAACGCCGCTGAGGCGACGGGGGATACGAGCGGAGACCTTTCTGCCATCGTCCCCTAACCGATACCAAAACCCTCCGCGAATCACGGAGGGTTTTCAATTCCCCAAAAACAAAAAG
The DNA here is from genome assembly GCA_003576745.1 of Candidatus Uhrbacteria bacterium. Taxonomy (GTDB): domain Bacteria; phylum Patescibacteriota; class Patescibacteriia; order 2-12-FULL-60-25; family 2-12-FULL-60-25; genus 2-12-FULL-60-25. The sequence continues at coordinate 59,784 of QEVR01000001.1, read as the reverse complement.
CCTCGAGCAATCCGTTCCCAAGAAACCTCATGACAGGTTTGAGCGAGTCCGAAGACCTGCTTCACCCTGCGAAAAGGTTCCATGCTTGTCGTGGAAACGGATTGCTGGAAGCCTCTTGATCGAGTACAACCAGCATGCAGTCTTCCTTTGGAAAGGAAACGAATCCTGTTCATTCCGGAAGGCGAATAGTAACGAAAACCGCCCATTCTGTCAAGAAGACCCTTCTGACAACATTCCTCTTATTTTTCGCCTATTCTTGCCCTTTGTCAGTCTAAAAAACGGACCGGAAAGGCCGAATGAAGGATCTAAGGGGGTTATACCGCCCGATATCCGCACTGTCAAACAAAGCGTCAAGACCCAAGTCCGTGCATCGCCTCTTCCAATTTAACGGACAAAACTTGTGAAGCGCCATCTTCTCCCAAGGTGACGCCGTACAGGATATTCGCTTCATGCATGGTGGACCGGTTGTGGCTGATTACGATAAATTGGGTTTTATCGGCATGGCTGTGAAGGATATGCGCGAATTTCCGCGAATTCGCCTCATCCAATGCCGCGTCTACCTCGTCCAAAACAATAAACGGCGAAGGATTTGTCGCCATAATGGCGCTGATAAGTGCAATGGAGGTCAGCGCCCGCTCCCCGCCGGACAGAAGCGCAATGGATTTAAGCCTCTTTCCGGGAGGCGTCGCCTGTATGTCTATGCCTGCCGGCGGAGCATCTGGGTCTTGAGGCGTCAGATTCCCCTCCTCGTCTTCCTCGGGTTCCGGCGCCACCTGGAGCAGCCTTGCTTCGCCCCCGCCGAAAAGCATTGTAAATGCCTTCCCGAATTCCCTGTTCAGAGAATGAAAGGCTGTATCGCTTTTTGTCCGAATCGTCTGGTCGAGTTCCTGAATAATGGCATCAAGGCCGGCAATCGCCTTCGTAAGGTCTTCCGTCTGGGTGCTCAAAAAATCAAAACGCTTTTTCGTTTCCGTATACTCCCGTTCCGTCTCCGGATCAATGGAGCCGATCCATTCAAGCTGACTCCGGATTTTTTGAAGTTTCGGCAAATATGTTTCCCAGCCCGGGGTCGCGCCTACCTCCTGCGCAAGAGCATTCAATTCGGATTCCATATCGGGCCGGTGAACGCGCAGGTCCTGCAAAAACTGATCCCGCCGCGTTTCCCAACGGGCCAGTTCCACGGCGGCCTCATTCGCCGCATGCTCTGCTGTCCTGGCCTCTCCCTGCTTTTGGCTCAGCTTGCGCTGTGTTTCGAATACCAATGACCGCTTGCCTTCCTCGCCCGCATTCCACGCCTCCAGTTCCTTCTGCACATCAGACCCCTGCTTCGAAAGCGCGGACAAATTCTCCATAAGGAGGGTCAACTCTTTTTCCGCCACGCCGGAGGACGATTTCCCTGGCTCCGGCGCCGGCCGCTGAAGCTTTCCAAGAGTCTCGCGCTGCATCTGCGCGATAGTTTCGGCCAGACGCCGCGCGGCGGCGATATCCGGTTTGTCGGATGCGAGCACGCGTACCAGTTCGTCGAGCTGCGCTCCCAAACGTTCTGCCGCGGAAATAATTTTTGAAAGCGGCAGAGGTGACCAGGTCGTTTCTGCTCTCGCTTTTGCGATTTCAATGCTCGCCGTAAGTTTAGCCTGACGCGTGAGAAGCGCGGCGCGTTCTTCGGCAATGGTTTCCATTTTTTTTCGGAGCGCATCGAACTCCTTTGATCGCGGGGCCTCCTGTTCCATGCCGGCAAGCTCGCGCTCAAGGACGGCCGCTTCTTGTGTTCGTCGCGCCGCCTCCTGCCTGGACCGATCAAGCCGCGTCTGCGCCTCTGTCATGTGACCGAAAATCTCATGCCATCCTCCGCCATACCATGACCGCTCCAAGACCGCCTTGTCCCGCTCCAGCTCATCCCGCTCCTTTAGGCGTTTCATATGCCGTTCAAGCGTGCTCAGCCTGGGCCCTATTTCGCGGAGCAAGGCCTCGGTCTGACGGAGATTATCCCTCGCGGCATCCAGCTTATTCACGGACTGATGCCGCTTGAGCTGAAGGGGCCGGAGGCCTGCGGCGTCGTCGAAGAATTCCTTGCGCTCGGAAGGGCTTGCCGACAGAACGGCATCCACCATGCCCTGTCCGATCACGCTGTAAGTACGCTGACCCACACCAGACTGGGCGAGCAAAAGCGCAACATCCGCAAGCTTGGCCTGGCGCCGGTTGATTTCATATTCAGACTTCCCGTCGCGGTACAGGCGCCGCGTAATGACGATTTCGGGAAGCTCCGCCCGCGCATCGGTATCGTTCTCAAGCGTCATGGTCACTTCCGCAAAGCCGGACCGGGATTTTTTCTGCGAACCGGAAAAAATAACGTCCTCGGATTTTTTTCCGCGGAGCAATTTCATGCTCTGCTCTCCCATTACCCACCGGATGGCGTCCGCAATATTCGATTTTCCCGACCCGTTCGGACCAACCACGGCGGTGAGGCCGCGGCGCGTAGCGCTCTCCGGAGAAAACTCAAGAACGGTTTTCGCCGCAAAGGTTTTAAAGCCCAAAAGCTCGAGGCGCCGGAGATACATACGGTGGCAAAGCGTACCCTGTCATGAGCTTTTTGTGTAGCCCGAAACCCGTGGACAGAGGCTTGACGGAAGCTGCATCATTCCGTACGCTTTCTTGCTTGCTATGCCGGACATCTCCCACAATCTCAAACGGATTCATGACATGCTCCGCCGCGCGGATCGCGTATTGATTGTGTCTCACAAAAAACCGGACGGGGACACCATCGGGGCCAGCGCCGCGTTTTTAAACTGGTGTCTTCGCGAGCAAAAACAGACGACGATCTTTTGCCGTGATGCGCCGCCAAACGATTTCCGATACCTGGACGCCCTCCACGTGTATACGTCGGATCCCGCGGTCTTCGAGCAAGCATATGACGTGGTTATCGTATTCGATTCCGGCGATTTGGCATATTGCGGCATTGACCGCCTTATTCCGAAACTGCCGCCGGGATATGCGCTCGTCAATATCGACCATCATGCAACCAATACGCGCTTTGCGCATGTGAATATCGTGGATACGAATGCAAGCTCGACTGCGGAAATCGCATACCGTTTTTTTGCCGAAAACGGCATCCGTATCGATCATGCCATTGCCACCTGCCTTCTCACCGGCATGTGCACGGACACGTCGAATTTTTCCAATGCGGCAACCAATCCGCGGGTGCTGGATGCCGCGAGCGATCTTCTTGCGCAAGGCGGACGTTTCTACGATATTCTGACGCACGTCTGGCAAAACCAGTCCACGGAAGCGTTGCGGCTCTGGGGACGCATGCTCTCCAGACTGCGCCATCACCGTGACTATGACGTTGTATCCACGTATATTCTGGAATCCGATATTGCGAATACGGAATCGGACCTCGTATCAGGCATCGCGAACTTTTTGAATGCGACCGTGCATGGGGCCGATACGATACTCATCCTCAAAGAAACCGGAGACGGGCAGGTAAAAGGATCTTTTCGCAGTCTGAAAAGGGATGTCACCAAGCTCGCGAGGCTTCTGGGCGGCGGAGGTCACACGCGGGCGGCGGGCTTTACCGTCACGGGACGCATTGTCGAAGACGGCAGCGGCATCCCTCGCATTGTTTCCGGAGAGCTTGCCTCCTAGCACTCGACGTGATAGAGTGCTAACCATTCTCTATGAATCCCTACGAACTCCGTTCCGAAACTGCGTCTTCGTTCCTTATTCCCACCGTGATTGAAAAAACCAATCTTGGAGAACGCGCCTACGACATCTACTCCCGCCTTCTTAAGGACCGCATCATCATGCTCGGCACGCCGATTAATGATGACGTTGCGAATGTGATTGTGGCGCAGATTCTTTTTTTGGAAAGCCAGGACAAGCAAAAGGACATCAAGCTCTATGTAAACAGCCCGGGAGGCAGCGTCACCGCGGGTCTTGCGATTTACGATGCCATGCAGCATGTACAATGCGACGTTTCCACCATCTGCATGGGACTCGCGGCCTCCATGGGCGCGGTGATTCTCGCCGGCGGCGCAAAAAATAAACGATTCGCTTTGCCGAATTCGGAAATCATGATTCACCAGCCGCTCGGCGGCATCGAAGGCCAAGCCACGGACATCAAAATCCGCGCAGAGCGCATTTTGAAAACAAAGGACTTGCTGAACGGCATTCTCTCAAAGCATACCGGTAAGCCCATCAAACAAGTAGAAGAAGACACGGACCGCGACTATTTCATGGATGCCAAAGAAGCGCAGAAGTACGGACTCATCGATAAAGTGATTGCATAAAGGCGGGGTCTTCACGCCGTGCGTAGGAGGCAGCAGACCGCGCTCTACAAGAACCCTACATCCCAAAAACTCAAAAACACAAAAGGTTCATCCCTGTGTGTTTTTGAGTTTTTGAAATCTTCCTCCAACGAATGGGAAAGGGGACAAAGGGCTAAGGGAACGGGTTACGGGGCGCAAGGCTCATGGCGCACGGCCTCGCTCTACGCAACTACGTACTCTTCCCCCTACGCAGCCACGTCCTGCGCACCCTACTTCCTACTCCCCACCACCTCTTTCCTCCCCCTCCATCTCCTCCATGCCCGCCGTAAGGAAGGCAACGCTTGAAACGAGGTCGCCGATTTCCTTAAAGCGCATCACGCGGACGCCCTGGGTATCCCGCCCGAGCGTGGGAACGCTTTTGAACGGCGTGCGGAGCACAATGCCTTTTTTAGAAATCAGCATGAGGTCGCGGTCATCATCCTTGGAGCTTACATAGGCGCCCACCACGCCTCCGGTCTTGCTCGTAATCTTCATGGCGCGTATGCCGCTGCCACCGCGTCCCTGCACTTTGTATTCCTGAAGATTGGTGCACTTGCCGAGCCCGTTTTCCGCAATGGTAAAGAGTTCAAGCTGGCCCTTCTTGGCAAGCGACGGGCTTATCACGTCCATGCCGATAACCTCATCGCTCCCCTTGAGCTTGATGCCGCGCACGCCCGCAGCCGTGCGCCCCATGGCGCGGACATCCGCCTCTTCAAAACGGATGGACTGGCCGTTTTTGGTAACGAGCACCACCTCGTCGCTTCCGCTCGTGGGTTCCACCCAGCGCAGGTCGTCGCCGGGTTTGAGCGTGATGGCGATGAGACCCGAACGCCGCATGTTTTTAAACTCCTCGAGCGCCGTCTTTTTGACCGTTCCTTTGTTCGTCACCATGAGGAGGTGTTTCGTGGCATCCTGATCGTCCATGGAAAGCGTCACAGCAACGCGCTCACCGGGCGCGAGCTGGAGAAAATTCACGATTGCCTGGCCCTTGGAGGTGCGGCTCCCCTGCGGCACATCATAGGCTTTGAGCTGAAACACGCGGCCGCGCGTGGTAAAGAAAAGCAGGTCCGTATGCGTGGATGTGGTAAAGACGCGCTGGACAAAGTCTTCTTCCTTCGTGGTCAGCCCGGCAACGCCTTTGCCGCCGCGGTGCTGGGCGCGGAAGGTGTCTGGCGGCAGGCGCTTAATGTAGCCGCCAGCGGTCATCATCACGACTGTTTGTTCGTCCGGGACGAGATCTTCCATAGAAAATTCACCGACCGGCCCGGCGACGATTTTGGTACGCCGCTCGTCGCCAAAGCTCTTCCGCATGTCAACAACTTCGGTGCGTATGACAAGCATCATTTTCTTTTCCGATTTCAAAATGGATTCGAGCTCCTTGATGAGATCTGTTTTCTCCTTGTATTCCTGCTCCACCTTGAGGCGTTCGAGATTGGCCAGCTGTTGCAGGCGCATTTCGAGAATCGCATTCGCCTGCCGCTCCGTGAGCTTGAACTTCTTGATGAGATTCGCGCGCGCATCGTCCCGATCCTTGGACTTTTTGATGGTATCCACGACCTGGTCGATCTTCAGAAGCGCAATGCGCAGTCCTTCGAGGATATGCGCACGGTCCTTCGCCTTCGCCAAATCGTATTCGGTACGTCGCCGGACCACTACCTGGCGATGCTTAATATACTCCTCGAGCATCTGCTTCAGGCTAAGGACGCGCGGCACCACGCCGTCCACGAGCGCAAGCATATTCACGTGGAAGGTGTCCTGCAGTTGCGTCATTTTGAACAGCTGATTCAAAACTTTTTTAGGATACGCGTCGCGTTTGAGCTCGATAACGATGCGCACATCGCCCTTGGACGATTCGTCCCGCAAATCGCGAATTCCTTCGATCTTCTTGGTCTGCACGAGCTCGGCGATGCGCTCCAAAAGCGTAGCTTTATTCACCTGATAGGGAATTTCCGTAACGAGAATGCGGAACGCGCCGGACGATTCCTCCACAATCTCGGTTTGAGCCCGTACCACAATACCCGCCTTCCCGGTGGCATAGGCTGCGAGAATATCCTGCTTATTGTAAGCAATACCGCCAGTCGGAAAATCCGGACCTTTGACGTATTTCATGATCCCGTTTATGTCCATGGACGGGTCGTCGATGAGGGCCACAATGGCATCGCAAATTTCTCCCAGATTGTGCGGAGGGATATTCGTCGCCATGCCCACAGCGATGCCGAGCGTGCCGTTGATGATGAGGTTCGGGAGCTTGGCCGGAAGCACGGTGGGTTCCTTTTCCGCGCCGTCGAAGTTCGGCGCAAAATCCACAGTCTCCTTTTCGATGTCGAGCATCATTTCGTCCGACACGGTTTCGAGCTTGCTCTCGGTATACCGGTATGCGGCGGCGCTGTCGCCGTCCAGCGACCCAAAGTTCCCCTGCCCGCGGATGAGCGGATACCGGAGGTTGAAATCCTGCGCCATGCGCACGAGCGTGTCGTATACGGCGCTGTCGCCGTGCGGGTGGTACTTGGCAATCACGTCTCCCACCACGCTCGCGCATTTCTTGAATCGCGCGCTCGACCGAAGACCGTTTTTCCACATGGAATACAAAATACGTCGATGAACAGGTTTGAATCCGTCTCGGACATCCGGAAGCGCGCGCGCCACGATAACCGACATCGCGTAGTCGATATACGCCTTCCGCATTTCATCGGTGATGGGCGCCAATTCGACGGTCCCGATATCATGCGGGGCTTTCGCAGGCGACTCTTGGCGTTTGGGGGTTTTCGGCATAGCAATCAAATAACAATCAAGATGATGAGTCCGGAGTCAATCCGGTAGACGAGGGGTGAACAAACGGAAATCCTGAAGGCCGGGTTTCCGGAGACGGATCCGGCTCGGCCGATGGAACGCTCGTCGAGGCCTCCGGGGCGAGCAAATCACCGCGGCGTTCCGCAGGCGTTCCCGTTGCTCCTTCAAGAACGGCTTGCAGAAACTTCGTGAACTGGGCGGCCTGCGCGGCCGTGGTTGGGCCGGGGAGCTCGGGGGGGTTCACCACGGGGTTCGTTTTTGCCTCCTCCGTGAACGTTTCCAGTTCCTTCGTGAGCTCGCGGAGCGACTGACTTCCTCCATGCACCGACGCTTGAACCTGAATCCTCACCGTTGCCCACCAGCCGGCGCCAATCGCTAGCACCGCAATCATCACGCCCGCAAATAGCGAGGCCTGCTGAACGGGATCTCGCGGAGCCCTCGCCGCCGCATGGGCGAGAATAAGCTCACGCTTTTCCTCGGATGTCAGAATGCGCGGGGTTTCCGAAAACGGGGTTCCGACGGAAGACACGGAAGCCGGCCCCTGTACGCGGCGTTTCGATCCGGAGGAACGGGAAATTCGCGGCATGACTTATGCGCGGTCAAGCACGGCGACCAGCGTGTCTTCTGCGGGCAAATCCTTTTTCTGAATTTTCAAACGATTCATATGTTCCCGCTTGCAGACGCCGAGCTGTTTGCAGAATTCATCAATCGAACCAAGATGCTGTTTGAGGCCCGGAATAGCAAACCCGAGCGGAATCACAATACGCGGCTCAATGAGCGTGATCAGTTCATTCGCCGTCTTCGCATCCAAACCATCTCCGCCACCCACCGGCAACAGGAGAATATCAATGCGCTCCATTTCTTCGAGTTCCGCATCCGTCGGCTTTCGCGCAATGTGTCCGAGAAATGCCAGCGTCATGTCCTCGGTGGTGATGCGATATATCACAGGCCGCTCGCGGCCTTCCTCGACCAAAGAATCCTGGATGCCGCGCACGAATACCCCTTTTGCCTCATATTCACCGGGATCAGAAATGATAAACGGCGCTCCCTGCACGGCGCCGACATTGAAACGCTTTCTGTCCTGATGCGATAAGACGAGAAGATCCGCCTCAATTGTTCGAGGGAATCGAATCGAGGTTTCATTTTCAAACGGGTCCGTCACCAACGTACTCGCGGCTTCGCCGTTTTTCGATTCAATGCGAACGCTTGTGTATCCATGCCAGAAAATCTGCATAGTGTGGTCATCTGAAGCTCTTCAAAGCTTGCCAAGAATACCACGAAAGCGCCCGAATTGTGAATACATTGCGGGGTCGAAAAATCCCTGTTTTTACGGGAGTTTTTTTGCCTCTCCGGCAGCCTGAACCTGCTTTTGTCGATATACGGATCCGCCCACAATGGCCAGCGCAAGCGCATCTGCCGCATCATCGGGCTTTGGCGGCTCGGGAAGGACGAGCAAGCGAGTGACCATGGCCTGCACTTGGCGCTTATCCGCGCCACCCCATCCCGCAATCCCCTGCTTCACCTGATTCGGCGTGAGGTCAACAATGGGAATGCCCGCATCCGCAAGCGCGAGTAAAATAACGCCTCGCGCCATGCCAACCTTCATCGCGGTTTTCGCGTTCGTCTGGAAAAACAAACTCTCCACGGCCGCCGCATCTGGCCGAAAGCGGCGTATGGCTTCCTGCAAATCATTTCGGACCGCAAGCAATCTCTCGGAAAAAGGCAATCCGGCATCCGTATCTATAACGGAATGCCAGGTATGTCTCGCTTCATCTCCTTCAATCTCGACAATACCAAGACCCGTACGGCCAAAACCGGGATCCACGCCGAGCATGCGGAAGGACATATCTGGACATAGCGTAGCGAGCGGAAACGGAAACCACAAAGTTAGCGAAAAATATGTAAGGTACAATTGACATGTTGCATCTCTCGTGCTATGATTTTGCTATCTATGCCGTCATTCGAACGAGCCGTGCAATCATCTCCGGAAGAAAAACCTCTCCGTTCGCATCCGCTTGAAGCGGCCACTCCGGGGAGCGAGCTCTTGCCGGAGGAGCAAAGAAAACTCCAGCTCCGATCCGCCTCCCCCGAAGAATGGGAGGATCTGGTGTCAGGCATTGAACGTATTGATGAATCAAAGGACATGCGCGACGCGCGGGAGCGCGCCGAAGCGCGGGAAAAAGCTCAGAGCGAGGAACGGGCCCGTCTCCGTCAGGAACGCTATGAAGATACATTCTTGCAGACCATGCGTTCTATGGAACAGGATCCCGCATTTCAGGATTTGTCCGATTCCGACAAGCTGTCAAAGGTATTCGAAGCGAGTTTTTCGCAAGGCCTGGAAATTCTTCGGGCGGATTTTCCTGATGAAGACATGAATATCGTCGGCGGAAGAGTGCTCGCGGCTTACGGAAACTTCGTCGCGAACAATGTTGAAATGGATCCGTTTAAGCGCGTTTCGGCGCTCAAGGCCGGAGATCTCATGGCAAAACGCATCGTCGAGCGGCGCAAAGAAGCCGGTCTGCGATCCATGGATGAACCTGACCGCTCGCGCAGGGAAGGCTTTCGCGAAATCCGGCTTGGACAGATGAGGCCACCGACGGCGACATTCGAAGGTGCCGGTGAAGCAGTCGCGCGGCAGGCAAGCACGGAAGTGGAAGGAGGTCTCATCAATTTGGACGCCCTTCAGGCCCGCGAGGCGCAAACGAGCACTCCGTCACCCATCGAACATATCGTCATGCAGCCCACAGGCATCCCCTCCCGGGGCCGGGCCGAACCGATCACGCCGGAAGAGGCGCCGTCATTTGCGGACATCGAAGAGGCGCGGCAGCGCGAAAAAGCGAAAACAGAAACTGCTGTAGACGAAGCATTTAAACGCATAGAGCGGCCTCCTACCTCGGGAGCTGCGTGACGAGAAACCGTATACGATATAGCCGAAACATCGAGTACCAAGAAAACATCCCGAAGGCCGGGATGTTTTCTTGGTGCATTAGACGGGTTGGGCTTCGATGTCCATTTCGTCTTCCGGCACTTCCTCGTCGTCGCGATCGCCGAATCCCGTTCCCGCGGGAATCAGACGTCCGATAATCACGTTTTCTTTCAGTCCTTCCAGACGATCCACCTTGCCGGTAATAGCCGCATTGATGAGCACCTTTGCCGTTTCCTGGAAGGATGCGGCGGACAGGAAGGATTCCGTGGACAGGGATATTTTCGTAATGCCCATGAAAAGCTCATTTGCTTCCGCAGGCCGTTCACCTTTGGCTTCCACGCGTTCGTTTTCCACCTGATACCGCGCGCGGTCCACCACCTCCCCCGGCAAAAGATCCGTGTCGCCCGCATCGATCACATACATGCGGCTGAACATCTGGCGGATAATGACCTCCACATGCTTGGCATTCAGCTTTTGTCCCTGCGATGCGTAAATATAGAGCGTCTCCTTGAGGACATATCGCATCACCGCCTGGCGGCCCTTGTAACGAAACAGCTGGGACAAATCCATGTGACCCTCTGTCAGCGCGTCTCCCGGCTGAACTTCGTCTCCATTTTTCACGAGGATCTGATATCCGATGGGCACCTGGTATTCCTCTCGCGCCGGTCCCTCCCAAATAACTTTGATGGTCTTGCCGCTCGTCGAGATGACGCCAGCATGCTCGGCAGAAATTTCCGTACCGTCCTTTTTGACGATAAGAACATCGCCCTGTTTCACGGTATCACCCGCCTTGATTTTTACCTCATCGCCGCTTTCACGCGATACGCTATCTTCCTGTACGGCCGTATGCTCCACGGTAATCACCTTCCCTCCCGAATTGGTGTCCAAAACGCGTTCGCCGTTCTGCAGCTCGATAATCCGCCGCTCTCCAGAGGTAACCGCAATCTTCCCCGCGACCTCCGCGATAATCGCCTTCCGTTTCGGCGATCGCGCTTCGAATAATTCCTCCACGCGCGGCAAACCCATGGTAATATCCCCTCCCGCAACGCCTCCGGTGTGGAAGGTACGCATGGTGAGCTGCGTGCCGGGCTCGCCGATGGACTGCGCGGCGATAATTCCCACGGCCGTGCCGAGCTTGACGAGCTCATTGTACGCCAAATCATATCCGTAGCACCGCTGGCAGATGCCGCGCTTCATGCGACAGGTGAGCACCGAACGCACGCGAGCTTCCTGCACCGCATGCTTCTCGAGTTCGCGAATATCGTCTTCGGTAATCAGATGCCCCTTTTTGAACAGCGTCTTTTTCGTTTTTGGATTCTTGATATCTCCGAGAAGCACGCGTCCCAGAAGGCGCGTCATAAGCGGCTCGCCGATTTCTTCGCATTCCTTGGCTTCGAGCAGCACCCCGTCGGTGTCGCCGCAATCTTCTTCCATAATCACCACGTCCTGCGCAACATCTACAAGGCGGCGGGTGAGATACCCCGCGTTCGCAGTTTTGAGAGCCGTATCCGTAAGGCCTTTTCTGGCGCCGTGGGAAGAAATAAAGTACTCGAGCACGTCCAAGCCCTCGCGGAGCGAAGATTTCACCGGCAACTCGATGGTGAGGCCGGCAGGGTTCGCCACGAGTCCTTTCATGCCGACGACGTTCGTGAGCTGGCCCACCGATCCGCGGGCGCCGGATTTAATCATGGAGTACACGGTTCCGAGCGGGTCCAAGGCTTCTTCGCACAGGCGCTGAACCTGGTCCTTCACATCCGCCCACATCTTGATGATCTGATTATACCGCTCTGATTTGGTCAGGAGTCCTTCCTTATACTGCTGTTCGATTTCTTCCACCTTCCGCTCTCCTTCCTGAATAAGGCGCCGCTTCAATTCGACGGCCGGCAAATCACCCATGCCATAGGAAAAGCCGGATCGCGTGGCATACTTGAAGCCGATTTCTTTTACTTCGTCGAGAAAACGCGCCGTCCGTTCAAATCCACGAACTTCCAAGGTCACGCGCGTGATTTCCGCGAGCTGTTTGGTGCCGATGGGTTCATTCCGGAATCCGACCTCCTTAGGGAACAAGTCATTCAGGAGAATACGCCCTGCCGTGGTTTCAATCATGGGTTCCCCGAGAGAGAGCCGCGTGGCAATACGCTCCCCGACGGAAATGCTTCCCGACTGATACGCGTACAGCGCCGCCTGCGGCGAACCGAACGTTTTCATGTTCCCGTCCACAGGCTCTGTCATGGTCGTCATGTAGAAGCAGCCCCAGGCGATGTCCTTGTCGGGACGGGCGACCGGCTGGCCCGTGGCGGGCTTGAGCAGATTGTTCGTGGAGAGCATGAGATTGCGCGCTTCCTGCCTCGCTTCCTCCGTAAGCGGCACATGCACGGCCATTTGGTCGCCGTCAAAGTCCGCGTTGAATGCGGCGCAGACCATGGGATGAATCTGAATAGCCTTCCCTTCGATAAGCACGGGCTGAAAACCCTGGATGCCAAGACGGTGGAGCGTGGGCGCGCGGTTTAAAAGCACCACGGAGTTCGTGGCAACCTCTTCCAGAATGTCCCAAACTTCGGGATGGTCCGCTTCGATAAAACGATTCGCGCTCCGGATATTGTGCACGTATTCGCGCTTGATTAGCTGGGAAATAATAAAAGGACGAAACAGCTCAAGCGCCATGATTTTCGGCAGGCCGCACTGATGCATGCGGAGCGTGGGTCCGATAACAATCACGGAACGGCCAGAATAATCGATGCGCTTGCCCAAAAGATTCTGGCGGAATCGTCCCTGTTTCCCTTTGAGAATATCCGCGAGGGATTTGAGCTGGCGCTTTTTCCCCGTCGCAGCAATAACGGTTTTAGAATGGCGCGCGCTGTTGTCGATGAGAGAATCCACCGCTTCCTGCAGCATGCGCTTTTCATTTCGCGTGATGACTTCCGGCGCATTCAACTCTACCAGGCGCTTCAAACGGTTATTGCGATTAATGACCCGCCGATACAAATCATTCAGGTCGGACGTCGCAAATCGTCCGCCGTCCAGAGCCACCATGGGACGCAGATCCGGCGGAATCACGGGGATCGCCTTCAGAATCATCCAGTGCGGGTCAAGCCCCTGCTGAATAAAGGACTTCAGGAGCTTGAGGCGACGAATCAGGCGATCTCGCTTGCCTTCGGAAGCCTTCTGTAAATCATCGGCTAAAAGTTTCACCGTGGCCTCCATGTCCATTTTTTTCAGAAGCTCGTCCACGGCTTCGGCGCCGATTTTCGCCTCAAAGACATGCCCGTACCGAAGCGACGCATCATGATATTCGCTTTCGCTCAAAATCTTGAGCGGCCGAAGGTCTTTCAACTCCTTCTCCGAGATCGTAAACTCTTCGTCAAGCTCATCGAGTTTGGCAGTTTTGGTCTGCTGGAGTTTTTCCAGGATGTCCTCGGCCTCCTTCTTTTTCAATCCCTGCTCGGCTGCGGACTCGTTCGCTTTTTTCAGCTCCCGTTCATATTCGCTCTCGAGAGCCTTCCGCTTTCCTTTGTATTCCATGCGCAACTGCTCAAGGGTATTCTGCCGCAATTCCTCATTGACGTCCGTCACAATGAATGACGCAAAATAAATGACTTTTTCAAGCGCCTGCACGCTCATGTCGAGCGTAGTTCCGACTTTCGAAGGGACGCCGCGGAGGAACCAAATGTGACTTACGGGAGCGGAAAGTTCGATATGGCCAAAGCGTTCTCGCCGCACAAGACTGTGCGTCACTTCCACGCCGCATTTGTCGCATACGATGCCCTTATAGCGGATCTTTTTGTACTTTCCGCAATAACATTCCCAGTCCTTGGAGGGACCGAAAATTTCCTCGGCGAACAGTCCGGATTTTTCCGGCTTCTGCGTACGGTAGTTTATGGTTTCCGGCTTGGTCACCTCGCCATAGGACCAGCCGCGGATGGTTTCCGGCGACGCAAGCTTGAGCCGCATGGCGTCGAAATCCGTTGTCTTGATGTTTTCAGTTTGGAAGAAAGGCATACGGGTGGTCATTAGGCTTCATGTTTGAGTCCCTCGCTCGGCCCCCACTCGATATGGTCTTCTGGTGCCGGAGCATTCGTGAGCGGCGCGCGAGGGCGGAATTGATCCGGACGTGATGCATGTTCGTCGATACGCTGGCCCTCCTTCAGGAGTTCCACGTCCAGGCACAGGCCCTTGAGTTCGCGGACAAGCACGTTAAAGGATTCCGGAACATTCACCTTGCGGATGGGTTCCCCCTTAATAATGGACTCGTATGCTTTGGATCGTCCGGGAACATCGTCGGATTTGATGGTGAGGATTTCCTGAAGCGTATGCGCCGCGCCATAGGCTTCGAGCGCCCACACTTCCATTTCGCCGAAGCGTTGTCCGCCGGATTGCGCCTTGCCGCCGAGGGGTTGCTGGGTAATAAGCGAGTATGGACCAATGGATCGCTGGTGGATTTTGTCCTCGACCATGTGATTCAGCTTCAGCATGTAGATATAGCCGACGGTCGGATGATGGTCATACGCCTCGCCCGTTCTCCCGTCATACAGCTGAATGCGCCCGTCTTCGGGGAACCCCGCACGGACCAGCTCCTCGCGGATTGTCTGTTCCGGAACACCGTCGAATACCGGCGAAGCCACCGTGTACCCAAGGGCATTTGCGGCAAGCCCGAGATGCGTTTCCAGAATCTGCCCGAGGTTCATGCGGGATACCACGCCGAGCGGAGACAAAATGACATCCACCGGCGTTCCGTCTTCGAGGAACGGCATGTCCTCCACCGGAACAATCTTTGAGATAACGCCCTTGTTTCCGTGGCGTCCGGCCAGCTTGTCGCCCACCTGGATTTTCCGGAGATCCGCGACCGCCACCACATATTGCTTGATGACGCCCGGCTGAAGTTTATCGCCCGCATCGCGGGAGAACACTTTAACGTCCACAACGCGCCCGTGTTCGCCATGCGAAAGATACAGAGAGGAATCGCGCACATCGCGGGCCTTCTCTCCGAAAATCGCGCGGAGGAGTTTTTCTTCCGCAGACAGATCGGTTTCGCCCTTGGGTGTAATTTTCCCTACGAGAATATCGCCGGACTTCACTTCGGCTCCGATATGAACAATGCCCTGGTCGTCCAGATTTTTGAGCTTTTCTTCCGAGACATTCGGGATATCCGACGTCACGACTTCCGGCCCGAGCTTTGTATCGCGGACATCAATAAGGTGATGTTCGATATGAATGGAGGTGAGCCGGTCCGCATGCACCAACCGTTCGCTCAAAATAATGGCGTCCTCATAGTTATAACCGTCCCAGGACAGGAAGGTGCAGAGCAGGTTCTGGCCGAGCGCGATTTCGCCGCGATCGCAGGATGTCCCGTCCACGAGCACTTCCCCGGCATGAATCTGCTGCCCTTTGCTCACGCGGGGGCGCTGATTGATGCATGTGGAATGATTCGAACGCTGGAATTTAATGAGATCGTATCGACGGATGTCTCCCGCGTCGGTTTGAATTTCCACATGGCTGCCGTCCACCGACACCACAACGCCCTCGTCCGGCGACAGCACAACGTGTCCGGAGTCCACGGCGGAGCGGCGTTCTACGCCCGTCCCCACGATAGGGGCGTCGGGTTTGATGCAGGGAACGGCCTGCCGCTGCATATTGGTTCCCATGAGCGCGCGATGGCCGTCGTCGTGCTCCACGAACGGAATGAGCGACGTGCCGATAGAAAGCACTTGTTTCGACGAAACGTCGATATAGTCGATGTCCGCAACATCCACGGTGGTCGGCTCGCCGTTTTTTCTGGCCGCGGCGCGCGGCAAAAGGAATCGGCCGGTCTTTTGATCGATGGGCGTGGTGGCCGGAGCCGTTGTTCCGCGTTCTTCCGTAAAGGCATTCAAATACACAATCTCGTCCGTCACATACGGTTCAATCGGAATCCGCTCCAACGTGAACGATGCCTTCATGGCTTTTGCCATGTCTTTGGTGACCGTATCTCCCCGTTTGCCGAGCGCCTTCCCGTCTCCGGTCGTTATGTCGAGCCGGAGGACTTCGTCCACGGCGTCCTTGCCGTCATTGTTCGCCCAAGCCTTAACCTTCCGATACGGCGTTTCGATGAAACCGAAATCATTGATACGCGAATAAGAAGCCAAGTGGCCGACAAGCCCGATATTCGGACCTTCCGGCGACGCGATCGGACAAATGCGCCCATAATGCGTCCGATGCACATCGCGAACATCGAATCCGGCACGTTCACGCGTGAGGCCGCCCGGACCCATCGCGGACAAACGGCGCTTGTGTTCGAGCTCAGACAACGGATTCGTCTGATCCATGAACTGGGACAGCTGCGAGCTCATAAAGAACTCGCGAACGGCCCCGATGACCGGACGAGCATTGATAAGCTTGGCAGGCGTGAGATTGGTAATGTCCTGCGTGGACATGCGGTCCTTAATGATGCGCTCCATGCGCGCGAGCCCAATGCGGAAACGGCTCTGCACAAGCTCTCCGATGGCGCGGACGCGCCGATTGCCCAAATGGTCCACGTCGTCCGGTTCTTCCTGACTGATATTCAAACGGATGATTTCGCGAAGAATATGGACGATGTCGTCCTTGGTGAGAATGCGAAAATCTTCCTTTTTTACCGTATCGCGGTCCGCGGGAAGGCCGAAACGCTGGTTGAATTTAAAGCGACCCACGGCCCCAAGGTCATATCGCTCAAACTTGAAGAACATGGAATGGATGAGGGACTTTGCATTGTCCGCCGTTGCCAAATCGCCCGGCCGAATGCGCTTATAGACCTCGATGTATCCTTCTTCTTCATTTGAAGAAGCGTCTTTTGCAATGGTCGAATCAATGTAACGATTGAGCGGATGCGTATCCACGTCCGTGAACAGGGCTGCGATATCCTCATTTGAAGATACGCCGAATGCGCGCAACAGCGACGTCGCCGCGACCTTGCGCTTCCGATCGATCTTCACCCAGATGACATTGTTGGTATCCGTTTCAAATTCCAGCCAAGCGCCGCGATTCGGAATGAGTTTCGCCCCGTAATACCGACGGCCGCGTACGGCCTCGGCGGTAAAAAAGGCTCCTGCAGACCGCACAAGCTGGGACACAACCACGCGCTCGACGCCGTTAATCACGAAGGTGCCACGATCCGTCATGACAGGAAGCTCGCCCAGGAACACCTCCTGCTCCCGCTCCTCTTTGGTTCGTTTATTCAGAAGCTTGGCCTTCACGCGCAGCGGAGCCTCATAATTAATTTTTTTTAGTTTGGAGGTTTTTTCGTCGAACTTTGGATCGTCAAAAAAGTAATCCGTCAAATGGAGCTCGAGGTCTCGGCCGATAAAATCCTTCACCGGCGTAAGCTCG
Source organism: Candidatus Uhrbacteria bacterium (assembly GCA_003576745.1). Lineage (GTDB taxonomy): Bacteria > Patescibacteriota > Patescibacteriia > 2-12-FULL-60-25 > 2-12-FULL-60-25 > 2-12-FULL-60-25. Next base: position 42,423 of record QEVR01000001.1, on the reverse strand, counting down.
TTCAAGAGCTCTCGGATACCCTCCTCGAGAAACCAGCGATAGCTGTCCTTCTGAACCTCGATGAGATCCGGAAGCGCCATTGCGTCGCGCGACGATGTGAAATAGCGGCGTTCCGGCTCATGGGGCGGAACGCGGCGGAAAATCTGCTCGGCCATGTGAAGGGAGGAACATGCGCGAACCCGCTCCCCGATCCCACCCCCGGGAAGAGGACCGGAAAGCCGGGACCCCGAGGGGAAGAATCAGATGAACGGTGCGCAGAATGAGTAATGCCGTCGGATACCCTCCGTCGAGACGGGCTCGAAAAATGAGGGATCGGAGCGGTGCGCCCGGAGACGCAAACGCCTCCCGTGACGAGTAAACGGGAGGCATCGGCATCTCCTCTATCGGGAAACAATCATTCGAATGACGATGAGGGTGTCCTCGAGGCGGACAAAAAGGCTTGCGTCCTTTTCTATAATCCCGCCTGTGCGCGCGCGAAGAATAGCGAAGATGTGGCATATGGTCAAGCCCGGAGGGGTGGATAGAGGAGGAAGGCGTATCTCCATAAGGCCAGAAACGGAAAAATATCGGGTTTTTCATATTAAAATGCCTATCAGGCTTGACAAAACGGCATATTTCTGATATAGTTTTCGGTTCCGTAATGAACGGAACTCCCCCGCAGAAGAGCGGGTTCGCGGCCCATTCTTCCGCGGGGGAATCAACCCCCGCACTTTCCAAACCGAGGGAACCATGGAATATCACGACACGCGACGCTGGGCCATCCATGATTTCATGGTCCACGTTGTCGCAGAGAAGTCCCTGCTCGTCGAGGAGACGCACAGGGACGCGTGGCCTACCAAGGTCACGCTCGTCGAGCGCTGCGGACGCGGCGAAACGCCGGTCCGAAGCTTCGTACTCGACATCGAGTACGGTCGCTTCGCCGCGGAGCTCAAGCGGTACGTACAACGAATCAATCGGCACCGAACACTATTTTGCTTAGCCGAGACGGATTCGGACATCTACGTCACCAACCAAATCTCCATGTTTTTGCGCCGCACCGCTGCGGCATGACCCTCAACCCAGCCTGTCCCTACTTCAGAAGAGCGATGCACATGCATCGCTCTATCTGTTTGCGGAAAAAGATATCCGTGCGGGGTTTGTGATCCTGAACGGAAACGGCGGAACCCAAAAGGGAGAACGCAGTCGTGATCGAAGAAGACATCCTGGAAACCCTGGCCGAGAACGCTCTGTTCAAAATCTACGACTCCCTAATAGGGAGAAAAGGAAACGCTGCGGAAAAAGGTGGCGGAAATTCAGAGCGACGCCGACACAACCAATGACGAAATGTTCGCGCTCGAAATCATGCGCGATCTCTCCGGCCGCATCGACCAGGCCCTGGAAGACCTTGAGCGGGTCATCCCTGGAAAAATCGCAGCCACCGCCTCGCGTCTCACGCCCGCCGAAGGACAGGATCCTCGGCGGGTATTTCTTATGGATCATTGGTTCGCAGGACCGTGGGTTCGTGTGCGGGAAGAATCCGTAGCCTACGAACCTACGATCGTACGAACCTCATGCTCGACCCAAGGCTCAAGACTCATGACCCGTGACCGTCTGCATTCCGCTTCCCCCCTCCCCAGACCCTCGCCCCCGTTGCCTGTGCTACCATATTCGCATGAAGAAGCGGTCTCACCCGACCAAGAAGCCGTCATCCAGGGTGATTGGGACCCTGCGGATCCATGATCTGGAAAAAAAGGTCCGCAAGCCGTCCGCGCCTCCTGGGCAACGCTTCAAAAGCAAGAAGGCCTATAACCGCTCGGCAAAAAAACGGGAAGACCGGGGTCTCTCAAGCCATGCTTGACCGAGAGCCAAAAACATGAGGCGCTCAGACGTCCGGCCGGGCGTCTTTTTCGTCAGCCTGCCGTATGGCATAGTGGACACAGGACCTTCAACACATGAGCGGCACCCTTTTAGGAAATCGGCTCTACATGTCTACGAATGATCCGTGTCCCGCTTGCGGGAAACGGATATACGCGCGCGTGCTTGTCCTGAACAGGACGGAACGTCTCTGGATCCTTGTGGAGGACTATTGCGCATCTGTTCAGTGTCAGCCCGCCATGCGCGGATCCATCCCCGACCTTCTTATTCACGGACATCCGGTTCTGGTCCCCGAATGCTTTCAGGTGAGTCTCGATCTCTGCCGCTATTGCCAACGGGCCGACGCAACCAGTATTGATCGAGGGAATCATCACGTGGCCAAGGAATGCCCGGGTTGCGATCTGCTCTATGTCCCCCGCTTCAATCGGAACCGGTGGCTCCGCGACGATGAACCGTACATTGATACGCTAGACGACGGAGACATAGCCGATGACGAAAACGATAGCGGCATCCGTTCAAAAAGCCCTATGCCGTTCGCAAACGGAGCGGCCGGAGAAAAACGCTGATGCTTTCCCTCACGAACCCCGATGTATTCCTCCCGGCATCCACATGTTCGTCGTCCGGGGGAAGAGAGGAGTGCCCATGTACGCAAGCATGCTCGTCCGATATTCCTTGGTCCTTTTCGCAGGGAGTCTGCTCGGCTACTGCCTCCGCGAGAACAGGCAAAGCCCTCCCGGCGCGGACAGGGAACCCGAATCTTCACACTGCATTTCTCCCATGCCCGTACCTTCATGGAACACGGAAGGTGTAATCATGTTCCCCGGCGTCGACACCGAATTTGCGCCATATGAGATTCCGGAACAGGAACATCGCCATGCCGGAATCCGACAAACGTTTCGACTGTAATCCGCGGGAAAGCCATGCGGAAAAAAGGCCGCTGTCCTGACCCCACCAATCCTCTGCGCCATCCTCAACACAGGAAGGCGCTTTTATTATGGACTAAGAGAAAATTATAGCTGGGAGTTGTTGGCAATCAGCAAAAGAAACAGGGCAAAGGGAACGGGTAACAGGTTATTGGTTATGGGGTTCAGGTTACGGGGCGCATGGCTCACGGCGCATGGCCTACGCAACCACGCGCTACGCCCCCCTACGCAACCACGTCCTACGTACTCTTCCTCCCTACGCAACCACGCAACCCTATTTCCTGTCCCTCATCAAGTACCCTTGACAAAAAGACCATTTTTTGATAGATTATCCGGTCAGGTTGAATGCCTGCCATTCACAATCGATCGTAGAGGCCTGAGGAGAGCTTCGAGCTTTTCGCAACCATGTGGAGGAATGGTTGCCGCATGGGTAATGGCCGGGGAGGATCCGTGAGGCGGGAAATCCGTTGAACGGCGGTTTCATTATGTATGTATGCGCGAACGCACTCTTCGGGAGTGCGTTTTATCGTTCCGTGAGCGGCGACATTGCCGCGAACGGCGTGGAGAGGAAGGCCCCGTTTCTGTCCGAAAGGACGGAGATGACAGGGTTGTTCCATGTTACGTACGAACGAGCCGGATCCGTCTGGTTCTCCCGTATGCGACTGGACTGGAGGGGAGCCCTCGCGGCGATCCACTCCATCTCCACACCGTTCGCGGAAATCGATTGCCGGAAGCGGAATGGAGGGGGCAAGGTCTGATGGGATGCGGGACTATCTCGTCATCCGATCGGAAAAAACGCATGGACGCACGCGGCTCCGGCGCCTGCTGGACCCGATCCGTCTATGCCGCTTCGCTCGTGTCAGGCTATTGCCGAAGCATGAGCCGACTCCATTCCGTTTCGGGAAATCGTCCGTTAAATTGTCCCAAACAAACATATGCTCTTGGAAAAACCGAAAGTGCGGGCTATGGTTTCCTTGCGCGCCGGCGCGAATTCGAATCACGAGTTTACGCGGGCGAGGAAGAATGCCTCGCAGGCCACAGTTCTTGTGGCAATCGTATCTTCGACAATCCTTAGTTGAGCCTGACCTACGAAGGATCTTGCTCGGAACTTCCAACCGGCCCATGTGGGCTTTTCCAGCCCTCACGGGCTCCCGGAGGAAAGAATGAGAAAAGAGAACAAGCATCGGCCGCTCGAACGAACCTTCGAGCCCATGGACCGCATCCGGTCCGACCGGCAGGTGACGGGAATGGTTCTGCCGCTCATTGCAAACGGCGCGCTGGACTACAAACCCGGCGAACTCATCGGTCATAAGCGCCTGGCGCTCGCAATGAATACGCGGCGACTCCCCGACCGTACCCTGGTGAACGACCAAGGGAAGAAAGGCGCCGTGGAGCTCCCGGATTTCGACACGCACCTCGTGTGCCATGTCGGAAGCTCCTGCGAGTTCTTCGAGCGCGCCTTCGAACGGGCGCTCGACGAGAACCCCGACATCCAAAAGGCAGTGGCCGCGCTCGCGGCCGCAGAAGAGCCGTATCAGACGGCGCGCACCGCGCGAGAGGGCTTCTGGATGAAGGATCCGGAGTACCGCGAAATGCGGGATGCCGTGGCGGAAATCGAAAAAGATCTCCGCACGCTGAACGTGAAAACCAAGGAAGGGCGCGACCGGGAACGGGAGAAGAAGCGCCAGCTCCGCGAGCTCTTCGCGGCGCTCGACAACTGGAAGATCGCCTGGATGAAGGCGAATCCCGGCGAGCAGGACTTGGGCGCGCTCAAAAAGGCCGTGGACGATGCCGGCAAAAAGCTCTGGTACGAACGCAAGAAGCGTTCCGAGCTCGCCTCGCGGCGGGCGGAACTCGTGAAAAGGCTCGCCAAGTACGGCGTGCCGAACACGGAAGAGCTGGACATCACCTACCATGTCGCCGGCAGCGGCGTGGTCGGACACGACCGCAACGTCAAGCTCTATGAGCTCGACGAGCGCGAGCACGCTTTTCCCACCGACATGCTCGGACAGCCGCTGTCTGCGGGCGAGGATCAGGAGGACGTCACCGTGAGCTTCCCGATCAGCCATATCTGGGAAGCCTTCCGGGAAGAAAACCGGAACAAGCTCTACAGGCCGGGCACGCACGGATACTTCGTGTATGCTCCCCAATTGCCGCGGCACGAGTGGGTTCCGGGCGCCGAAGCGAAACCGGACACGGTGAAAAATCTTCTGCTCTACGGCAAGATCGGGAACATCCTGATCGGACGGGTACAAAAAACCCGCGACGGGAACAAGGAGCACGTCTACGGCTGGGCGCTCTTGCTCCGCAAGGAGCAAATCGTCGACATCGTCATTTCGCAGGATTTCTACCGGAACCGCTTCGCGGCCGTCCCGGCAGTTCTCCTCGAAGCGGTGACGCATGTGGTGCCCGCGTCGAGGACGATCGAGAAAATCGCCAAGTCCGTGGACTCGGACGCGGGACGCGCCATGCTCCCGCACGACATGGTCCGCAAGCTCTCGGAGAGCGTGCCGGACGAAGCCGAGCTCACCCTCACCCTGAAGGGCGGGGACATTCGGACGCTGCTCGGCAGCCTCACGCTTCCGAGTCTCGTCGAACAATTTGCGGCCATTTCGCACGACCCGTACGAAAAAATCCGCGAACAAGAACGAATGGACAAAAAGGCCGAACGAAAAGAGGCCAAAAAGGCGGGACGGAAAGAAGCCGTTGTCGCGTCCGTCGCGGCAAAGCCGGGAATTCCGAGCGACGATGCCGGCCCGGTAACGGTAGCAGCCGTTCCGCATCCGAGCACGACGCCGCCCGCGGAGCCGGACAGCTCTGCGGAAGGCAGCTCATCCGGCGGCGAGGAAACGTCCCCGGACAAGGCGGAAGCCGCGTCCGCGGGAACGTCTACGCCCGCACTCAACTAGGGAGTCACTCCCCTGCGGTGAAGCACTCGCTTCACCGCAGACCACTCCGATGCTGTTCCGAACGAAAAGCATCGAAGCGGTCTCGAAAGAGATCCGAACATTCAATACCAACCCGACTCCTGAATTTCCTTTTGGCGATTCGGGGGTCGAAACGAACGGATGCCGCGCATCCTTTCGTTTCGGCTCCCGCAACCGGGAGCCAAGAGGAGAGAGAACAGAGGAGGAGGGAGGACGAAAGCGCACCCATGCTGGCGCTTTCACGACATATTCTCACGGATATGTCGCTTCTCGGAGGAGGCGAGGGTCTTGACGACACTCGTCTCCCCGCCTCACTTGCGGCCGCGATGCCAATCGCGGACGAAAGCGAGGTGAAGAAAGGGACAGGCCTCTTTCATGGACCTCTATCGAAAAAAATTCGATGCGCTGATTGCCTATGCCTGCGCCTACCGTCAGCGGACGTTAACGCTCATCGGCATTGAGTATCGGGAATGCGTCGCCATGACATGCGACGACCCGGAAACCGTGGTGCTACCCATGCCCCTGTTCGAACGCTACATTGCGGAACTGGATCGCCGGTTCCGCCTTGCCCGCTGTACAGGGACACATGACTGGATTGTCACTCCCGACGGGGAGCTCGGCGCCATCACGGAACTCCGCTTCTCCGTGCTCGAAACGCGCAATTGATCGCGGCCGCCAAGAACGGATTGCGGCCGCGATCAACATCTCATTGACACCGTGTCTCGGGTTTCCTACGCTATGCTCCCCGGAAGAGAAACGTGAACGCAGTCATTGAAGCTCTTCGCTCGCACATTTCGCATCTTGACATCCCTGCCATCTTGATTTTGAGCGCCGTCAGCGCCGTCGTGCTGCTCTCGAGGTACCGACCCGAACGAAAAATCCGCACGAAACGGTCGTTACGCAGCACGGTTACGTTTGCAAATTTCGAGCGGCGCAAAAAGCTCAATGATCTTTTTTCCAAGCGCGTCCGCAAATGACGCGCCCTCTCCCCGAATGCTTCCGAGAGCTTCCGAGGAGAGGATTATGCTCAAAAGGCTGCGGCGTGGCGTACGTTCCCAGGATATCTTCTTTGACGGCCCTCCCCGGTGAAAACCGGGGAATCTCTCTCCTCCCGTCGATAAAGACATCCGACTTTACGTGGCGTCCCGTTGCAGCCTTGTGCGCAGAATGACACATCCCCCAGAAACCCTGGGGGATGTGTGCGTTTAGAAAGGCGTCTTATTCGTGGTCGTAGCGCCTTCTGGAGGCGGCGCGAGGAGTTGCTCCAGTTCTTCGGAATCGGGAAGCGGACGATCAAAGACAACATGGCGCTCCAGGCGCGTCTCGCTGCCGCGCCGCCGTTTTGCGATGACGGTAATCACCGTGGTTCCGCGACGAATATCGAGCGCCGCGTGAAAAACCCCGTCTCCGTCTACCGGCGCGTCTTGGCCATTCACCGTGACGATTGCCTCGGGAATCGTGCGCCCGACCACCTGCACGCGCGCCGTATCAAGACGCGCTCCGTCGACAGGCGCGGAGACAACAAGCGGCGGCGGCGTATTCACGGCGCGAGCCTGCCACAGCACATAGGCGCCGAGAACGCCGGCGAGCGTAAGAACGCCGAGGAATGCCAAAAACTGGGGCCCGACAAAAAAATCCAGAGGCCGTACGCTGCGCTGGCGCGGAAGCAGGTCGCCAATGGTGCGCCGAGAGTTCAGGGCCGCAAGCTGATTGGCGTAGCGGGCCGTAAAATACGGACGATACCCGCCGAGATAATCGACATATGCAAGAAAATGCCTTTCGGCAAAAATAGGATCGTTGATATCCCGCAGACGATCTTCTTCGAACGCCTTCAGCAACGATCGTTGAATATGCGTTTCCGCAGACGCCTGTTCCAGACTAATCCCCCGGAGGTCGCGGAGGTCGCGCAAATCCGCACCGAAGGCCGTATTGCCATCGCCGACGCGTTTGTGCAGGAACGTCATACTCTTCGTTCATCCTCCTCGTTCTCTTCATCGTCCCCATCATCGGCATCGGACGTATCTCGAGCCATATCTTCCTCGCCTGAAAGAGTCTCGTCAGACATATCCCCGTCTTCATCGCCTTCATCGTCCTCTCCTGCGGAGGATGACATGTCGTCCGATCCTTCATCGTCCGAAAATACTTCCTCCGTTTGCGATGAAAAATCGGCTTTCAGAATGTCTCTCGGTTTGGCGCCGTCAGCCGGACCGATGTATCCGGACTGCTCCAGCAAATCCAGAATGCGCGCCGCACGCGCATATCCGACTTTGAGCCGCCGCTGAAGGAGCGAGGCGGATGCTTTTCCGGCGCGTACGATTTCTTCCATGGCGCTCTCCAGGAGCGGATCCGCATCGCCATCGTCGGATGAGCCGCTTCCCAAAACCAATGCGCCGCGTTTTCGTTCGATGACTTCTGCGTCATAATCCGCAGGGCCGTATTTGGACTTGAGAAACTCCACCACACGGCGCACTTCATCATCGCCTACGAATGCCCCCTGCACGCGCTTGGGCGCCGACATCTCCGCCGTCTGATAAAGCATATCGCCGCGTCCGAGCAGTTTTTCCGCCCCGACCTGATCGAGAATTGTCCGTGAATCCGTGGAAGAGGCGACGGAAAATGCCATGCGCGCGGGCACATTCGCTTTGATGAGTCCCGTGAGCACGTCCACGGAAGGGCGCTGGGTCGCGAGCACGAGATGGACGCCCACCGCGCGAGCCATTTGCGCCAGACGGACGATGGGTCCTTCCACCTCCGCGCCGGAGGTAACCATAAGGTCGGCGAGCTCGTCGATGATGAATACGAGATACGGTAATTTGTCTTTGGAGCGCTGATTGTACGACGCGAGATCGCGGGCGCCGAAGGAGGAAAGAATATCGAAGCGCCGGTCCATTTCGCGAAGCGTCCATTTGAGCGCATTCACCGTGTCCTCCACCTTCGTAATCACAGGCGTAATGAGATGGGGAATGCCGTTATACACGGGGAACTCCACACGCTTTGGATCCACAAGAATGAACTTCAGATCATCGGGTCCGTGATTGTACAGCAGGGACATGATGAGAATGTTCATGCAAACGGATTTGCCGGAACCGGTTGCCCCCGCCACGAGCATGTGCGGCATTTTGGCGAGATCGGCCACGCAGGGCGTGCCGGACACGTCCTTGCCGAGACTGAATGGAATGGACATTTTCCGCTGTTTGTCCTGATACGCAGCCGATTCCAGCATTTCCCGGAGACCGACCATAGCCACGCTCTTATTCGGCACCTCAATGCCTACAAGAGACTTACCCGGAATGGGCGCTTCGATACGTATGGGGTGTGCCGCCAGTGCGAGCGCGAGATCATTATGCAAGGCGGTGATGCGCGTGAGCTTAACTCCCTCGGCTGGCTTAAACGTGAACTGCGTGACGGTGGGCCCCACGGCCACATCCCCCATTTCCACCTTAATGCCGAACTGAGCCAGCGTTTTCCGAATGACTTCCTTATTATGCTCGAGGTCGCCCGATGTCGGACGGTCATCGCGCTTCGTGAGCAGATCAAGGGGCACCTCGATCATGGCGCGGCGGCGCTTGGGCTTTGTTTTCTTCGGAACAACGGATGTCCTTCGCGTTCCATCTGGTGCGGATTCGTTTTCTTCAATTTCGTCTTCTTCTTCCTCTTCTTCAGCTTCTTCATCCGGAACTTCTTCTTCCCCATCCTCCCCCGTTTCTTCCTCATATGTATCGGGAGAGGCGGATTTCTTCCGAAAGAGCCAGACAAAAGGCCGGGCAAGGAGCTTTAGCAGCCACACGCATCCACGCCAAACAGCCGTAAAAACATCGATGATGGCCTGCAACGACGTATTGAAGATGAGCAGGAGCGATGTGACGAATATCGCCAGGAACAGGGTAATCGTCCCCGCGAACCCCAGCAGGGTCAATGCAGGCTCGGCAAGAAGCTGACCGAGTTTTCCTGCAGCCCCACGGAGCGCGGCATCATCCAGCACGGTAACCGAGGGAAAACTGACAGCATGCATAAACCCGTTCAGCCCCACAAAAAACAACGCGAATCCCACAAAATTCGAGGCATTCATGGGCAATTTTTCGGGATCGATGAGGTGATAGCCCCAAGCGATCAAAAAAAACGGCACGAACAATTTATCCCAACCGAAAACCTGTGAAACGCCCGCATCCACGGCATTTCCGATGCTCCCGGCAAGGCCAAAAATAGACAGGAGAATAAGAAAGGCGCACAAAAACAAAAAAACCGTGAATATCCCCCTTCTGGTTTCGGGATCCAGAGAAAAATCGAGCTTTCGGAAACGCCTTCGTCGTCTGCGAGCCATGCGGATAGATTAGGTGAGTTTCAAGGTATTTGCTAGAGTGGGGACGCTATGCCATCCATCTTTACCCGCATTATAAATGGTGAGATTCCTTGTCACAAAATCTGGGAGGATGAACGCGTCTTCGCGTTTCTCGATATCAGACCCATTCAGCCGGGCATGACGCTTGTGGTTCCGAAACAGGAAATCGACAATGCCTTCCATATGAACGACGAGGATTTTTGCGCGCTTCTCCTTGCAACCAAGAAGCTTATCGAACCCATACGCGAGGCTGCGGGAAGCGTGCGGGTCGGACTTGTCATCGAAGGCTTGGAGGTACCGCATGCCCACATCAAACTCATCCCGATCAATGGACCCGGGGATTTGGATTCCGCGAATGCGCGCGAAGCGACGCACGAGGAGCTCGCCGCCATGGCCCAAGCTATCCGGGCGCGAATATCAGGATAATTCCTCGGGTGCGCCGGATGAATCCGTATCCGCCGGAACAAGCGGTTCGGCAAGTTCCAGTCCTTCCTGACTCTTAAATGCCTCCACAACCCTCTGCCGGATATCCGCCAGCATGGACGGCCGTTCCTTGAGGGCGTTCTTGGCCTGTTCTCGACCGAGCCCGAGCTTTTCACCTTCATAGGCATAACTGTTTCCCGAACGCTTTACGATGCCGTATTCCTGCGCAATGTCGAGCACATCGCCGGCAATGGAAATGCCCTCGTTGTACATGATGTCGAATTCGCAGGTTCGGAAAGGTGCGGCAACCTTGTTTTTGACGATTTTGACTTTCACGCGATTGCCGATTATGCGCTCCCCCATTTTAATCTGGGCGGCGCGACGAACCTCGATGCGCTGCGATGCATAAAACTTTAGCGCGACGCCGCCCGTGGTGGTTTCCGGATTGCCGTATACAACGCCGATTTTTAAGCGCGTTTGATTGATGAACACTACGACGGTTTTTGTTTTGGAAATAATACCGGTGAGTTTTCGAAGCGCCTGGCTCATGAGCCTCGCCTGCAATCCCATGTGACTGTCTCCCATTTCGCCTTCGATTTCCGCCTTCGGCGTAAGTGCGGCAACCGAATCCACAACAATAACGTCGATCGCATTCGAACGAACGAGCGTTTCGACGATATCGAGCGCCTGCTCGCCGGTGTCGGGCTGCGAAATAAGCATTTCATCCACGCGCACGCCGATTTTCCGCGCATAGTCCGGATCGAGCGCGTGCTCGGCATCAATAAACGCGGCCATGCCGCCCATGCGCTGGACTTCGGCGATAATGTGCTGGGCGAGCGTGGTTTTCCCGGATGCCTCCGGGCCGTAGATTTCGATAATGCGTCCGCGCGGCACCCCGAGAATGCCGAGCGCGATATCCAAAGACAGGCACCCGGTGGGAATGGCGTCGACGGAACTGCGCTTCGCTTCCCCGAAACGCATAATGGATCCTTCGCCGAAGCGGTCTTTAATCTGATCGATGGCTTCCTGCGCGGCCAAAAGGCGCGGGTCGCTGATTTTTGCCTTGGTCATACAAACATTACGCGGATCAAGAATGATAGTGTTCTATATTTGTTCTATAAACCGTCCTACCTTATCACATAGGCATATACAGCGGCTGTGGATAAAATGCGCGGCCCTGCCGGAGGGTCCAGGGCCGCGCGAAACAAGGAAGATTGGAAGATTAGGGAACGGGAGCGAGCAGTCCATTATAGTACGGCGCCCCGGACGGATTAGGGATGAAGCTGTATGGAACGATCGCGCCTCCTTTGGTAATGACGAGCGTGCCGACGGGCGTATTGCATCCGCCGGTGCCGCAGGACTGGTCTCCCCAGTATCGCCCATCCGGGAGATTCACCTGAAACTCGAACGAGGATGCGCCGGAAAGAAATCCGAGATCGCAGACGAACTCCTTGTCGCCCGTATTCGTGTCAGGGCATGCGGCAATGGTCTGCCAGTCATGCCCGGGCCACCATCCGGCAAGTGTATACGCTCCGGCAATGGGACCCTGAAACGTGAGGAGAAGTTGGCTCTCATTCACGGATCCCGCGTCTGCAGGTTTGGGTTGATCCGGTGGCGCTCCGGCATCGGCAGGCGCATTATTCCCCGCATCCGCATGTGAAGACGGCGGAGGAGGTCCCCCGCAATCCGTAACGCATGACGTTGGCGTATGACACACCTGAATGTCATCCGGCGTTATCACCGGGCCTCGCGGACCTGCGGTCTCGTCGATGACTCCCGGGTCGACCTCGTAAATCTGCTCCGGCTTGTAGCCGAGCGCGAGAAAGGTTGCCCAGTCGTAGATTGGCAGACGGCGCCCGTCCGAGACCACGGATACCTCGCTTTCCCCTTTTCCTTTCACGAGCGAGCCTTCGCGAAGCCGCCGATATCCGGCGTTTTTCGTTTGGCCGAAAAACGCGGCTTCCGCAGACGCGGGTTGGACTTCTTCCTGTCCGAATGCCCACCCCCACGAAAAGAACGACGGTTCATTCAGGAATGTCCATCGCGAGGAACCGGGAGCCGTGCCCGCGTATTCGTACACTGCCGGCTTGCCGCTGAAACGGATGAGCTTGTGACCGGCCAGCTCGGAAACGACATCCTGTGTCCGGCCGCCAAGGCAGTGGAATTCTTCATCCGACACCGGTATATCGCGGCCGGCAAGATGATCCGCGAGAAACACCGCCGGTGGAATGAAAGAAAGCGATTCCTTCCCGACGCGCCAATGCGTCCCGTCGGTCTGCCGCGTGAGAATGGTTCCCGTCGGATGCCAGCGTACCGTCATGTTCGCCTTCATAAGACTTTTCAGGAAAGTGTCGGGATCCGCAAACCATGTTCTCTTGCTCGACACGGGATCGTCATAGCCGCGGAAGGGATACGGGTCGGTGGCGACGGCCTCGGCATAGCTTTGCAGCCGAATGCCGAGATGCAAGTGTTCCGCGCCGTCCCCGTTCGTGGCATCCGCGTCCACATACCCCAGCGTCTCGTCCGTCCCAATGCCGTCGCCGGGCCGAAAATCAAGATCCGTCACCGATCCGTCCGGCTTTGGACCCAGACTCGTCCGAAGATGCCCGTAGATGGACAGGAAGGTTTTGACGCTGACGGTTTTGCCGACGCCGTTCTCGACGCTCACCGGGGCCGGAAGCGTGTGTTCGATGACCGTAACGAGGCGGCCATAGCCCGTTGCCGGACGATAGACCCTGATGGCCCCGCAGGCGATTGGATGAATCCCCGTACCTTCGGGATAGGCGATGTCGCGACCCAGATGATTCCCGTCCGTATAGAAGCCGCGGTTCTTGTAGAGCTTCGCGAAATCGGCCGGGGTGGTGGGATAGCGGAACCATGCGGCAGTGCAAGCCGCGCTGCCCTGCTCCGCAATTGAATTGATGGGGACGCCGGGGTCTTGAGGTTCCCTGTTGTCCGAACTTCCGCAGGCGATCGCCAGAACGACCGCCGCGCAAAACAGCATCAGGCAAAGAGCCTTTCGAGAAACCATGTCAATCTCCTTTTGTGAAAAGTGCGACGGATGAAACGTCACGGTGACGCCCGTTCCGGCATCCCACCTACATGTCCGTGGGATGAAAAGAAGGGCCTCGCGGGGGAGGGCCTCCATACAGGTCCCTCCCCACATGCGCCGTTCGCGGCATGCCTTCGTCGGGCAGGCGCGGAGCGGCGGATGGCGATGTCGATGCGCCATGAGCGGCGGCGCCGTGTCGGGTGCCGACAATCGGGCCGTGCAATGCTTTGCCGGACGGCTTTGCACATTGCAGGCGGAACGCCGCGCATGCGTCTTTCGGAAGCGTTTTCCTTCCGTGAACCGAGAGCTTGAGATCGCATTCCCCCGGGGTACTTCGGCGGGCCAGTTGCGACGAACAACCATCCCGCGGCAGTCGTGCCGGCACCACCCGTGACACGCCGCCCGTACCGGCGACCTCTTCTGCTTCTGCATCGATCGTCTTCGCAATGTTGAGGTGCGTCCGTTCTGCGCCCTCTCCGGCGCATTACGGTCACATCTTCATCGTAAAATACATGGAAAGACGGTCAATCGAATGTGTCAGAAACGCATAACGAGACATGACAATGCGCATACATCGTAGAAAACTGTCACGTTCCGGGATGACACGGAATGCATCTTCTCGACGCTCGACATCCGGCGCATGCCTAAAAGAATCCTTGGGGAACATGACAAACGCCTCACGTCAGAACGCTCTGACAAAGGCGCGGATGCGGGACGGAATATGGGCCTCCAGGACCCCAGGCTGTGGATATTTTTTCCGTTTGAGATGCATGCCGGCGCCTGCGATCAGTGTATAAATCGCCGCCATGGCCCAAAGCGGGATCGGCAATGCATATGCGAGCCAGGGAAATCGATTCGCCGTTTCTGCGATGCGGAGGATGGCATGCAGGAAGCCCTGCGCAGGCCATGCAACTGCCGGAATGACGGGACCGACGGCAATGGCAAGGGCGCCCCATGCCATGGCAAGCCCGATGAGCGGGATGGCGAAAAGATTGGTGATGAGCCCGGCGAGCGAGCTCTCTTGAAACGCCCACAGGCTGTATGGCGTCGTGACGAGGGTGGCCGAAAAGGTCGTCGCGGTGATTTCACGCAGCCCGAAACGCTCGGGTACGAAACGGAGACGCTCTGAGACGAATGGACTCAATGCAATGAGCCCCCACGTAGCCAAAAACGACAGAGCGAATCCGGCATCAAAGGCAGGCGCCCAGGGATCGGCGAGCGTCATAACGGCCGCAGCCACAAGGAGCAGGTGCCCGGCTTTCGGCTTGCGGCCGAAAGCGCGCGCAAGCAGGGCGAGCCAGCCCATAATGGCGGCGCGAATGACGGAGGCTTCCGCGCCTACGAAAAACGCGAACAAAAGAATTCCCAGTCCGGAAAGGACAATGGCCGATGTGCGACGATAGCCGAGCACGAGCAAAAAAGGCACAAAGAGTGAAACAACGAGCGTAATGTTCGAACCGGACACAGCAATAAGATGCGTCATGCCCGCCATGCGGAACGCGTCGTTCATGCGTTTGGTAAAGCCGCGCTCGCCATACAGAATGCCGGAAAGCAGCGCGCCTTCATCGCCGGGAAAAACCGCGCGTATGCGCGCGGACAAGGCCTTGCGCCAATTGGCAAGCGCAGCGGGTGCGAAATACGGCGGCGCGAATGCGACAAGACGAACGACGGTTGTTCCTTTGCATTGAAAGAAGGCCCCGCGGCGCGCAAGAAAACGAGATTTCTTGTCCGCAAGGTCCAGCATGGCGAGGCGGCATGCGACGCGCACCGTCTGCCCTTCGGAGAGCGTTGCGCTTCCCGGGGAAACCGAAATGAGCGAACGCGATGAAACGACCCTATCGTCCATAGTCCGCACGGCAATCGTTGCCTGATAGATGCGCATCTCCCGGACAATCCCGATAAAGCTCGCCTCGCGCCCAACCGCTTCGGCCAGCGCCTCGGAAGGCAATGGAAGCGTCATGTCGAAGCGGATAAAGCCGAAGAGACAGGCCGCATACCCGATGCAGACGATACGGTGGCGGACAAACAGAAGCGGAAGCATGGCGACGGCCATCGCCAGAAACGGGACGGGCCGGAGCCACCCGGCATGCAGCAGAATGCCGGACAGGAATCCAAAAGATGCCGCCGTCATGATGCGCGGAACGGAATGTGCGCCCATATTCCATTCCGTAGCACATTTTGCGCATGCTGTTTTTCGGCAAAAAAACGCGGCACATCTGCTTTTGCAAACGCGCCGCGGAAAACATTGTGGCCCTAGTGCATGAGACGGAGGTGGCGGACGGCCAGATGGAAGCACGGTCCGCTCCATTCGTCGGCAACGGTCAGACACCGTTTCGAGTCTTCGAGAGAGGCGAACGCGTGGCAGGGTATACAGCCTTTCCACAACCCCCGTGTGCCTGCGGCCGCAATCGGCACTTCGCTGACTGTCCCGGGATACGCCGAGATGAATGCGACGAATTCTTCGAAGGTCGCTGGGCGATACCCCCGCTGTCCCAAAGCGCGAAGCGCATCCGCCGTTGAAATACCCTCGCCGAATTCGATGAGATGAACGGTTATTTCCCTGGTGCCGTCGCAGGGAACCTTGAGGCAAACCTCCAAACGTTCCCAACCGGAAACGTCCCAAAATTCCTGCCCTACGCGGTCGAAGGCCTCACGAAGGCCCTCCGCAGGCCGAAGAGCATAATCCACGGTTATGGCATAGGCCATGGCTCTTTTGTTCTTCATGGCGCCTATTCCTCATACGCGTCCAAGGCGAGTATGCCGGTTCCTGCATATTGCAGGATGTCGTGCAAAAAGAATGTGCAAATCAACACCGAAACGGTCATAGCAATAAAACCTCTCCCGCGTCAAGCGTTATGTACGGTCAAAAAATCGCCTTTTTCAAAACGATGTCCCGAACCGAATCAACAAAATACCGTATCAGAACAGCGAATGACGGGACGGTTTTCCGATGCAGAGATACATGAGTCCTGACCGCATGGCCTCCGCGGAATCCAGAAGATTTCTGGCGTCAAACAGACAATTTCCCGACATGCAGGACGCAAGCTCCGGCAAATTCATGGCGCGGAATTCTTCCCAGTCCGTGGCAAGAATGCATGCGTCCGCGCCCTCCGCGGCCTCATACACGCTTCCGGCATGGACGAGCTCATACCCGTTATGGAGTACGCCGGACGGAAGGCGGGCCACCGGATCATATGCACGAACCTCCGCGCCCCGTTGAAGCAGATGATTGATAAGGTCAATGGACGCCGATTCGCGCGTATCGTTTGTATTTCCCTTAAAAGCAAGCCCGAAGACGGCGACGCGCTTGCCCGAACAGCCGCCTATGGCCCGATCGAGCCGGTCAATAATCCGGACGCGCGCACGCGCATTCATGGCATATGCGGCCCGCGTAATGGGAAGGGCTTCCCCGTGCCGGTCCGCGAGACGAATGAGAGCGCGCACGTCCTTGGGGAAACAGCTTCCGCCCCATCCGGGACCGGGCCGTAAAAAATCATTGCCGATGCGCGGATCGCTGCCGATGCCCTTTGCCACCTCGTCGATGTCGGCGCCCACGGATTCCGCCAAATGCGAAATCTCATTGATGAAATTAATTTTCGCGGCCAAGAAAGCATTTGCCGCATATTTCGTGAGCTCCGCGCTCCTCCGGTCCATAACGAGCTTTTTGCCATCGAGAGACGCATAAAGACGCAGCATCATATCCGTCGCGCGTGCGGATGCCGAACCGACGATAATGCGCGCCGGATGCAAAAAATCGAATACCGCATGCCCTTCGCGGAGAAACTCGGGATTCGAAACAACGTTAAAATCTCCGCCATACGCCGACCGGATCATGCCCTCCGCGCGCTCGGCCGTCCCCACCGGAACGGTGCTTTTGTTTGCCACGACCGCATAACCGGAAAGCGCTTCTGCGATGGACAAAACCGCCGCGTCAAAGGCGCTCATATCTACCGAACCGTCGTCCGCTGACGGCGTACCCACAGCCACAAAAACGATGTCCGCTCCCGATAAAGCCTGACCGTATGACGTAGTGAAAGACAGACGTCCGGCCTCGGTATTACGGACAAAAAGTTCTTCCAGCCCTGGTTCAAAAATTGACAGTTTGCCGCGGCGGAGATGTTCGATTTTTTCCGACACCGCATCCACACACGTCACGCGATGACCTACATCCGCCAGACAGGCGCCGGATACGAGTCCGACATATCCTGTTCCAATAACAGCAACGCGCATATTGCGCGGACACGCTATCAGACGCGCAGAAAATGCAACAGCGGGGAAGATTCCCCGCCTTATGTTGCGATAGTAACCAGTTTGCCTTGGATGTACTTGACAGTCTTCGGTTCTTTTCCCTCCAGATGCTTTTGTACGTTCGCTGATGCAAGCGCTTTGGCAATGGCATCCTGTTCGGAAATGCTTGCCGGAACCCGAAAGCGATCGCGGACCCTGCCGTTTACCTGCACCACAAGTTCAAAGCTCGATGTGACGGTTTTGATGGGATCATACGATGGCCATGCGGAAAGATGGATGGACGACTCTTCGCCGAGCCTGTGCCAGAGCTCCTCCGCCAGATGCGGCGCAAAGGGCGCGAGAAGTTTGAGATAGATTCGATAGACATTCGGCGGCATAACGGTAACGGCTTTCCCCGTCACATATGCGTTGGCCATCACCATGAGCGCCGATATCGCCGTGTTGAAATGGAGCGTATCAATGTCCTCGCTCACTTTTTTGACGGTTTGATGGACAAGCGTCGGAGGCTCAAGGTCTTCACCTTTTGAATCAACGATTTCCTGCATGCGCCATACTTTATCGAGGAACCGTTTCACGCCTTCGATGCCATTCGTGTCCCATGGCACGGGCTGATCGAATGGCCCCATGAACATTTCATACACGCGAAGCACGTCCGCGCCGTATTGCCGCACGATATCGTCCGGATTCACCACATTGCCTTTGGACTTGGACATTTTTTCTCCTCCTTTGGCCAGAATGAGTCCGTGCGAACGGCGCACGGCGTAGGGTTCCGGCCCGCATGCGCGTGGAATGTGTCCGAGATCCCACAATACCTTGTGCCAAAAGCGGGAATATAACAGATGCAGCGTGGTGTGCTCCATGCCGCCGTTATAGAGGTCGACGGGCATCCAGAATTTGAGCTTGTCCGGGTCGGCAAAAGCCTTGCCATTATGCGGGTCGCAGTATCGGAGGAAATACCAGCTCGACCCTGCCCAGTTGGGCATGGTGTCCGTTTCACGTTCGGCGGGCTTGCCACAATGCGGACACGGCACTTCCACCCAATCTCGGATATTGGAAAGCGGCGACTCGCCGGTATCCGTGGGCTCATACGAATCAACCTCCGGCAAAAACACGGGGAGCTGGTCTTCAGGAACCGGCACATAACCGCAGTCTTTGCAGATGATAATGGGAATGGGTTCGCCCCAGTATCGCTGGCGCGAAAACACCCAGTCGCGGAGTTTGTAGTTGATGGTGCGGCTTCCTTTCCCCTGCTTTTCCAACCAAGCGATCATGGTCTCTTTCGCATTCCGTGTCGAAAGGTCGTTTAGAAAATCGGAGTTGACCGCCGTTCCCTCTCCCGAAAAGCACCCTTCCACGGATTCCGTGGGCTCCACGACTTCCACAATGGGAAGATCAAATTTCTTTGCGAATGCAAAATCCCGCTCATCATGCGCGGGCACGGCCATAATGGCGCCCGTGCCATAACCGGCGAGCACATACTCGGCGATGTACACCGGGAGCTGTTCGCCGTTTACGGGATGTGCGGCTGTAATGCCTTGTACGAGTACCCCAGTTTTTTCTTTGTTGTCGGCGCCGCGCTCGATATCGGTTTTGGCCGCAGCTTGTTTTTGATACGCCATCATCTCGTCGCCGTTCAGGGCCGCGCCTTCACGCACCCATTGATGCACAAAAGGATGTTCCGGCGAAAACACCAGATAGGTTACGCCGAAAAGCGTATCGGGACGCGTGGTGAAGACGGTAACGATATCGCCGGAAGAAAGCTCGAAATCCACGTATGCGCCTTCGCTTTTGCCGATCCAATTCACCTGCTGGATTTTGATCTTGTCGAGATAATCCACGGTGTCCAAATCCTCAATCAGGCGGTCCGCATATTTCGTAATGCCGATCATCCACTGCGCTTTTTCGCGGCGTTCCACCGGCGACTCGCAGCGTTCGCAAGCGCCAGCAACAACCTCTTCGTTCGCCAAACCGATTTTGCAGCGCGGGCACCAGTTGATGTTCGTCGTGGCCTTGTAGGCCAGGCGGGGCTGGCTGTTGGCGTGTCGTTCTTGACTATTTGCGGGGACGGGAGCGTCCGGATCTTTCACATAAACCGCTTTTCCCTTTTTCTCGTCGAATCGTGCTTTGAAGAACTGTAAAAACATCCACTGCGTCCATGTGTAATAGGAGGGATCCGTCGTATTCACCTCGCGCGTCCAGTCAAAGCCGAAGCCGATGCTTTTTAACTGGCGCTTAAAGTTCGCGACATTCTTGGCCGTCGCATCCTGCGGCTTGGTTTTAGTTTTGATCGCGTAATTTTCCGTCGGCAAGCCGAAGGCATCCCAGCCGATGGGATAGAGCACGTTTTTCCCTTCCATGCGCCGCTTGCGCGTCACCGCATCGATCGCCGTATAGGAACGCGGGTGTCCCACATGCAATCCCTCGCCGGAGGGGTACGGAAACTCGATCAGGCCGTAGAATTTTTCCGCTTTGTTCGATAACGGAACATCCTCGGCGCAATAAACGCCGTCAATTTCCCAGCGTTCCTGCCACTTGGGCTCATATTCGCTGAACGGTCTCTTGTCCGCCATGCGTGAGAGGTTATCCCGATGCCGTTATGCAGGCAAGGCTCGACGCCGCATGCGTGGGCGGGTACGATGCAGATTCATGCAACGGACCATCGCCTTCCTTGCCATCGTGATTCTTGCAGGCGCGGGCTGCGCATCCGCGCCTCCTTCCGCGGATTCCCGCATCGAATTCCGGGTCGCGTCAAGCACGGCCATGGCCGGGTACAGCCCGCTCTGCATTTCCTTCCGCGACCGGCAGGGCTTTGAAAACTGGCTCAATGCATATGCATCGGGTGATCAGAACGGCATCAACCTTGCGATCAATATCCATTTTCCGGAACAGGCGGAACCGCTGTTTCTGGATCAGCTCCGCGATTCCCTGCCCGAAGGAACAACGCCTACGTTTTTATGCTCCCTGGACGACCGGGCAACCATCCGCACATGGATGGTGGAACGCGACGAGCCTGTGGACGGCGCCTGCACGGCAGAAAACATGTTACGCATTCTCACGGAAACGCGCGCCGCGGATATCAGAACGGACGGCCGCGATTGGGACTGCAAACAATTCTGCAAACCGAAATACCAAAACCGCGATACCCTCGTGTGGCAATGCGATGTACGCGCAACCGAGGCGGGCGTCACCTGGACCGAGCTCCATATGAGCCGCATGAACGGCGATACCAAAACATACGGATGCAAACAGGATGCGGAGGGAGTGACGGCGGGATGTGTGAGGTAGACGGGGTAGGGCGTGGGGCGTAGGAAAAACAAGGGTTGCGTGGTGGCGTAGTACGTAGTTGCGTAGGGCGAAATGACCGTAATCATTTAATCATTGCTTCCGGATGTTTTTCCATTGCGTTGATGGCGCAGATATGTGCAATACCCATTCAAGAGTCTCAGCACATGCTCGAGATCTTGTTCGATGCTGCGTACCGGTACGGTATCCGCTAACTTTAAATCCTGGATAAGCATGAGCTGTGTCTCTAATTCTGAAGCGGAACCATAGGCAACCAGCGCAAATTGAAGCTGTGAGCCGAAGCGGCGTCTACGGTATCCCTCCGCAAGATTGGAAGGAACAGAAATGGCTGCTCTTCGTATTTGAGAGCTGAGAGAGGGTAAATGCGTTTGGCGAGTTCATACCCCGACCGCCATACCTGTAATCCCTTATGATCATTATACGTTTTGCCCATATCCTATTCGGTAAATGAAAAAGGCATGACAGTCAAATAGTAAGAAATACGTGCATTTTCCCGCAATGTTTGCCATCCAAATCCTACGCAACTACGCACTCTTCTCCCCCACTCCCTTCACCACCACACCATCCGTCTTCCGGAAGCCGATGCGGTCGGGAGCATACTCCCCGCTCAAACGGAACATCCCGCCGAGCGAGATGGACTCTTCGCCGTGCTTATCCCGCACAAGATCCGCCGCTTTCGACAAACACGCCAGCCGCTCCATGGTCTGTTCCCGTTCCCTCCCCACGTCCCACGTCCCACGTCCTACGTCCCACACACCAAATTTGAGCTGACCGGAAGGGTGACAGAGTTCGGTAAACGTGACGGCCAAAAACCGTACGGGTTCCCTGCCGTCCCAAAGTTCATAGAGTAATTCCCGCGCCGCGCCCGCAAGCGTGAACGAATCGTCCGCCGGCTCATCGAGACGGAAGAATTCTCCGCCGCCTCCGCCATACCAGCCGTTCACGTCATCGCCGCGAAGCCCCACGGACACGAACACGGATCCGGCCAAAAGTTTCTCGTGGCGGAGACGTCGCGCCGCGCGTTCCGTAAGCTTGGTGAGCACGGCTTCCACCCTTCCTTCGCGGTTCACGGAGTTCGGGATGCAATGCGAGTGTCCGATGGATTTCGGGGGCGCGGCTTCCGAGGCTACGTCCTCCACCTCCTGCCCGTTCAGTTTCATCCACATGGTGTAGCCATATTGCCCGAAGGCGTTCAGGAGATTTTCGAGCGGTGCGCGTTTGAGCTCAAGCGGAGTGGCATACCCGAGCCGCGCAATACGCCGTCGCATGCGCGGCCCAATGCCGCAAATGTCTTCCAGATCGAGGGATGCCAAAACCTCGTCGAGATTCTCCGGCGTCACAACCGTGAGCCCGCAGGGTTTTTGATAATCCGATGCGAGTTTGGCCAAAAAGCGCGTCTGCGCAATACCGATGGAGCAATGCAGCCATTCCCCCACCTCCGCGTAAATGCGCCGCCGCGCGCGCGTGAGCGCCCAGGCCGCTTCGGCGTGATCACGATACCAGCCCGTAAGATCGAGGAATGCCTCGTCGATAGAATAGTGTTCCACCCGGTCCGTGAGTTCGTGCAGGATAGAAAAGATGCGAGACGTCACGGCGCGGTACTTCGCCGGTTCATTCTGCACGAAAACCGCGTTCGGAACCCTTTCCCTCGCCTCCTGCATGGTCATACCAACCTTCATGCCCAGCTGTTTCGCTTCGACGGAGGCTGCAATAACGCAGCCGTTCCGGTGCAGGTAGGCGCATACGCCCACCGGCCGGCCGCGCAAAAACGGATTCGCCTGCTGCTCCACAGTAGCGAAGAACGAGTTCATGTCGAGGTGGGCGACGAGACGGGAAAACATAGAACAAAAATAGAACACTTGCCTGTGACATCATCAATTCTTTGGCCGAGTCTGTACTCGACCCGGGAGATCGCTTCAAGAATTTCCTGCGTGTCCTTCTTTTTCATAGGCTCTGGATTCGATATGTTGCAAAAAGATTTTATAGGTCTCCGTCACAGCTTCCAATTCTTGAAGAATCTGAATGCATTGCCGCCGGTTCTCGACCTGATGCCGTATGGTCGACTCCACACCGACCGAAACCAGCTCTGTCCGGAACAGAAGATCTCTTACATTCCTTCTAAGCGTTTCGAGGGTGTCAGCGAGCTCGGCAGTAGTCAGCCTGTCCATATATCTATTCAGTACCGCCATCCCGCACACCGCACAAGTACAATAACCTGTGAAAGAAATTGAATAACTTTTAACTTATCAACAGAACGCTGAATATTTTACGTCGCTTCGCATATCTCTTCGAGCATCCATTTGAGCGACTCGGTGCGAAATGACAAACGATACGCGTTCGCATCGTCCGACACGGAAAAGTAATACACCTTTTCCCGTCCATTGTGCTCGCTGTGCACCAAGTTCACTTTTCGTATTTGGTAATACTTCTTCCCCCACTTGAAGGTCATGGGTTCGGTGCGGTCATTCCGGAACGCGGCCAACACTTCCACGGGCTGATTCACTTTTTCGTATACCATAGGGGAAAAGAGATTAAAGAAGGAGAGCATATTTGTTATTTGTTTGTGGTTGATGGTTTTTTGAGAAGGGAAAGTGGGGAGCGGGAAGTAGAAAGACCTACTCCCGACTCCCTACTTCCACTCCCTGCTATCACGACCGCCGCATGCGAGGGAGGAGCATACCTGTCTCCAGAGGAATGGAGACCGGCTCATGCTTGTGCTCACCCCCCTCGTATTCGGCCGTCAGGATGCACAAAACCCAGCCCTCACTTTGTCATTCCGATCCGAGTCCCGATGGCAATCGGGAAGAGAGGGAGGAATCGCTTTCAAACTGAGAAGCCGCGTATATCTGTCAGCGCCCAGGTCTAAAAGGGATTCCTCACCCCGCCTTTGGCGGGGATTCGGAATGACAAAAGGATTTATGTGAACTTCGGTCTAAAGGAACGTATGACGGCTCTCACCACCCCCTGTATCAACGGGTCGAATGCGTAGATCGGTTTCATGGTTGAGTTCGCAGGCTGAAGACGGATGCGTCCTTTTTCACGATAAAAGCGCTTGAGCGTGGCATGGGTATTGTCGAGGAGAGCCACGACCACATCGCCGTTTTTCGGACTGGGATTCCGCTCTACAACCACATAGTCTCCGTCGAGAATGCCGTCGTCGATCATGGATTGCCCTTTCACGCGGAGCACATAGGAATTTGCGGAATCCGGCGCGAGATCTACAGGTACGGCGAAGGTTTCATATTCCTCAATGGCTTCAATGGGCGCGCCCGCCATAATGAATCCTTTGAGCGGCAGCACAACACTCTTTCCCCAGCGGACCGCCTTATTGGTGGGCTCGAGCTCGCGCGCGGCGCCATCCGTACTTCGGAGAAAGCCTCGCTCTCGAAGCGCCTGCACATGCACATGCACCGTAGAAGGGGACGCGAGAGAGAGTCCGTCCGCGATTTCGCGATAGGAGGGCGGATATCCCTGCTCATGAATGAAACTGATGATGAAGTCGAGAACTTCTTTTTGCTTTGGCGTAAGTGGCGAGGGCATAAGAGAGTGGCCGTTAGCGATTGACGTTTGGCTATAGAACAAAAATAGAACATCTGTAAAACAAAATCAAGACGCCATGGTTAAGCGAAAATTTTAAGTTATCCACCGGGAACAATCTTTGACCTTGTCGCATTCCGAGTTCCGTGGGACTGAATGGAATAAGGGTATGGGGAAAAGATCGCGGTTGGCAGTAAACAGATTATGGGTTGTGAGTTATGAGTTATGGACTATATGGACGCAGACCTCACGACCTAAGGACCTACTGACCTACAGAAGTAAGTAGTGAGTGGTTAAGGCGCACGGCGCATGACCCACGTCCTACGCCCTACGCAACTACGTACTCTTCCCCCTTCCCACTCACTACTAACTACTCACTTGTTCCCTTTCACCAATCGCTCATTGCTAATTCTCAACTGCGAATCACTCACTATGCCATATCGACATCTCCACGATGCCCGGCTGCTTCAGCGCGGCCGCATGAAACAAAGGCGCCAACGAAGAGCCGCCCTTGTTTTGGCAAGCCTGCTCATTTCCCACGGCGGCATAATTGCCGCTCCCCTTCCCGTAGCGGCAGAAGAATCCGCAATCGTGATTATTCAAGAAGTAGCCTGGGCAGGATCCATACTATCCGCCTCCGACGAATGGATTGAACTCGCGAATATCGGCAATGCCACGGCGACAATTGGCGGATGGTCGCTTGCCGGCGCGGGACAAAACGGCCGCGTCATTTTCTTTCCGGAAGATGCATCTATTCCTCCGCATGGGACATTCATTGTGGCAAATTATGCCGCGGAAGAAACGAACAGCGCGCTTTCCGTTCTTATTGACCTTGCGACAACCACGATGAGTCTTTCAAACACCGCATTCGGCATTGTGCTGAACAATGCGGACGGTATGTTCGTTGATGCCGCGGGCAACGGAGCCGCGCCGCCGGCTGGAACATCGGATCCGCGCGCAAGCATGATACGCGTTGCCACATCCACGGGAGCGGACGCGTGGATGACCGCGGCCACGTCCACAGGATTTAAGGAAGGCGTAACGGATGCGGGAACCCCCGGATATTGCGATTTTTGCTCTCTCCTTCTTTCGCTATGGGCGGAAGAGGCAGCGGCCATTTTGAACAAAGCTGAAACACGCACGGACTCCATTCAAAGCAACGAAAACGCTTCAACATCAACGGAAACGGCTGTTTTTCCTTTCAGGACAACAACAGAAACTGAACCTGCGGCATTGCCCGCTTCGACCGCAGGAATATCATCCGCATCATCCGCAACCACGCCCTCTGCAACAACGCAACCATCAAGCCTTTCTCCTGCCAATGCCCCGCTCGCGACTCCTCCCCCCATGCATATCTCTTTGAACGAGGCGATCTCGAATCCGCTTGCCGGACCGGAATGGATAGAACTCGCGCTTGCATACGACATTCAAAGGACGGATCGTCCGCTGGAACTTTGGGATGCGTCAGGACGCATTGCAACGATTCCAAAAGAAACGCCGGTGACCATTCCGGGATTTCTCATTGTCACGCTGAGCAGTGCACGATTGAATAATGCCGGCGACGAACTAAGCCTGCGTGAAACGCATGGAACTGTTCTTGAACGCACAACAATTCCAAAACTCGGCAAAGGCGAATCGTGGGCAAAGGACAGGCAAGGCGAATGGCGCGTGACGCCGCTTCTTACGCCTGCCATGGAAAATTTGTTTCTTGATGAGCCGGAAGAAACAGCGGAAGCGAATGAACGCACGAAGGCAAACATCACTCCTACGCAAGCGTTTGCGTCCGACGCAACGGCATTAACCTCAACCGCGCTGCAAGAATCCTCCAATGTCCCGCTTCGCGGAGCAGATGAAGCATCCCAGCTCGCCCCCTCGTCCCTGTCTGCCGGCCTCGATGCCGTGCTTCAGGCGGCCCTGCTCGCAAATGAACAAGCGTTCGCTCCAAAAAGCTCGCGGGCAAAGCCGGCATCCGCCGCAAAAGGCGAGATTATCAATACCTATCCTTTTGAATCTATGTTTGATTCAGACCTAAACGGAGCCCGCGTGCGGGTAACCGGCATTGTCGGCTCCGTCGCAAAACTCCTGGGAGCTTCTTCCCATACCTTTATCCTCGAAAATGAGGATGGACGAGGACTCATTGTGTATCTTCCGTCGCACCTGAATGTCCCCGCATACGGTTCCGTAGTGAGCGTTGCCGGAACGCTGAATGCCACATATCGCGGTCCGGAACTGCGCATGAAAAAAACAGATGTGTGGATGACGCTCGCAAAAGAAGGAACGGTCGTACCGCGCATTGTAGATTTGCTCGCGCCCGGTGCAGAAGATGCGTGGAGCCTTGTATCCGTGGAAGGAACGGTGCGAGACATTAAATCCGCATCCTTTGTGCTGGGCACGGACGAAGGCATTGACGTTACCATAGGAATTCCGGCAGCGGCGGGCTACCGCATTGCGCGACTTACAAAACAGGATCGTCTCCGAGTTACCGGACTGTTGGATATTCGCAAAGATCATCCGACCATTATCCCCCGCCGGCCCGAAGACATTGAACTCATCCACCACGCGCCGGAGAGCATTGCGGCGCCGGTCGAGCCGAAATCGCAAAGCCGTTTTCCAGACTGGGCGCCGTTCGGCGCGGCCGCGGGAGCCATTGCCGTAACGGGCTTCAGCAAACGCTTTCGCGAATTCCTAAAACGGAAAAGACTTCAGATGCTCGTTGAAAAAGCGCGCGTCGCATCGCTCTGAACCCCTCAAGGGGCGGCCTGGCACCCCCGCCCCTTTCGTATTGCGCTATGGCAAGGATATTGCTAGTATCCTCCCGCAAAATCACAGACCTGCGGGTATCGTATAGCGGCTATTATGCGTCCTTGCCAAGGACGAGATAGGGGTTCGACTCCCCTTACCCGCTCCAGGAGTGAAGGCCGACCGCATAGGTCGGCTTTTTGCTTGGTTCAGCGGGAAAAAGGGGTTCGCGCTGGAGCTCGGACGAGCGATTTCGAACCGCGATCTCGGCCTTGGTGGCCATTTGGTGACCAAAATGTTCGGCAACGGGGCCAGGAATGGCCCGCCGGATGAGCGCCACGGTGGATTCCACGGACTCGCGCTCCACATGCATGTAGCGGAGCGTCATCTTGATGCTCGAGTGGCCGAGAAGCTCCTTGAGCACGTGGACCGCGACGCCCATCGACGAGACGATCCAACTCTCGTCCGACTGCCCACGCGGCGACGGTACCCAACAGCCAGAGGGCGAGACGCAGGACGGGATTCGCGTCCGCGGGTCGCGTGACGCCCGTGACACCCGCCGTGACAAGGGTCACGAGTGTGGTTCTCCGCGTGACAGGAGGAAACTGGTCGAACTCGTGCATGGCGCTCACCCTTTCCGGCGTCCGTTTGACGTTCAAGCCCGGTCTCGGTACGATTTGAGGATGATCGGGCTGCCCAACGACGCATCGGACGCGGATGCGTTGCCGGGCGGTCGGATCGATGGATGCTCTGCTCCACGGTTCTCGCAGAGCGCGGAGCCTTGAACTGGTCGCGCTTCGCGATGCACCGCTCCCCCGCCTCATCATGAGGCGGGGTTTTTCAAGTGTGATGTGGGGTGCGGGGCCGCGCCACGTCCCGATCGTGCAGCCGGCAGATCTGCTTCATGTCGGGCGTAGAAATCCGCCCACAGGAGATCCGTTCGCCGTCCGCTTTACTTCCGCCGTAGCGCTTTGCTGCCGTCCTCGGCCAAGTACACCTCGACACGCCCGGCCTGTTCGAGCTTGTTCAGGATGCGCCGCCGGACCTCCGGCGATTGATCGAGCGCTTCGCACTGCCACTTCGTGATGAAGTAGTTCACGCCGACATAGCCGCCGCCGAACTTCGCTTCGGCGCGCCCGAGCTCCTGGAGAAACGCCTCCTCACCGCTCGACCCCGCGTCGGCGGCCGGGTTGGCCCCGGCAAGAGACGCGATCGGGTCCACTGGAGACGCGGTTGGCACGGGCTCATGCGGATGAACCCCACTGGCGAGAGATTCGAGCCGAACTTGGCGTGCTGGAAAACAGGCGCAGTTCCCTGACCCTGGAAACCTCCGCGCGAATAGACCCCAAGAGCGAGTGGTTTCCGGTGCTCGTCAACGCCATTCACGTGCACATGTTGCTGCTCAACAGCGTGTATTGCGACATCGTACGGCCTATCGATATCGATCCTCACGTTCGGGCAAAGATGCTGGGCCTCCTATTCCCTGGCGGCGAGTCCCTTGACAGATCCTCCGACACGTACTTACCTGAGCACGAGGCTGAAGCCGGGAGCGAGGGTCGCGCGCGGGGAGTGCGCACCCGCTACGACCGCATCCTCGGAGAGGATGACGCCCACGACAGCGTCGAGTCGCACGCACCTTCCCACGAAAAGGTCAGGATGCCTTTCGAAGGCTCTGCTCAAAGTGCTGCGTCTGCAACAGACGCTTCACCGGGTTCCCTCTCCAACGAGGGAGCCGTAGCAGGGACGGCGGAGGGCTCTCCGGACGCGTCCAGTCAAGGCGCACCTTTTTCCTCGGGGAGCCATCTAGGTCAAGTGCGAAACAAGATTCCGGATGACGATTGGCAGCACGAGCTGCCGGAGGAACTCCAGACGCTGATCGACGGCGCTCCGGCGACGGTGACAGCGCTTGACAGCTACTTCGAAGACGCCGTTAAACAACGGTGGTCGGACGCAGCGGCCCAGGACCGGGCGCTCGCCGTGTACTATGAGCGTGAAACTGCCCTTCGAACGAATCACCTTCCAATCGAGGTCTTTGAGCAGACGGGCGCGTTTGCTGCAGAGATGCGCGTTATCCGAGACAAGACACGTAGTAGGGAAGCCTGATACAGCCCTCAACCGCGCAGGCGCTTCTTCATCCTTGCACCGCTGGCCTATCCAGCGGTGTTTCAGTTCCGAAGAGGTTCAAACATGAAGATGATGATCCGCCTCGGCATGCTCCTTCCGATGAGCGGCAGCGAGCAACGCGCCGCCGCCATCGGCGCGCTTGGCGACATCAAGAAGGAGTTCGGCAAGGACGGCGGGACATGGTTCGCGGGTGAAGGCGTGTTCCCGGTCGTCTCAGGTTGGTGGTGGAACGAAGAAAAGGCGCGGCTGGACGAGGATCCACATGTACTGGTCTCGGTCGACGTGTTGCCCAACGCAGACAGTGAATTGAGCGCGAGGCGGAAACTTCATTGTGCCTTCACGAGCAGGTACCGTGGCCGGGGCGTGGCACAGGCCGCAGTCTATATCTCACGGGAAGTCGTCAGCATCTACGAGCTATCTGGTCGAGTGCCCCGTCGGCAGGACCTGCCGACGCCGAGTGATTGATTCGTCCAGTCGTTGATGGCCGACCAGTGAAGCAAGGTGTTCAGGGGTGAGTGCCATACCAACCATGAGCGCCCCCCGCCGCCCTCGCCATGTGGTGCAGCCGGTGGGTCCGCTTGGTGTCCGCTTTGGTGACCAGACTCTGCGCGCAGAGTGCGAGCCCGCGCTCTGCGCGATCTCCATCTCGCGCTCCGACGTCGCTCGGTTGAGCCATTTTCGTTCGCTGGCTTTTGCCGCGTCCGCGCCGTCGGCGCGTTCGGCAGGGGTTCGACTCCCCTTACCCGCTCCAACAAATCCGCTCCGGCATCTGCCGGGGCGGATTTGTTTTAGAGATGTTGGGGAGTCGAAGGGTATCCGAGACGACCCGCGGTGCGGGTCGGCGAGGAACCCGGGCCGCGGAGGAGATGCGAGCGGGCCCCACGAAGTGGGCAGCGGCGGTGCGCTTGACGCTCCGCGTCACAGCGAGGTAACCTGGGTCTTGCTGGCTCCGCGCCTCGATCCAGACCACCTCGGAGGGTCTCGACCGGGGCGTGGTCGCGGTGATCGGCCTTGTTGTCATCGTGTTGCTTCACGGTGACCGAGGGCGACCTCGCGCGCGGCAGGTACCAACTGCCGCGCGACGCGATCGCGCCCCGGGTTGTTCAACCGCCCCTTCCTCTCCATTGCCGGAAAATACGATCTGCTGGTTCCTGCGGAACGCTGCCGGCATCCGCTTGCGGAATACCGCGTCGCGGGCACCGACCACACCGGCCTTTTGTTCAGAAAAGACGTGTTCAATCTTGTCCATCAATTCATCGCGGCGCACTAGCCGCGATAATTTTATTGATACATGGCCCAGCAGGGCCTTGAAGAGGCCCAGGGAATGGTTCCGTATTTTTCGTATAAATGAATTGCCATGTCGATATTGGCATACGGATCCTCTTTGCGATGGCCTTCCTGATAGGCATTCGTGAGCCGTTCGGTGCCGTCGATAATCTGAAAATAGCCGTATGCGGAAGACCGCGCGTTCTTCACCATGCGCCACTTGCTTTCGCAATAGGCAATGCGGTCGAGCAACCGGTAATTCAACCCCCCCTCCTCGGAACGAAGCTTTAAGTATTCGCGGGGGAACGGCTTAAGCGATGCCGCGCGCATGTCCTGATTCTCCAAATCAAGAAGCATGGTCGCGAACGGCTCCGCATCATGCGACAATATGCGATCGCGCGAGATTTCCTGCGGCACAAGAAAAGCGCGCGTTTGCGCAGACACGGCATGATCGTATGCCACGGAACCGGCAACCATAATGGTGCCTGCCGCAAGGGAAAGAAACATGGTTTTTACCTCCCGCCGCAACAACGGCGCTTTGTTCGGACGTCGTACAACAGCGGCGCTCCGATGAGAACCCTTTCGAACGCGCGATCGGTGAATCCGCATGTCGGTATGTCCCCGGGCATTCGCGATGGTAACCCATCGCAATGCACCCACAGCGTGCATGGTACGAGAAAAACACGGCGAAGGAAAGAATAAGATGAGGGCATAGGACGTGGGACATAGGTGTGGGGAAGGAAGTGAATTCTTCTACAAGACCTACGCCTATGTCCCACGTCCTACGTACTCTTCACTGACCCTCGCGTACCGCTTCCCGTCCTCCCTTGCTACACTGTCGCCATGAAACCCACCGGATACGAAGCCCAAAAGCTCGCAAAAATCTTTTTCGAAATGGGCTATATCCTCGACATGCAGGGCGTGGCATTTAAGCCGCGCGCCTATGAAATGGCCTCGGAGGTCCTGATCGCGCTCGGGGACGAGGTCAAAGAAACCTGGAAGCAGGGCGGCAAAAAGGCGTTGGACGAACTCCCGGGTATCGGAGCGAGCATGGCGGAGAAAATCGACGAATTTTATCGCACCGGGCGTGTGAAGGAATATGAAAAGATGAAGAAAACCTTTCCCGTGGACATCTGGAGCCTCGCATCCATCGAAGGCGTGGGCCCAAAAACCATCAAAGATTTCTACAAAAACCTAAAGGTGAAGAGTATAAAGGACCTCGAAGCCGCCATCAAAAAGCACAAAATCCAAAAGCTCAAAGGATACGGAAAGCAGAGCGAAGAAAACATCGCGCGCGGGATCACCATGAAAAAACAAGCAAGCGGACGGCGCCTGCTCGGCGACGTGCTCCCCATTGCGGAAGGGATGGTAGAAAAACTCAAGCGTGTAAAGGGCGTGAAACATTGCGCATATGCCGGATCGCTCCGACGACGCAAAACAACCATTGGCGACATCGACATTGTGGCCACAGCGGATACGCCCAAACGCATCGTGGACGCCTTTTGTTCCCTGCCGGAAGTTCAAAGTGTGCATGAAAAAGGAAAAAACCGCGCATCCGTCCGACTCGCTATCGGCATGGATGCGGATATTCTTGTGGTTCCCGACAAGGTGTATGGCGCCGCGCTCCAGCACTTTACGGGCGACAAGCGCCACAATGTCCTGCTCCGGCAATATGCCCTCGGGAAGGGCTATACCTTGAGCGAGTACGGCATTTTCAAACGCGGCAAAGGCAAACACAAAGGGTCCAAGCTCATTCCCTGCAAAACCGAGGACGTCATATACAACAAGCTCGGACTTGATACACCGCCGCCGGAGATACGCATAGGCGAAAACGAGATTGAAGCCGCGGAAGCGCACAGCCTCCCAAAACTCATCCCCTACGGATCCGTAAAAGGCGATTTGCAGGTGCAAACAAACTGGACAGACGGCCGCGCATCCATTGCCGACATGGCAACAGCCGCAAAAAAAACCGGCCTGTCCTACATGGCTGTCACCGATCACACCAAGGTCCTCGCCTTCATTCACGGACTGGACGACGCAGGCGTAGAAAAACAAATCCGCGAAATCAAAAAACTGAACGCATCCCTAAAAGGCTTCCGCATCTTCACCGGCACGGAATGCGACATCGCTAAAGACGGATCATTGGATTTGGAAAACCGCACGCTCGCGAAACTTGAATGGGTCGGCGTGTCCGTGCACTCCGCCTTCCGTTTGCCGGCAAAGGAACAAACAAAACGTATCGTGCGCGCCATTTCCAACCCAAACGTGGACTGCTACTTCCATCCATTTGCGCGCATTATCGGCGAGCGAGAACCTATTGAATTCGATTTTGCCGAAGTGCTCGCCGCCGCCAAACAGCATGAGGTCGCGCTTGAAATCGACTGCTATCCTGACCGCTCGGATTTGGACGCGCAATTCGTGCGCGAAGCCGTTAAAGCCGGGGTCAAGCTTGTCATTAATACGGATGCGCATGCTCCCGAGCATTTTGATTTTCTTCCGCTCGGCGAAGCGCTCGCCCGCCGTGGCTGGGCGAAGAAAAGCGACATCCTGAACACGAAGAACGCAAAGGAACTTGAAGCGTATCTCCGAAAAAAACGGAAGCGAGGTTAAGCATTGAAAAACCGATCTGAATCCGGTATTGTCGCACGGCCACGGGCCCGTGGCGGAATGGTATACGCAGGGGTCTTAAACACCCCGGCCGCAAGGCGTGCAGGTTCGAGTCCTGCCGGGCCCACCATGAAAAAACTGCCGTCAGGCAGTTTTTTACTGTATTCCCCATTCCTGCTTCAACACATTCACATGCTGTTCGCGAACCGCGGCCTCGCGTTTGAGCGTTTCTCCGGAAGCGCCCGCATGCTTGCGGAGCCGCCGTTCCTCGTCGTTCAAAAGTTCGATAAAAGAAATGGCGGATGCGGCCATGTCCCGGGTTTCTTCTTCAACGGTGAGCTGGTCTCTCATGTCTTGCATGGCCTGCGGATCCAAAAGCGGCGGCCGGGTTGCCACGAGAAGATCCAGGGTTTCGATATCGGAAGGTTTGAGTCGCCTTCTTGCATTCCGAATCGCTTCGAGGCGAAGAAGATCGTCTAAGAACGAATTGCGCAGTCCCTCAATGCGCTCCTGAAGCTCTTCGCGTTCCCGCGCCGATTCTTTAGGCTTCGAAGGCCGCTTTTCCAGAGCCGACGATTCAGGCACCTGTTCGTATCCGGCCATATCATTGTCCGTTCAACTGCCTCGCAAGCCATTCCAAGCGCGACACGCCTTCGGGCGCCTGGGATTGCAGGGCGCGCAGAATGCGCTGCTGGCTTTCAGTCATGCGATTGATGCGCGACGTCATCATATCCAGATGATGGGAAATGGCGGACACGGTATCCTGCCGCGCTGTCGGAAGCGGCCGCGAGAGCGTCCGGCGCGGCGGCAAAGACGGATTCATGCTCCCTAGTATGCCATACGCGCTTGAAGCTATGCGAAAAGCATGATTGACTATGTGCCGCACCTTCAGAGGAGGATTCATGAAACGAAGCAAACCGAAAAAGCCCTCGAACAAACTGAAACGGACGGAACGAAGAAAATGCAATGAAGGGCCCGCGGCTCAAGGCCCGCGGCTCACGGCTCATTCCCCCTTCCCCGAACACGGCCTTCATGCCTCAAGCCCCGTCGACCTTGCGGAACGCATGGACGGACTGCCGTCCACGGACCGCTCGCCGCTTCGGCTCGTGAAAAAAACGAACATTGTCGATTTCTCCGGACGCGCGCGGCAACGGCGAAGCATCAGCCTCGGCGATACCGAGGAACGCCTGGACCGTTTTCTGGACTCGGCGTATCCGGAAACGGATGCCGATCTCATCGCCTGACCCATCTCTAGCAAATCCCCGCCCGACGCTGCTCCGGTGCGGGGATTTTTGCGTTCAACGCGCGCGCTGGGTAACCTCCCTGGAATATGGAAGACGCCCGGAAAGACGTATCGCCCGTAGACGCCTCGGCACAGCCGGAAGACGCGGGCATGGAGCTGTCCCTCCGGCCAAAATCCCTGTCGGAATTTATCGGTCAGCCGAAGGTAAAAGAGAATCTCTCGATTTTTTTAGAGGCGGCAAAACAGCGCGGCGAACCGTGCGAACATGTATTGCTCTACGGGCCGCCGGGCCTCGGAAAAACCACGCTCGCGCACGTGATCGGCAATGAAATGGGCGCGCATACCAAGGTGACGAGCGGGCCTGCGCTCGACCGCGTGGGGGATTTGGCCGCCATCCTCACCAATCTGGAGGAAGGCGACGTGCTGTTCGTGGACGAAATCCACCGCATGAATCGGACCATCGAGGAAGTGCTGTATCCGGCCATGGAAGACTATGCGCTCGACATCGTTATCGGCAAAGGCCCCACGGCCCGAACGCTTCGCCTCGACTTGAAACGATTTACGCTGGTGGGCGCAACCACGAAATTAAGCCTGCTCTCGGCGCCGCTCCGCGACCGGTTCGGATCCGTGTATCATCTCGATTTTTACGGCGAGGACGAAATGACGAGCATTGTCCGGAGATCCGCGGCCCTGCTCGATATTCCCATCGACCACGCGTCGGCGCGCACCATTGCCGGCCGCTCCCGACGGACGCCGCGCATCGCGAATCGTCTTCTAAAACGCGCCCGCGACTACGCGCAGGTAAGGGGGGATGGTACACTAACGCCATCGGTGGTCATAGACGCGCTGGAACGGCTCGACATCGACCCGCGAGGACTGGATCAGGCGGATCGTGCCCTGCTCCGCGCGCTCATCGAAAAATTCCGCGGAGGTCCCGTGGGGCTCACCACGCTCGCGGCCGCAACATCGCAGGAAGTCGATACCGTTGAAGAAGTCATCGAACCGTTTCTCATGCAGGAAGGTATGATTGAACGGACATCCCGCGGACGCATGGCCACGCCGATTGCCTACAAGCATCTCGGCATGGAGCAGCCGGGGTCTTCGCAGTAGGGGCGCAGCATACTGCGCCCCTACTGCGCGCCCCTACCCCCCACTTCCTACTCCTCCCGTATGATCCCTCTCGGATATTTCCTCATCGCCTGGATTGTCCTGCTCGGCCTGTACGCCGTACTGGTTTTGCTCACCCTGCTTCAAATGATACGCCACGGACTCCACACGCCGGCGGCCTATATTTCCACGTTTCTCTTTATCATCGTCATCCTTGCCGTGGTCATCGGATCCGGATTGTATTTTTCCGGCGTGGACTGGACCGGCGGTATCGATCTTTTGCCCGACGGACTGAACCTGTTCTTCTTCGGGGGAGGAGCAAAAAACATTTCGCTATGATCGATCTTAGCAATCTGCCGACTTCGCGCCCGGGGGAAGAAAACATTTTTTTCCTGCGAAGGCATTGGTTCGTGCTCATCCCGATTCTCATCGCCTTTGCCGTCGTGCTCTCGCTCCCCTTTGCCGTGTACGCGCTTCTCCACATCCAGTATCCCCTGTTCTTCCAGGCGCCCGAACGGTTTACGCTCTATGTGCTCGGATCCAGCATGTTCTTTTTGTATGCTTGGCTCTTCCTGTTCCAGAACTACATCGACTGGTTTTTGGATATCTGGATCGTCACTAATCACCGGATTATCAATATCGAACAGCACGGGCTGTTCGGACGCACCATGAGCGAGCTCATGCTCTACAATGTGCAGGACGTCACGAGCGAAGTAAAAGGCATTATTCACACGCTCTTCGACTATGGCGTCATCCACATTCAGACTGCGGCGGAAACCACGCGTTTCGTGTTCGAGGATATTCCGCATCCGAATCATGTTGCCAAACGCGTGATCGAACTCGCCAATGAGGCGCGCGTCCAGCACGAGCGCGAGGGGAATATGCCGGCGCAAACGCCGGCTCTGGGCCCGCGTATTGTTCCGCCAAAAACACAAACGAGCTAAATGCCCGTTCGGAATTTTCTCTGCAAAAGTTTCGGGTTTTTCAACTCGGACGGCAATTTCGCCAGTTCGAGTTTTTGAATGTCGTCGGAATGAATATCAGCCTCTGATTCCTCGTCGATCTCTGGCGCTTCTTCATTGCCATGCCGCTTCATACGCGCAATGGATGTTCCCCGCTCGGCTGCCTCCGTGCGCCGTCGTTCCAGCTCTTTGCTGATTCCACCCTTCGGGGGATGTTCGACTGCGCCTCGACGAAGAACGCTCTCCGCCGCATCCATGCGACGCCCCTCTTCCAAGCGCTGTTTTGCTTGTATCGCCCGCATCTGCGCCTTTGACGCAGAACCTGCCGTCGTGGCGGCCTTTGCCATGCGGATTTCCTGCCGTTTGGCGGCATATCCGCCAGCTCCTTTCATGGGGATGCGTGGGAGTTGCGCCATAGATGCTCGTGAAACTAGTAGAAAAGCTGAAGTTCGATTCCGGTATAGAAGTGCTTCAAAATATCCGCATACCCCTTGCCGTCATTCGCCATACCGAGCGCGCCCGATGCGCTCATGCCTACGCCGTGGCCCCATAACGTTTTTCCATTGTCCCATGGAACAGATACACCTCGAAGCCACGGGATGGGGTCCCCATACCACACCTCTTCCCATGACCGCGTCCGTCCATCCGAACGGGAGAAATATGGAGTAATGGCGAGCGCGCCGTTATATGTGACAATTTGTCCGCGCGTTTCAATGACGGCGCGCACGATTTTCGGACTGCGAATTTCCGCGCCGTATCCGCGATACACCTGATCGTATTTTCCGTCCACATGGAAGCGCTCGACCGCATGCTTGGTGCCGCGCTTCCAGTGATAATACGCATACGTGCGCGCGGCGATAAGGAGCGCTTTCTGATATTCGAGCGGGCTTACATCCGATGTTTCCGCGATGCCGCGCAAATACAATTCCATGGGCAATTCATTAATGGGCCACACGTCTTTGCCCGACCAGCGGAGTTCCAGAATGCCGCGGAAGGTGTTGTCATTCGCGCCGGGAAGCCATGAAACCGGTCGGTCGAAGTCCGTCATCACGAGCGGCTCCCACGGACCCACGAGGCTCTGGATCTGATACACATCGGTAGACTGCGTATTGCATCGAGGACCTGTGGCCTGATAGACCCCGTGAACGCGATCAAATCGCACCTTTACTTCCTCGCCATGCTGGAAGGCGCAGACGGTTTTGCCGTTCTGAAATAAATGGAACGAACCCTGGAGAGAACCTATGATCATCTGATCATCAACAGTACGGAAAAGTCCCACGCGAATAATAGGTTCATTCGCGATGAAGGCGGAATTTTTCGGAATACTCTCCGCGGATGGCGGGACAATGGACGGGGAAAGCTGCACCGCTCCGTCCGAGGTGACGGTAACGGGAATATCGACAAATCCGCCCTCCACATTATTCGCGCCATTCGCCACGAGCTGAACGCGTACGGTATACGTGCCGCGCTTTGGCGGAGCCTGCAGAGTAAAGGTAATAAAGCCGATTTCACCGGGATTTGTGACCGCATCCACGTTTGCGGGGGTGTCGGATGACGTCCAGGACGGGTGGTATACAGAAAGGAGCGTATTTGTCATGGCCGCCTGAACATTTGCCACCTTGATCGCCATGTTCTTCCAGACTGCGGATCCGCTGTTTTTGAATCCCAGCGTAATCTTTTTGCTCTCATCTCCTCCGAGCGTGAGCGATTTTTCAGATCGGAGCAGGAGCACGGCTTTCATCGTATTTCCTGATCCGTTCGCAACGGGCTGAGAGACAGGAGCTGTCGCGGGCGCAGGCGCGGATGGAGGCAGAGGGGCGGATACGGCGGTTCCGGAGCCTTTGGATACGCGGACGGTCACCGTGGTTTCCGAACCGTACATCCATGCCGTATCTTCCGCAGCCAGGCGGAAGGTTTCCGTATACGTTCCGCTCGCAGAAGGCGCGGAAACATGGAACAAAACCGTTGTACTCTTCCCCGGCGCAACCGAGACATCGCTTATGCGCGCAGGCGAATCGGAGGTTCTCCAGGATGCATGGCGGAGCGGGGAGGATGTTTTTCCGGCGAGATACAGGGAAACATACGATGTTTTCGCATCGCGAAACCATGTGACCGTTCCCGTATTCGTGTATGTCAAAATGACCGTGCGCGTTTCGCCCGGGCTCATGGAAAGGTCGAGCGAAGGCTTGTTTACCGACGCTTCATAGCCTCGCGTCGCAAGGGCAATTTGCGGCTGGAAGGTCAGCTGGAGCGGCGCGAGGATGGTTGCAAGCGAAAGCAAAGCCGTCTGCCATACCGATGCCACGCGCTTCCAAGGCAAAAAACGCGCTCCCCGAGAGCGAAACCCGTATGCGCGGCGGGTTCCTGCGTTCATCATATCAGGACTCGTATAAGTTTCGGTGAATGCGTATGCTGTTCCTCTTCCTTCCACGAAAGATCGGGCTTCTG
Organism: Candidatus Uhrbacteria bacterium; assembly: GCA_003576745.1. Taxonomy (GTDB): domain Bacteria; phylum Patescibacteriota; class Patescibacteriia; order 2-12-FULL-60-25; family 2-12-FULL-60-25; genus 2-12-FULL-60-25. The sequence goes on along the minus strand of QEVR01000001.1, from coordinate 3,321 downwards.
AATTTTCTGCACCGACCCCGGATGCGTGTGTTCGAGGTGCGCTGCATAATATACCGGATGCGCAGGGGCAAGGCTAAGCAAAAAGACGAAAAAGAAAGAAGGCCCGATATGCCATCCTAAATGAATGGCCGTCCAGGCCTTCTGTCCTATCATCTTCATCGTGTGATTGAACGCAATGGTCATGGCGTTCAAACGCTTCGATGGATCCATATTGTCAGGTCCGTTTTTATGGTGTGTTTTCGCTCCCCGGCTTTGTGCCCGGGAGGGTGTGCATGAGCCGCCCGCGAAGGGTCTTGCATCAAGCTATAATAGAATACCGTTTTTTCTCTTTATTGTCAACAATTCTGGACTTTTTTCCCTGTGTTAAGGCAATGTAACAATGAGTAAAACCTGTACCCGTCGGTCCTCCCATGCCCAGAACCCTTTCTGCTGAATTCTCCCTATTCCTTGGGCGTCTGTCGTGGCACAATACGGAGCATGTCAGCCATCGCAAGGGCGCTCGCGGCAAATACAGCCGTCCAAATTGCCGGAAAGATCGTTTCGACCATACTTGGCGTGATTGTGGTCGGGCTTATGACGCGTCTGCTCGGCCAGGAGGGATTCGGCAAATATTCCACGGCCAATGCCTTTCTTCAGATTTTCGCGATCATTCTAGACATGGGGCTGAATGTCATGGTCGTGCAGATGCTGGGAGAACGCGCAGGCGACAAAACGCATGAAGACCGCGTCACCTCGGCCGTGTTCTCGCTCCGATTCTGGAGCGCGCTTCTCATTCTTTCCATCGCCCCCGTCATCGGCCTATTGCTCCCGTACGATCGGGAATTAAAAATCGCCCTTTTTGCCATTTGGGCGTCATTCTTTGTAACGGCGCTGAATCAAATCGTGATCGGGGTTCAGCAACGGCACTTAAAAATGCATGTGGTGGCCATCGCCGAAGTGGTCGGACGCACCGTCCTTTTGGCCGGCGTGCTCATTGCCACGGTCATGAACTGGGGCCTCGTGCCCGTGGTGCTTATGGTGTCTCTCGGAGGCTCCGCCAATTTCTTCGTAAACTTCCTCATTGCCCGGCGATATGCGCGTTTCGCCCTTATGGTGGACTGGGCATTCTGGAAGGAAACAATCAAGCGAAGCTGGCCTATCGGAGCGTCCATCATTTTCTCCCTGATTTATTTCAAGGCAGACACCCTCATTTTGAGCTTTGTACGCCCGCAAACCGAGGTGGGCATTTACGGCGCCGCCTACCGCGTGCTGGAAATTCTGATAACCCTTCCCTTTATGTATGCCGGGGTGCTGTTGCCGCTTCTTGCCAATGCCTGGGCCAAAAAAGACGCGGCCCTATTCCAAAATTTCATCCGGCGGAGCTTTGACGCCTTTTCCCTGATCACCTTTCCGCTCATGTTTGGCACGCTTCTGGTGGCGCACCCGGTGATGGTGCTTGTGGCCGGACAAGATTTTGAAGCATCCGGCGCCATTTTACAAATTTTAATCCTCGCGACCGGATCGATTTTCTTTGGCACCGTGTTTTCGCATGCCGTGGTAGCCCTGGATAAGCAAAAAGCCATGCTCCCCGTGTATATCGTCGTGTCCATTCTTACCCTCATCGGCTATATCCTCTATATCCCCGTATACGGCATGTTCGCGGCGGCATGGCTCACGGTCTTTTCCGAAGTCTGCATTGCTCTCGCTAGCCTTGTCATGACCCTGCGCGTAGCGCGGATGTCCCTTTCCTTACGCGTGGCGGGCAAATCGCTCCTGGCCAGCCTGCTCATGGTCATACTCGCGCGGCCGTTTTTGAATATCTCCCTCGGACTCACCATACTCGTCGCCGCCGCGGTATACGCCATCCTCGTTTTTGCGACAAAGGCCGTGACCAAAACCATGGTTCTGGAGCTTGTGCGCACAAGCAAAGGGGCACCAACGGGCGAAAATACCCTTTAATATGGACGATCTGCTTATCGGCTCCTTTCTCGCGGCCCTTCTCTGGGGTGTCATAAGTTGGAAATGGCCGAAGCGAGCATTCGCGTTTCTTCCGCTCCTCCTTCCGTCCTATGTGGTCCGCCTGCATCTCGGTCCGATCCCCACGACGCTCCTTGAACTGCTGTTGCTCGCAACCTTTATTGGCTGGTTCATGCGGCGTGGATGGCTCGAAGCCTGGATGCGCGCGACCCTTTGGCGCTGGCCTGTGATCCTGTGGCTCACGGCCGGACTCGTTGCCGTGCTCGTTTCCCCGGTTACCGCGCAAGCACTCGGGCTCTATCGAGCCTATTTCATCGAGCCCTTACTCATCTTTTTCATGGGCCTTGATCTCATCCGGACGCGGGAAGACAAAGCGATGCTCGCAAAAACCTTTGCCGTGGCTGTCATGCTGCTCGGCATCTGGTCGGCCGCACAATTTTTTACCGGATGGATGATTCCGTCTCCATGGAATGCGTGGCCCGGGCGCAGGGCCGTGGGTCCGTTCCCGTTCCCGAATGCCCTCGCGCTTTTTGTGACGCCGGTGATCGCATTGTTATTTGCAGACGCGATTGCGGACCATCAAGGCGCAAAAGCCGCGCCCCTCCTTGGAACATGGATATCAGCTGCGGGCATTCTCGCCGGGCTTTCCGCGATCCTCTTTGCACGGAGCGACGGCGGATTCATTGCCTTCCTTGCCGCCGCCTGTATCGCGCTTGTCATGAAACGGCGTACGCGCTGGATTGCCCTTGTTATTGCCGTGGCGGGCATGATCGCCGTCTTTGCCTCGCCCCTTCGCGGCGCGGTGGTGGAACGATTTACCTTTCAGGAGTGGTCCGGACAGGTGCGCGTAATTCTTTGGAAAGAGAGCATTGCCATGCTCCGCGACCGTCCCATATTCGGCGCCGGGCTTGCCGCCTACCCAACCGTTATTCTCCCCTATCACAAAGCAACCTTCATCGAAGTATTCCAATACCCGCATAACATTTTGCTGAACTTGTGGAGCGAGACGGGAATATTGGGCGTCATTGCCTTCCTTTATATTCTCGGCACATGGATACGCTTCGGCAAAGACAGCCTGCCAGTGACGCTGCCTGTCATCGCAGCGCTTCTTGTTCATGGCCTCGTAGACGTGCCGTATTTCAAGAATGATCTTGCAGTCGCATTTTGGTTGCTGATTCTATTGACGACGGCCACACCGGTGACGAAAAAAATGCGGGGCGAGCACATGCAGAGGCGTAGCATTTTGCACCCAAAAAAACTTCCTGAGTCCCGCCCTTGCATTTAGCATCCGACGTTTCAATTCTTCCTTCCCGAGAAGCGCCGCAGGCGTGACGAGGGATCCCTGTCGAGACGTGAACGTCTTTT
>QEVR01000003.1 GCA_003576745.1 Candidatus Uhrbacteria bacterium | reverse complement strand
GCCAAGCCAGCGGAAGCTTGCGGTGCCGAGGAAATACGTTGCATCCGTGCCAGGGAGGAAGTCTCCTGTGGATGTGCCTCCGGCGAATTGGATGGTGGAAGACGTTTGATTTCCGCGTGATGTAACGGATTGGAAGGTATCGGCTTCCGATACGGTTGAAGAAGGCGTGGCCACCTCAACCCACACATCCTGAATGCCGTCATAGTAAAACAGCCGACCCGACCCGGTGTTGTAATACATGCGACCGCCCGTGGCATATGGCGAAGCAACCGGTGCCGACGGAAGCGCATTCACCCCGCCCGTGGTCAAGGCATAGGGAACAGCATTAATGGCGACCCTCGGCGACATTTCACCGTCCCCATTCACCTCGGTGGTAATAAAGAGCGGTGAATTGAAATCCGTCGGGAAGGGAGTTGTATTTCCAAGGCGTACGGCAAAAAAGCCGTCGCTCACGCTCACGGAGCTTTGCGTTTCAGACCAAATCGCGGTTCCTCCGGTTGAGCTCGCATACAGGCGAAATGTAAAGCTGAAAGTACCGCTTTGAACGGTACCGGAGCTGTTTTTCAGTCTCCCCTGATAGCCAATCGTTGTTGGAAGTTCAGCACTTGCCGCGAATGCCCAAGAAAAGAAAAGAATTGTCGCCAAAACCGCCAGCGCCCCTCGTATGGCATTGAACGCGGATTGTTTCTTCAAAAATGGCGTATCCTTCACACTTTGTTTTTCGCAAATCCGAGAGATACGACTTCCTGCGCGACAAAGTCACGCTAAATAATGGCGGATGAAAATCCGCGTGTTCTCGGAATCTGCAATTTTCCACGAAACGCCAATTAACCATTTTTTGGCGTTCAGCTATAGAATCCCCTCCAGGAAACGAAGAAACACGATTGGAAAGGATGCGTATAGGAAGGATGCGCGTGGATACACTCCTACGCCATTTATTATATCGTCGTATACACCCTAAACGCCCGTAACGTCGAAAACGAGCTCTTTTACTGGAAAAAGCATATACATTATTCATATTGCCCTTGTGCACTATCTGTGTATAAACAGAAACTTGCCTGTAGATAAGTTCAATACCCTGAAAAAACTATGAATACTGCCTGATCTCCCTGTATCTGTTATAGCGAACCGTTAAGGCGGTTTAAAGCTTTATGAATAGTTCCAGAGATAATTCATTGCAATCATTAAGGTTAGAAAGAAACGTATAAAAACAGCGATCCCCGAGATCCCTGGGAACATTCAATTAGGGAAAAATTGCAAATGAATAGCATATGCGTCGCATAATAATGCGATAGATGAACAGTAACAGTGCGCTATGCGACTTGTGTGCTCATATTAAAGCGTTGACCGGTATCGCCTCCTGAAATCATCTTTTGAATCATATGCGACGGCCGCGTAGGTTCTTTCGGGAGATAACGGATCTTTGCTCTGACCGCCGGGCGCGGTATTTGAGAGGATCTTTCCATAAGACCCATCGTTTATCAGAGACACACTCGTCCGGGTACCACATCATGGCAACGAAGAACCCCCGGAGTGAACCGGGGGCTCTCATGGTCCGAGACGCGGGGCGTCTTGGACATTGGTGTTTGTTTGAGGGTGTCGCCATTGGCGCATGCCCTAGTTTGTTTTTCCGGGTGACCAGCAAGTGGTGGGTGGGATCGTGAAAGTGCGATGTTTCGCTGGCCCTTACCCTGAACCCATTGTAACAGCGTTCCTATAGGAAAGTTTAATAACGCTTCATAGAGCCAAAATCTCCGTAGGACAGTATGTGGATAATCTGTTTTTGGAGACAAACACAGACGTGTTCACCGTATATGGCCCGGTATTCCATATACCTGGATATGCCGTATCTATTGAACAAAGTCTGACTACTATTTGTGTCCTTTGCGTCGTTTTGCTCCCTGCCTCCGAACAACCGAAAGCTGTTGCGGACCACGCTTTGCCGTGCGAGGTCGAATAATAAAATAGAGGAGCCAAAGAGCGATAAGAAGCACTATGCTCCAGGCCGGAATCAAATCAATTTTTTTCTTGATCGAGATCCCGTCCTCGGTCGGGAGGATAGTGAGCGTGGTTGAACGCGTCGTTGAATTCCCGGCGCGATCGACTGCCGTCACGGTTATCTCGTGGAGACCCGGCTCAAGGGCCGGAAGAATAAATGGCGTAGAGGTAACGGTATAAAGCTGGTCATCAATACGAATTTCATATCGCTCAAGGCCGGACAGCTGATCAATTGCGCCGAGACGAATCGCATTCGGTACATTTGTGCTGACGAGGTCCTGCTCCAACACAGGGAGAAGCTGTTCTGGAGCGCTAGTATCAACCATCACGCGGTAATGCCCCTGAAGCTTTTCACCGCTTTCGACGACAGAAAGGACGTGAACATACCAAATGCCATCGCCATCTGCCTTCAATGTCATTTCCTGGCCTGTTACGGCCTCCTTTGGCTCGGAGATAGGCGTCGCATTCATGGAAAGATAGTTTTCCCGTGCAGATCCCCCATTTACGACCCACGCAATGGAAATATCCCTCTTGTTGTACCAGACATTCTGATCAGGATGAGTTACTGAAGAAATTGAGAGGCTTGGACCCTGCTCATCAGGTGGTACAATTTTATCCACAAGTAATGCACTTACCTTAATTTTTTGCTCTGTTGAAGCAATATTTATGGCCGTGCCTGCTGAATATGCCTTGGAATTTGACAGGATATTTACGGATGCGACACCGTCCTTTTTGGCCTGGAATGTAAGAGTTGCAAAGCGAATATTTCCGGTATGACCTCCATCCACGGTATACCCGCCTATGGAAAATGATCCGCTTGAAGGGAATATGCCGGAACCCGGAGACTGCGATGAAAAAGCGCCATCGAGCGCATATCCCACCATGCGGAGAGCCTGAATATCAAAAGAACCGAAAATCCTCACGGTATCGATACTATTTGTGCGAGCGTCAATGCGCAAAGATACCTGAAATGTCTCGCCCTGTGTCACTTGCGTAGGAGAGGAAAGAACTGCTTGAGCGTCTAAAGGAGCGGCATTCGCCCCAAATAGGGGCATAAACGCCGCAAGACAGAACACAGCGGCAGAAATAAGAAGGCGCCTCACAGGAACCGGAATTGGCATATCAGTAAATATTGCTCCAATAAGAGAACTGTATCGATAGATCGGTACCGTCAATAACACCGTCCTCGTTAAAATCACTGCGGAAATGTGATGTATTCCAGTCGTGTACGAGCATTGAGAGGTCTGCATCGCCCACAACTCCGTCACGATTCACATCTCCGGCTAGAAGCCGTTCGACGCTTCCGGTGACAGTCTTTACGAGACCATAATTTGAAAAACCCTGAAGATATATGCTGTTTTGTCCGAGAAACAAGGGAAACTGCCTGCTCCAAATGCCTCCCTGTATGGAAATACCATTCCCGGATCCGTTTATGTGAATGCGGACAATATTACTATCCTTTTTTCCAAGGATCTTTTGCGTGGAGAGATAGGTGGGCGTCCTGTATTCCAAGGTCAAAACAGGGTCACTCATAGGGGGAATGCCTGCCGATCCGCCTCCTCCCGCAGGCGGCGTCGGAGGAGCTGTTTCGATGCCCGGTGGCGTCTGCGAGCCAATTTCCGCAAAAAACCCTGCGCTTTCGCCTGTTCCGACAATCGCATTGATGGCCGCTTGTATCTGATAATTTCCGGATGATTGGATAATTTCAGCAGGAATCACAGATGAGTCGGTATTGGAAAAATTTGCGCTGCTCTGGGTTTGCGCGAATGTAGTAATGCTCTGCAGACCCAAAAAGACGACGATAGCGCCAAGGATAAAAAACAGCCTCCGCATAAGCGAAAGCATAACATATTCGAGAGCAATCCGCGGAAAAACTCATTATGGAGATCCGAGATCTTGAAAAACGAGCGCGGAGTCTTGCGCGAATAACACATAAAGCAATCCAAACGTCATAAAAATAAAAACGGCCGCAAGAATCCAATGTGCCGTATGTATACACCAAAACCTGCATACGGATGTCAGATGCTTCCGGCGGCGCGCGGTCATGTTCATGGTCATTATAATAGCAAAAACAAGGGGCTAAGGGCTAATGGCAAAGGGAACGGGTTTTTGGTTACGGATTATTGGTTACTGGTTACGGGTCTTGAATAAACAGCGCATTACCTACAAACCTACGGTATTACGAACCTACAGACCCAGGGCAAAGGGCAAAAGGAACGGGGTTCGGGGAGAATTATGCTCCCCTATGCAATCACGTCCTACGCAACTACCCCATGGCTCACGACCCATACCTCTCGACCTACGTCCTACGCAACCACATCCTGCGTACTCTTTTCGCATCCCGCAACCCGCATACCGTATGGCGCAAGGCTCATGGCTCACGGCCACCCCTCCACTCCCCATTCAAACAAAAAGACCCGATTGATGCATCGGATCTCAATGCGAAGAACGAAACTGTCCTGGCGCCGGGCTACTCTCCCAGGGGCGGGTTGGCCCCAAGTACCATCGCTGCTGGCGGGCTTAACTGCTGTGTTCGGAATGGGAACAGGTGTGGCCCCGCCGCTCCAGGCACCAAGACAATGCCGTCCTTCAGATTGGTTGATTGTTGGTGGTGGTTTTTAATTTTGCAATTGGTACCCATCAATTTTTTGACGGGAATCCACATGCCGACTTCAAAACCAATAACCACGAACTACGAACCAAGTATCAGACCGTAATATGTACAGAGCAACCGTTTTGGGAAGACGTACACACAGTGAATCGCTCGCGCCTTCTTTCCGGAAGGCCGAGGCATCGGGCTATTAGTACCAGTCGGCTGAAGCGCTCGCGCGCCGTACACCTCTGGCCTATCAACCTCCTCGTCTCGGAGGGCCCTCAAATGAATCCTAATCTTGGAGACGGCTTCACGCTTATATGCTTTCAGCGTTTATCCTAACCGAACGTCGCTACCCTGCGGTGCCCCTGGTGGGACAGCAGGTAAACGAGAGGTTCGTACTTCCCGGTCCTCTCGTACTAAGGAAGTGCCTCCTCAAGATTCCACGCGCGCAGTAGACAGGAGACCGAACTGTCTCACGACGTTCTGAACCCAGCTCGCGTACCGCTTTAATAGGCGAACAGCCTAACCCTTGGGACCTTCTTCAGCCCCAGGATGCGATGAGCCGACATCGAGGTGCCAAACCTCCCCGTCGCTGTGGACGCTTGGGGGAGATCAGCCTGTTATCCCCGGAGTAGCTTTTATCCGATGAGCTTCCGCCGTCCGATATCGTACGGTCGGATCACTAAGTCCTGCTTTCGCATCTGCTCGGCTTGTGAGCCTTGCAGTTAAGCCGGCTTATCCCTTTGCAGAATCGACGCGATTTCCATCCGCGCCTAGCCGACCTTTGTGAACGCCTCCGTTACCTTTTGGGAGGCGACCGCCCCAGTCAAACTACCCACCAGGTACTGTCTCTTCGACCGGTTGGACGGCCGAGGATAAGACATCCGACAACGCAAGGGTGGTATCTCACGGTTGCCCGAAGGCTCCCACCTATTCTGAACATGCGAAGCCGGATGCCAATACCAAGTTGTAGTAAAGCTTCACGGGGTCTTTTCGTCTGACTGCGCGTACAGGGCATCTTCACCCCACTTGCAATTTCACCGAGTCCCACGTTGAGACAGTCGTCAACTCGTTATGCCATTCGTGCGGGTCGGAACTCACCCGACAAGGAATTTCGCTACCTTAGGACGATTATAGTTATCGCCGGCGTTCATCAGCGCTTGGCTTCAAGGCTGCCTCCCGAAGGATTGACCTCTCCGCTTAACGTTCTGACACTGGCCAGGCATCACCCCCTATACATCACCTTACGGTTTCGCAGGGAGCTGTGTTTTTGGTAAACAGTCGGTTGACGTCTTTCGCTGCGGCCGCGTAGAGGCTTGCGCCTTACGCGGCAGTCCTTATTCCGAAGTTACGGACGCTGTTTTGCCGAGTTCCTAAACGTGGGTTCTCTCGTACACCTTAGCACACGTATGCCTACCCACCTGTGTCGGTTTGCGGTACGGGCACCGCAGAGTTAGCTCTAGAAGGTTTTCTCGGCACCCCAGTCCCTCTCCTTTCCCCGCTTGCGCGGGAATCGCGATCACCGCGAGGCGGATGCTGCACGGATTTGCCTATGCAGCGCCCCTCGGTGCCCGAAGATTCATTCCAGGAATCTCGAGAAGTTGAAGGATGCGTCACTCCATTGAAACTCTACGGTGGTGCAGGAATATTCACCTGCTCTCCATCGACTACGCCTTTCGGCCTCGCCTTAGGACCGACTAACCCAGGGACGATTCTCGTTGCCCTGGAAACCTTGGGTTTACGGTGGACGGGATTCTCACCCGTCTTTTTGCTACTTATGCCAACATTCTCACTTCGCAGCGCTCCACGGCGGCTCACGCCTTCCGCTTCATCGCCCTGCGAACGCTCCCTTACCACTGCTTCCGGCCAGAGCCGGAACGCAATCCGCGACTTCGGTATCATGCTTAAGCCCCGGTAAGTTTTCGGCGCAGGATAGCTTGACCAGTGAGCTGTTACGCTTTCTTTAAAGGATGGCTGCTTCTAAGCCAACCTCCTGGTTGTATAAGCCGTCCCACCACCTTTTACACTGAGCATGAATTTAGGGACCTTAGTCTGCGGTCTAGGGCTGTTTCCCTTTTGTCCACTGGAGCTTAGCCCCCAGAGACTGACTGCCAGGAACGCAAAACGGTATTCGGAGTTTGGTTAGAGACGGTAAGCTTGCGCCCCCGCCCCCATTCAGTGCTCTACCCCCGTTTTGCTGTGTACTGACGCTAGACCACAATCTATTTCAGGGAGAACCAGCTATTACCCAGTTCGATTGGAATTTCTCCGCTAACCACAACTCATCCCCTCGTGTTGCACGGCGAGTGGGTTCGGACCTCCAGCGGTTGTTCGACCGCCTTCATCCTGGTCATGGTTAGGTCACCGGGTTTCGGGTTGTGTGCATGCCACTATAGAGTCGCCCTATTCAGACTCGCTTTCGCTGCGGCTTCTCCGCCTCGGCGGATTAACCAGCGACATACAGCACACTCGTTGGCTCATTCTTCAATAGGAACGCCGTCATCCCGGTAAACCGGGACTCCGACTCCTTGTAAGCGTATGGTTTCAGATACTATTTCATCGCCCTCCCGGGCTGCTTTTCAACGTTCCATCACTGTACTTGTTCACTATCGGTCAGGAGGAGTATTTAGCCTTGCCGCATCGTCACGGCTGCTTCCTACGGGATTTCACGAGTCCCGCAGTACTCAGGATCACGGACAGATGGGCAACATCATTTCGACGACGGGACTATCACCTTCTTTGGTCCGGCTTTCCAGCCGATTCATCTATGATATTGCTCTCATCTCCGGAGCTCTTTGGTGCTCCGATGTCCGGTCCACAACCCAATACACGCGTCAGCCAAAGCTCATCACCATGATCCGCGGTCAAACTTGCGTCCAACTCGGTATCATGGATCCACGCATACTGTTTAGGCTCGTCCGCTTTCGCTCGCCGCTACTCACGGAATCAAGCTGACATCTTGTCTCAACATGATGTCGTCCGTGGCCTGTTTGTCAGGCCTCCGACACCCTGCGAGACAAGTTGTCAGCCATTCATGTTCTCTTTTCCTCTGGGTACTGAGATGTTTCACTTCCCCAGGTGCCCGCGCGCGCACGTATGTATTCCATGCGCCGCATGCCGGCTTCACCGGCATGGGTTACCCCATTCGGAGATTCTCGGATCACAGGTTGCTAGTCACCTCCCCGAGACTTTTCGCAGACTGCCACGTCCTTCTTCGGCTCCTCACTGCCAAGTCATCCACCATACGCCCTTACGTGCCTCGGCCATCCGGAATCACAACGAAGAATAGATAGACATCGTTATGAAACGGCGGCCGATTCAATTTGGTGTACGTTTTCAACTCGACTTCATTCTTGCGAATAAAGCGGAGTTCAGATTGCTCTGTACGTATTACGATCTGATATTGTCGAAATTCCGGTCTGTCTCGTGTGAGGCAGACAAACGCCTCTTTCCGTCCGAAGATCTCCCGATGAAGAAAGACGTGTCTGGCTGTCTCGATGTCCCGTGAGAAAGAAAAACCGCTTGGAGTGCAGACCAAGCGGCGAAAAAACCATGGTGGTTCGCGCTTAGCCTGTGTGAGAGAATTCACTCATACGATGATCGAGGCATGTGATCCGCTGTCGCGGACCGGGCGAACCAGAGGTCCCCTCATATGGGTACAGGGACATGGTCAAAGTCGCCGTAATAATAATGAAGACAGAGCCCCCTGTCAAGTCCCCCTCTGTATGAAGAGTGGATAACCCGATACCTTTATGAAAACCGTATATATTCGAACGATTGGACGGCTCCCGGAGCCTTGGCAACGGGAAGCGGAATCCATGTATTCTGCCCGTCTAAAGCCCTTTACGAAGCTTGAAATTGTCGAGCTCCCCGAAGGACAAAAAGGTTCGGCCAAGCCGAATGCGGAAGCGACGAAAAAGGCGGAGGCCGCATCTCTCCTACGAGGTGTACGCGATGATGCAGTCGTCGTGGCGCTGGATGAGACCGGAACGGAGATGAACTCGGTGGCGTTCTCAAAGAATCTTTCCGAGTGGAGCGGCCGCCGTCCGGTTATATTTCTCATCGGCGGCTCCTGGGGCCTTCATCAAGACGTCAAAAAAAGAGCGAATGTGTCGCTCTCGTTCGGAATAATGACGCTCCCCCACGGCTTGGCGCGCATCGTGCTTCTGGAACAGCTCTACCGCGCGTGCATGATCGAGGCCGGGAAGACGTATCATAAGTGATCACTTCGCACCGAGAGTGTCATAGAGATGCTGGAAATAATCGTCGTAAGCTTTTTCTTTTCCTTTTGCCGTCATGCCTTTGAAATATCCTGAACGTTCTCCGATCTCATACATACCGCCGCCGAGAACGGCGACCGCAACGGGATTATTCCCGAGCGTCTTCCGGACATAATTGTAGTAGCTCGCATCCCGTTTTGTGTCGGGCGTATACCCTTTTTTGGCCATCAGGAACTCCGCGAACAACATTGCTGTACTCCCATTCCGGTCAGAGAAGGGATGAATATTCAGAAGGTCGTTGTGGAGCTTGGCAACAGAAACCTCATATCGAAGTTTATTCGGATTATTCGCAACCAGCCATTCCGCTCGCGCCATCAAATGGCCCATCTCTTCGGGAACGTCCTCGCCGAAGGTCCCGACCCGCCCACCGCCGTAGACGACCTGTTGGTCACGCGTATGCCGTATCGTCGATATTTCCCTCGCGACGATGCCTTTGTTGTTGATGCGATGTAATTCTTCCAAAAGCTCAATGGAAGGCTCGCGATCCGAATGCTTCCGAATGAACTCCGCAACATTTTTCCTATTCTGCATCTTTAACGCTTCCAGTTCCTGTGATGTCCGTCCGTACAATTCCGACATGAGTTCATCTTCTGGGAGGAATTCATTCCGCATGTCTGAAACACGCTTCCGCCTTCGGTAGATATCAACCTCTATCACCTCTTCAAACTCCTTGAAGACTTCGTCATACGTTTTTTTCACGTCTTCCGGGCTCGTTTTCTTCGATTCGCCGATCGCTCGGAACCGTTCGTAAAAGGCATCCCACAATGCCATGTCATCCTCGCTCTCAATGGAGATGAGTTTTGCCATATGAGACATCGTGTCCATGAGTTCGCGCAACGCTGCCTTTTTTTCTTCAGGGGTTTTGATGCTTTCAAATGCCTTCTGCAAGGTATCCATTTTTTGGAATGCCTTCAGCGTGAGCTGGCTTGCGAGCGATGCTTCGAGATCTTCCTTCTTCGACGATTCCCTGGTAGCCGCCATGAAGACGGCTGTCGTTTTCTTCCGTTCAGATTCCGTCATGTCATCTTCATGCAGTCCGTACGCACTCAAAACGGCATTGAGATCTTTTCGTGTTTCTGCATCCGGTTCCTCGCCATATGCCGCAATGATCTCCAGAGCTACCTTTGGATCCAATTCCTCCTTTTCAAGGATCTCGAGAAGAGCCTCCCGCTCTACGGCTTTTGATTCACGAGATGCTGCTTTCTGTTCTTTTTGCGGAAGCGTTTCTTTACGAGGCGCCTCCGGCGTCACTTCAAAACGCATACTTAGCTGTTATTCGACGAAAGAAGTTCGCGGATATGTTCCACGAGGGCATCGCGCGCTTCCTGATCCTCTTTTTCCATAATCAACACCAGCCTTCCCTCGACTTCGGGATTGCTCTTCAAAAAATCCAAAACGGCCTCATTCGACATATGCTCCCCATGGGATTTCGCGGCCATGAGCGCGTCCTGTGCAATGCGCCGAAGACGCTCTAGGGAAGCTCCGTCTGTCCGGAGATTTTCCTTGATTTGGCCAAGTACCTGCTCCTGGAAAAACTCGGTCTTCATAGATTCCATTCTGGCACCGGACGAGAAAAAAGAAAAGACATCCCGGGAGGCCGAAATGTCTTTATGAGAAGCGTCTGGACTGCACCCGTCCGTCGCGGCACATGAGCAGACGCGGTTTTGCGTAATCGCTTCCCACGCTCCAGCAGGTTGCCCGTCCGATGCGTGCCGCGCGCTGCATGTGGGAGTGGCCGCAGAACGCCGTTCGGATATTGGAGCGGGACGCGATGATGTCCCCGAATCGTTCCGATCCGAGAAATGCGTTGGCGAAACGCCAGCGCCTTGGAACCAAGAAGCGGGGTCGGAACAGCAGATTGCTGGTCGGAAGGTGATGGAGAATTGGCACGACTTCGCCTGCGTTCCGGACCTCATGGAGGTGCCGGGCAAACTTCTCCGCCAACAATGCTGCCACCTCCGTGTCACTATGAGTCCAGCGAACGTACTCGGCATCGCTCCAGATTGGCTCATGATCGCCGGGAAATACCTTTGACCGATACCATTCCAATGCAATGCCGATATGTTCCCGAAAACTGTAATCGTACCAGCCCATGGTGCCGACGTACGCTACGTCGCCGACAATAAGAGGTTCGCGCTCCAGGGGATGGAACCCCTCTTGTTCGAACAGGTCCGCCGTATGGAGGAATCGTTCCCAGGAATCCGCTTCCGCGGAGACCCACACATCGTGGTTTCCAGCAATCGCCGCTTTCCGCGCCTCTACGTTGCGGAACAATCGCAGACAGGATCGTATCCCGTCGTCATCATTGGAGAGGTCGCCGCCCAAAAGCAGGACGTCTTCCGGTTGACAATGCTCCTTGAGCCAGCGTGCGAGCGATTCAATCGCCCGGTTGCCCTCGCTCGAGTGCCCGAAATGCAGATCGCTGGTAACGTACAGCATGCTCATGCTTCGTGGTGCCAAATGTGCAATGAAGCTTTTTACCTGATTATTTAGAATTTGTCAAGGCTCCTAGACAAAACCGGCCGGCCCGCATCCGATCAAAAAGAGATACGGCGTCTTGCAAAGAGTCAAAAAAACATATATTCTCCGTCAGATTCGTCCATCCTGTGTTCGTGGCGGCGAACTTTGGAGGACATGCGGGCAAGTGGCACCCCACCCTATGCCCTACGTGAAGGATTTTGGGGGACGGAGCAATGCGCAATCTCGAACAGAATATGGGCAGGTGGCGGAACTGGCATACGCACCAGGCTTAGGACCTGGCGGGAGCAATCCCTTGTGGGTTCAAATCCCACCCTGCCCACCAACACAAAACCCCGGCGGATGCCGGGGTTTTGTGTTCCTAGAGGCCGGGAGCTTGTCGAGGCCTGCATCGTACGTCGTCCGTTGGGAAGCGGGTTACGGGTATGGATCGTAGGTTCGTACGACCGTAGGTCAGTATGTGGGAAGAACCCATAGACCTATAGACCTACAAGATTACGTCCTGTTGCACGACTCAAGACCCATAACCTGTTTGTTATACTCAAGCCATGATCAAAAAACGGAATGGCAAATGGGTCGTGCTCTCGGAGCATACCGGAAGAAGCTTTGGGAGCTATGGCACGAAAACGGAAGCAAAAAAGCGCCTGAAACAAGTGGAATTTTTCAAACATCTGAAGTCGATTCCGAAATCGAAGATGAAAAAGAAGGCGTATAAAAAACGCGCCTCATAAATCCCCATGGCATCGGGGGATTTATTCTGTGGCGGATTGCGGCTGTATCGGCGTTGGCGGCGGAATATTCGGCGGCGGCTCCGGCGGCGGAAGCTCCTGCCGCTCCACCCTGGGACCGGGATTCCCGACCGGTTGTATCGCCTTTGTTTTCCCGCCAATACACCCTTGGCCGGCAAGGACCAGGATGCTCCCGAGGGCGAATACGGCGAGGCGTTTCATACGGAATAGTTTATCACGGGTCGGGAAGTGCGAGAACTCGGAAGTTTTCCGAAAACGTTTAGGATAAAAGACGGTTCGCCTCTGCTTCGCAGGCAGAAGCCAGCGCTTCCACCGCATCCGGATCTTCCGTTTTCTCTTTTGCGGGAATGTCGAGAATGAGGGATCCGTACAGGCGATTCAAAAGCATTAAACGGACATCGGACGGCGAAACGATGCCGGATAATTCCCGTTCCGCCATGTCCATCCATGCGTCCGTAATGCGCGCCACATGTTCGGGAGTTCTTTTCTCCGGTGGAAGCGCGAGCCATTGTCCCCACAATGGAAATGCAATGTCATATCCGGGCTGGCGCCAGCTCCAAAAGTGGTTGGCAAACACGATCCACTCGTTGCCTGACATGCGCACATCGGCGCCGGAAAGATGCGGATGCATAAAGATCAAAGCATCCCCCTCTTGCTGAAGCGGGCCTTTCAGCCTGCAAAGAATGTGGGCGTAGCGGTCGATCCATTCAGGATTCCGCTTACGCGCGAGTTCGGTCCACGTTTTGAGCTGTTGTTTGGCAAATGCGGCGCGGCTTGTATCCGGAATGTCCTAGAATGGCTTGGTCACGGTCTTTCGCAATTCCCTATAAAAAGGCGCGAAGGATTCCGCCGCCGTTTCGGGCGATCCGGCCGGATCGAACAGGGACGGCGCATCTACGTATTCGTCGACGGTATAGGCATATCCTTTTGTTTCATCGAAAGGTTCGGACAAAAATGTCTCGGGCGGACGGACGCGCGAGCCTTTGCATTGCGCCCTGAACGACTGGCGAATATTTTCTTCATCGATTTCGAGTTTGATGTTTTCGATACGGAGAAGAGCGGGCTTGCCTTGGAATATTCCGAGGAACCGATAGCGCCAATTCTTGTTGGGATCGTAAATGAACCGGCGATGAAGTTCCCCGTCCAGCTCAAAACCGATATGCCGAGAAACCTCCGAAGCCGCGCGCTTTACCCACGGCGCAAAATCTTCTGTCGCATCGAACTTTTCAACGATGGTATTCCGCTCAAACGACATAGAGCATCAAAAACGGACCCGTTATGCTAGGCCCGCTCTACATACTCCCCCGTATCGGTATTCACGATGACCTCCTCGCCCTGATTGATGAAGATCGGCACACGGATGGTAAAACCCTGCTCAACTTTCGCCTCTTTGGTGACATTCCCGCCGGCCGTATCGCCTTTGGTCGCCGGTTCGGTTTCGACGATCTTGAATGTCATTTTTTTCGGGAGCGACATGGCGATGGGCTTGCCTTCATAAAAGGACAAAATCACATTCATGCCGTCCTGCAGATACTTCGCGGAGTCTCCCAGCTGATCTTCGCGCATGGAATGCTGCTCATACGATTCGGGATCCATAAAATGAAATCCGCTGTCATCATGGTACAGATACTGCATGGTTTTATGCTCCACATCCACAAAGGTAACGCTTTCGGAAACTTTGTACGTCTGTTCCAATGTATTGCCGGTGCGGACGTTCTTGATGCGGCATCGAACGAACGCCGCGCCTTTGCCCGGGTTGATATGCTGGAATTCCGTCACCACCCACGGATCATTATTGTGGAGGAGAACGACGCCTTTTTTTATTTCATTCGGACTTGCCATATACGGGCGTGAGTATGCGCGAAGCTTTGCGTTTCGTCAACGGCTGAAACGTTCGCGGGCAGAGAACGGAATAACCTCGTTTATGGACGCCGCACCCGTAAGAAGCATAGCGAATCGATCCACGCCGAATGCCGTGCCCACCGTATTTCCCATGTCCGGCAATGCTCGGAGAAGCGCTTCGTCAACCGGCCAGACGTCTTTTCCGAGCTTCCGACGCATCTCTTGCTCTTCAAGAAAGCGCTTGCGTTGTTCGTTCGCATCCGTAAGTTCCGCAAAGCCGTTCGCGAGTTCCAGGCCGCCGATATAGAGCTCAACACGGTCCGCAAAACGTTGGTCGTTCGTCGTGCGTCGAGCAAGCGCGGCCTGCGAGGCAGGATAGCGATACAGAAAGGTCGGTTCGCTCCCGAGCTTCGGCTCGATTGCGGAGAGGAAGATCTTGAAATAGATGTCGTCCCAACTGTCGCTCTCTGAAACGGTCTGGCCATGTTCCAACGCGACGCGCGCCATTGCTTCCCGATCTTCGAGCAGCGGAGCGAGTTCGGTGCCCGCATACATTCTCCACGCCTCTTCGCATGTCACTCTCCGGAACGGCCCGTCAGGTATCAGCGAGCTCTGCCCCACGGCCCACGGCTCACGCCTCACGGCCTTCACCATTTCCTCCGTCTCATCCATTAATGAATCGAGGTCGGCATTTTTCCGATACCACTCAAGCATTAAAAACTCCGGGTCATGCGAGCCGTCGAACGGTTCTTCATTTCGAAAACACGGGCCGAGGTCGTAGATACGATCCATTCCCGCGGCCAGGAGTTTCTTCATGGAATATTCCGGGCTCGTGACGAGAGCGGCGGGATGCGGCGCGCCACCCTGTTCGATAACTTCCGTCCAGAACGGTTCGAGATGCGGCTCCTGACCGGGAAGCCCCACGAGCCGCGGCGTATGCATTTCCGTATATCCGCGCTCATCAAAAAACTGCCGAATGGCCTTCACCGCGGCAGCCTTTTGTTTTAACCATTCAATATTCATGATTCGTGCCGAAAAAACATCCGCAATACTATCGCACCAAATACGGCAAAAGACCCATAAAACGGCTGCGCTTGATGGCGTTCGCAAGCTTGCGCTGATGCCAGGCGCACACGCCGGAACGCTTGCGCGGCACGATTTTCCCGAAACTCGAAAGGTAACGCCGGAGCTGATCCGTGTCTTTGTAATCGATGACGTCCTTATTGTTCTTGCAGAAGAAACACTGGCGGTCTTTTACTGGCTGTTTGGCCATAATAGGGGGTCACGAGTCTCGCAGCATGCCGGATCCGGGTGAATCGCGGCACCGGAGATTGGTGATGGCTCAGGGGTAGTTAGTAGTTCGTAGTACGTAGTTTGTAGGCGGTGGTTCGTGGAGCGGTTCTAAGGTTCCAGAATTTTAGGGTTAGGATTTTTGAACGCTACAACCCTGAAACCCTGGAACTTTGGAACGGTCGCTTCTAGACGGAGATATGATGGACCTCTGCGGTTCGTGGATGCTAGAACGGGATGTCCTCGACTTTTATTTCTTCCTCTCCCATGGTCTTCTCGACCGCCGGGGCCCCGGCGTGAGCCGGGACCGGGGCGGCGGCCTGCAGAGGTTCTCCGCTCTGCGGGGCCTTATCGAGCATAATCACGTTTTCGGCGACGATTTCCGTGCGCTGGCGCTTTTGTCCGTCCGGCGTTTCCCAGTCGCGAGTCTGCAGGCGTCCTTCCACATACACCTTTCGGCCCTTGGTAAGGTATTGACCGACGATTTCGCCGAGGCGCGCCCAGGCGACCACATTGTGAAATTCGGTGCGTTCCTGTTTTTGCCCCTGCGCATCCGTCCACATACTGTTCGTGGCGACGGCGAAGTTGGCGACGGTCTGGCCGCTTGTGGTGGTCCGGACCTCTGGATCGCGCGTAAGATTGCCGATAATCATGGCTCGATTGAGATTCATCATATGAATGAAACGTAATAGTGAGGCGGGGGGATACTTTTAGCGTGACAGGTCAGGATATCCTGTCAAGCGAGACAAATTTCCGCTTTGTTACGCCTTTTCATCCAAAGCCTCATCAATCTTTTTCTGAAGATCCTCGGCGGAAAGCTGTTCAAGCTTTGCTTCCGCTTCGGCAGGCCGAACCTCCTTTGAACCTTCCAGGGCCGCGACGCCGGCTTTTTGTTCCTCTCGCTCCTTTTCAGGACTCTCCTGCTTTGTCGGCGCTCCTTTTCGAGGACGCATCTTTCGCTTGTCCTCCACCACAACCGGCTGGAATTGCACGAGCCTGAACTCCCCGCCCGCCTCCTCGGCATTCAGAATAATGTATCGGAGGACTTCCTTCGGAATCAGACGGAGGCCTTCGCTTACGCCAATAACCGCGCCCGGTTCGGACTGAAAGCGCAAAAGCACATAGTGTCCGTACGTTTCATGCTTTATCGGGTACGCGAAACGGAGCTTTCCGAGACGGAGCGTTTTTACAACCGTCGCCGCATTCTTTTCGAGAATGGCGGAGACATTTTTTTCCACGTTTCCGAGCTCTTCCTCCGTAAAGCTCGTCGGCACAATATACAGAAGTTCGTACTCTCGCATGTCTTTAGGCACGTCTCCCTGAAACCCGCGGGCGGATGTTCGGGAGCAAACCGGCCGGAGCCGGAATATGGACGGCCTCTTATGTTTAGAAGTGGGGCGAGCATAGGGAATATTGCGCATATTGTCAAGCATGACGGCGTATCGAAAACACCCAGCTCGAGTCCGGAGCTGGGTGTTATCATGAGACCGTTTCGTCCGCCGGCGGCGGAACGGGCAGGCGGGCCCGAAGGTGCGACAGTTCCACGAAATCGTGGCCGGGACGCACGGCGCTTACCCGGAGACTTCTTTTCCAATATTCAAACCCTGATACACCCGCGGGTCGGAAAGCTGAAAGAGCCGGATGCAGTCATGGCCGCATCGAATGCTGAGCCCTGCCAGACGGTACAGGCAGGAAAGCTCGTGCGACGTACGGATTTCAAACGGCCGTGAAGAGGTGACCTTTTGCAGGATATCCGTGAACAGCGCCACGATGTCTTTGCGCGTCATTTCCACCGGAGCTGGATCGGGTCCGTTTTCCTCCGGCGGCGACAGCGACTCGCACACGCCCGGCCGCGACAGCTCGCCGAGCTGAAGAAGGCGGCCATTGGAGTACACATGCATTTTGCACAGAAGGCTGAACGCGGACAGTTCCACGGCCGTACCGACTGTAAACGGCATTTCGTGGGAATACCGGCTCGTCATCCAGTCGATCGCGCCGATAAAATGCCTGCGTTCCGCGAGTGTCAGGGCGTTCATGGAGACGGCCGCCATCCCCATGGTGGTGGTTCCCGTGGACCGATGGGCAGGAGCCGAATCGTCGGAAAGCTCCTGCTCCCGCCGATCGGGAACCTGCGCCTCCTCGGAGGCATGCTCACCGCTTTCGGATTTTAGAATGACGGCGCTCCGCATGCGGTCGCGCGCCCGCGTTTCTTGCAGCGCGTTCCGGACAAGCGTCTGCTCATCCTGGAAATCATCATCCAGAGCTCCGCGAACGGAGCCCGGAGCATAGGTTTCTTCCACGGGATCAGCGATGAGCGCGGCGACGATGTCCTGATGGCCGGAGCCGCCCTGCGGATCGGCATTTTCATCCACCGTAGGCATGGGTTCGCCGTGCGGAGCATCCGGGGATGCTGGCTCGGACGCGATGCGCTCCTGCCCTTGGGAGGCGAGCTGCGCCTTGAGCGACGCATTCTCTTCCAAAAGCTCCGCATAGGTTCGAACGCGTTCTTCCGGCTCACCGTCCAATTCGGGAATCGCGGCCACTCTCGCGAGCAGTTCGGACTGCGACTCCACGGAGTCGTAGAAACGCTGAATCTTGTGCGAAAGCGCATCCAGTGGCGCAAAATCCAGCTGACCCGCCTCGTGATCCGGCGGATCCAGGCGCGCCGCCATATACACGCGCGTGGCGCTGTCCTTCAGGCGCGCTGCCGAAGCTTCGAGAAGGCGTTGTACGTGCCGCGCCCGTTCTCCCACGGGCAAATCGCGCGATGACGGTGCAGAGCCGCCCAGGAGGCGCTCCATGACGTCGAATGACGTCCGTGTCGCCATGATTTCCGAAACCATGGCTGGCGGAATGGCTTCTCTCGCGCGGGGAAGGTCTTCGTCCCGCAATTTCGCGAACTCGGACGCCATACGCGTCCGTTCACGTTCTTTTTGTACCAACGCCGCATTCGCGCGGACGAGATCTTCTTGAGCCCGGCTCAATTCTGCGGTTTTGGCGTCGTATTTCCGCATGAGACGCGCGTGTTCCGCATGGAGTCCGTCGCGTTCGTTCACGACCTCGTCGCGTTCATGGCGCATGCGGCGGAGTCCTGCCGCGTTCCGCGACGCATTCCGCCACAATACGCCAAAGGCGAGCATGAGGAATGCGCAAATGACGAGAAAAGCGGTGCGGAGACGATTGTCCGCCTCCAGCGCATGAATGCGTTCGGCTTGCAATGCAAGATCGCGGCGGAGCGCCGCCACGTCTTCACGATCGCCGGCGGCCGAAATCTTTTCCGGAGCCGGCGGAAGCGCTGGCGCCCCGGACATGGGGGCGGATGTTGGCGCCGTAAATGGAGCCGGAACAGGTTCCGAGGCCTTCGGTTCCGGCGATGGCGGCGGCGCTTCATCCAGAGATTCCACGTTCGTCTCGGGAAGTTCTCCGCGCAGGCGGATAGCAGATCCCGGGACAATGAAGACGAAGCGCTGCTCTTCCGGGCAATTGTCCCAAATGGCATTGCTCCGGCGCAGCTCCAGGCCCGAAAGACCGGGCGACACTTTCATCTTCCCCTTGATGAGGCAGGTCGCAATGGTTCCTTCGGGGTTCAGCGCGCGGATAGTGAACGGATCCACCTTGAACGTCCGCGCGAAATTGTCCGTGGTGAATTGAGCCCCTTCGTGGACAATGACGCGATCTGGATCTTTCGGATCCATGTGAAAATCAATGCCGGGATCGACACGCGCTGGGTGCGCGAGAGCCATCCCGGCCATGGCGGTAAGCGTACAGCCGGTTGCGAGGACAGCGATCACGAGATGATTGACTCGCTTCATGTCCCCTCCTTTCCTGTTGTCGAAGTCCAATGCAGTGACGGCATATTCCGTCTCTGCGGTTCTACTGCACATGTTCCTGAAAATCATGTCAAGAAATGGTGGTGAGGGACCGAGAGTGTGGGAGGTTGGCCGTGGGCCATGAGCCTTGGACCATACGGTGAACGGGATGCGAAAAGGACATAGTGCGTAGGACGTAGTTATGTAGGGGGAGCATAATTCTCCCCGAACCCCATAACCCTTCCCTTTGCCCTCTTTCCCAATTCACAAAAGCTCACATCTATAATCTTCTCCATAACCCATAACTCGTAACCTGTTTCCCTTAGCCCTTGGCTCTGTGCCCTTAGCTTTGCCATAGCCCCGAGGCCCATGATTCTTAGCTCTGAGTCATTCGCGTAATTCAAAAACGCCCGTTCCGCGGAAGTTGGGCGTTTTGAGTAGACGTTTTTTTCGCCACCGGCGAAGAGGGTCGTCACCCATGAGATTGGAGGTTGTGTGCTTCGCCGCCGGCGAAACGCGGTGTCCTTTCACCGAAGGTGCATAATATGCGCATATCTGTTCAAACAAGCAGACCGGTCATCCCAATTCATGCAAGACAAGAGAAGCTGAATGGCGTTCGGAGGCTTCGATGCATCTTGTGTCAGGCGGCCGTGATTCCCGAAGTAGGGGCCTTGGGAATGCGTCGCTCGCCGATGCCGAGCTTGGTGCTGCCAGGCCATTGATACGGAGCCGACGCATCGGCTTCGTACTCCCAGGCGGGTTCGCCTGCATGAACGAGCGGCAGTTTCACCACCGGCATGTTCCGCTCGGTTTTGACGATGCTCGGAAAGCTCGATTGATACTCCCGTCCGATGATGGAGGAAGATGCCGTTTCGGAAGCTGCGAGGGACTCCGAAACATTCACCTTGCGTCGAATGCCGGAATCCTCCTTGGATGCCGACAGGGTTGTCCGGGCAGACGGCATCACCGCAAACATGCGCTGGGTTACATGACCCGGTTTCTCGCCCTCAATCGATGCCGGCAGCCCGAGCTTTGAGCGAATGAGCTCGACCGCGCCGCGCGCGAGCAAAGGCGCGGGCATGCGATCGATATACACGGGAGCGCTTTCTTCGCCGCAGGCGGTCCGAACAGAGCGCACGAGGTTCCGGAACTCGGCATCCAACGCATTGGCGCGCTTCCGTTCCGACTCCGATGCGCGGCGATACTCCTCGCGTTCACCGCGGAGCTGCTCCGCGGCGCTTCGGGATTGCGCTGCCGGAAAATTCGACTGCGCGACAAGGCGTTCCGCGACATACTGGTGGGCCTTCTTGTAGTAGTCGCGCTCCGTTGCGAGCTGATGGCTGTGGAGCTCCAAACGGTCCTTTGTGATGCGGAGCTGTACGATCTCTCGTTCTGCGGCGCCCTTTGCGGATCGCATTCTCCGCAACTTATGCACGGCGCCGAGGAATCCGATGAAACATACCGCGAGAAGTCCCGCGAGGCTCCCCATGAGATGGAGACTGATGCCGCGAATCACAGGGACGAGCGCGGCAAGGAATGTCGTGCGGGCAGCCGAGAAAGTGGACATGGACGGCTGTGCCGGCAACGGGCGCGACGGGGTGGTCTCGCCAACGCGGACGACGGACGGGGCGTCGGAACCGTTCACGTTCTCGATGATTGGCCATTCACGTACGCCGACCGCGATCTTTTTTACTTCTTCGATCGCGCACGCGGCGGTGGAGCATCGTCCCATGTTTCCGAGCACGTCCTGCTGTTCGGAAAAACTGCGGTATGTGCTGCCGGATACGGTAAGCGTGCTCGAAGGCAGCATGTATACGTACTGCTGTTCCGTGGAACAGCGTTCCCACACGGCATTGGACCGCCGATCTTCCACCGTGCGCAGGCCCGGGCTCATGGCGAAGCGTCCGCCGGTTTTGCAAAGCGCCAGGGTTTTCGTGGGGTTTTCTGCCCGAATGGCATGCGGCGTGATGCCGATGGCCTTGGCCATTTTGCGCGTGTCGATATTGGCCCCGGCATGCGTACGAATACGCAATGCCTGCGACCCATTCTCGCGTTCGATGGTATATCCCGCTCCGCCGGCGATACTGCTGTCCTTCGCGGACGAAATACCGCTCGACGATACAAGTGCGGCCGCCGCGAAAAACGCGGACCAAATGTGACGATTTCGTCTCATCGTTCGCTCCTTTTTGTTGATGGTTTTAAGGTTCGGTTCTCGTGTTTGTGGAAAGGAAACGTTTGAAAGAGTGAGAGAATATCCAAAAGAGGAAGAGTGTTTTTATCACAAAAAGACGATTCTGTCAAGGGAGACAGGGGCGGTTTCGCTCGGGGTTCGAGTCTAGGGTGAACAGCACATGACCTACGAACCTACGGTCTTACGGACCTACGAACCTACAGACACAAGGGCCAAAGGGAAGGAGTTATGGGGAAGATTGTGAGTGGGAGCTATTGGCAATTGGGAAAAGGGCACAGGGCTAAGGGCGAAGAGAACGGGTTTCGGATCTCGGTTAGAATTATGCCCCCTACGCAACTACGTACTCTTCCCCCTCCACAACCACGTACTACGCCCTACGTAAAACCCTGCACCATACTTCCCGTTCTCTATATACCTCGCGATTCGTACAACGCAAAACGCCCCTCACAATAGGGGGCGCTTGGAAGTGCGTTCTTTCGCTCGCCTCCGGCGAACGGGGTCCCGCGAACCCGAATGTGCTTTGGACGTTATATTCCGCCGGCGGCGGTTTGCGGTGTCCGAACCGCGATGTGCAACATACTGGAAAGGGCTGTTGCCGCCCCTGATCGCCTACCCGGCGATCGCGGCCCAGTACTGCTCGTTCAGCAGCTTACCGGGCTTGAAGGTGTGTGTCTCGCCTTTCGCGCTCTCCCACTGAAAGTTGCGGTTGAGCAGTTGGGCGAGACGGCGGATGATCGGGAGTTCCGAATCATGTTCGAGCCTGAACGTGACGTGTCCCTCCACGATGTCTGCGAAGGCGTGAATGCCGGAAAAGGCCGCGCGCCGCTTTGGACTTCTGGTGTCGAGTGTCGAGATGGTTCCCACGGCCGGAGGGGTCATGGTTCTGCCGCTCTTTGCCGGTTCGAGACCGATGGATTCGATCTCGGCCGATGCGGGCTTTTCCCCGCCAACCTGAATGTCATGGAAGGTCGGCATGCGATTGGTGGTCGGCTGCCTCTCCGCCTCATAGAGGCGGATCCGAAGACCGGCATTCTGCCCTTCGAGCTCCGCGAGGCGGATTTCGAGCGCAGCATGTTCGGTTACGAGCCTCTCGATGTCCTCCGACGCCGTACGCTGCTCCTGCCCTGTCGGAGTTTCCGCCGGCTTGGCAGACGCCTTGAGATGGAAGAGCTTTTCCGCGAGCTCTTCGCAGCGACGGCGGAACCGTTCCAGCGTGCTGTCCGAGGACACGAAGTCGATGCGCTCCGAGAGCGTTGTAAGCTCCGTCTCGCTCGAGGCCGCGAGAGACTCGAGAAGCATGCGCTTCTCTTCGAGCGCTTCGTGGATGTCTTCCAGCGCTCCCGCATCGAAGCAGGCTTGCGCCTGATCGATGGCGGGAAGGCCGATGACCTGCCGGACTTCGTCGATGCCGCGACGATAGGATTCGTCTGCGGTTTCGACAAGCCGGAGCACATCCCGTTCGAGTTCGTCGGCAGGACGTTCCTGATAGCCGTCCGGAGGAGCGCCTCGGAAGCGCACGTAGAGCTCCGCAAGAAAGTCCTTGAAGGACCGTTCCTGCTTCTGCCGTTCGTGCACCGCCGAGATTTCCTCGAGCCGAAGCTTGGTCTCCACCTCCTGCGCCACGGCCGCGGTCCGGCTCGACTTGAGCACCGTTACGCGCTCATTGATGCGTGCGATGTCGGACGGTTCGAGCGCGGCGGAAAGCGATACCTGACCGCCATTCACGTTCCGCGCCAATTCCCCGAGCGCGCCGTGGACGCCGTAGAACCGTTCGACGACCCTGTCGGCGATGACGGACAGGAGCTTTTTCGGATCCTGTCGTACGCCCGGGAGCGGCCCGTTTCCGAGCACACTCTTGTTGAGCTTCAGCACAGCGTTCCGAATGGCATCCTGCAGGTCCGAACATTCCGAGGACAGGTGCGCGGATTGCGCCTCGATCTTCGGGAAAGCCGTGCTGTAGCGCTGAAAGCGCATGGCGCGGCTTCGTTCGCGGACGGCGACGACGAGACCGATGAGCGCCAGGACGATCGCGCCCCAAAACGGTCCGTCCCCCGTACCTTCCGTCTTCACGATGGCCAATGCAGGCGGCGGTGGCGCTGGAGGCGGCGGAGGTTGAATCGCGGCCGGTTTGTCCGGCGGCGGCGCAACAACCGTATTTCCGATACCGGATCCGGGATGCGCCAGCGCATCCTTGCCCGAAACGCGGCTGGCCGTCTCGAGGAGGCATGTACGATCCGTGCAGCTTTCGAGCGTCGAAAGCACCTGTTGCTTTTCATCGAAGCTCAAATGCTTCTTGCCCTTCAGCACCAAAACGGTGCTGTACAGCATGTACACGTACTGCTTTTCCTTGGGACAATTCGCCCACACGGCATTGGTTCGCCGTCCCTCGGGATCCTTGATCCCGCGGCTCATGTCGAAGTGCCCCGGACGCGTCTCGCAGACTGCGAGCGTGCCCGTGGGATTGTCCTCCCGTATGGACCACTGGTCCGTACGGAATATCTCCGCCAACTTGTGCGTGTTGACGTTCTTGTGGGGGAGAATCATGAAGTAGGTCCACTCCGGATTCCCATCCCTCGGATGTATGACCTTGAAGTTCACGCCTTCCACCGGAGGATTGCCCTGTGCGGACACCCTCGCGGCAAAGAAGAGAACGGCAAGGAACCCCGAGAGAAGCACACACCACAGATGTCTGAGGCGATGCATCAGGCTCTCCTTTCACTGTTTGGTTTCAAAGGTTCAAGCAAAGCTTCCATAGTCTCAACCTGACATTCGGCTTCCCGAACGTCAACCCGAGACGACATACCCGCCTGTCAAAGCGGATGTGACACTCCATCATACAATGGCGGCTATGTCAAGCTACCTCGCCTCGAAAAACAATGCATTTCAAAGGGTTTCAAGGTAGGATACAGTCCATGAAACATTTCCTGATTTTCGGGAATCATCCCCGTATTGCGCTTGCCGAGTACAGGATTGTGACGCATGCGGAGCAAAAACCGATCCTGGTGGACTATGGAGCTATTGAGGAGAACCAGGAATGGGACGGCAATGGGTTGATGGATAGGCTGGCGGGAACCGTAAAGCTCGGAGATATCGTGAACAGCATCCCCTCCCGCGACATACGGACGGAAACGTTCGCGGATATCATTCAGTCCTTCCCTCGCGGTTCGAATATCGCCTTCGGTTTCACCGTCCTCGGAGGAACGGAGAAGGAACGCCGTTCGCTGTTGCATATTCCGATTGCCCTAAAACAGGTTCTGAAAGATCGCGGCATACGCTGCCGCTGGGTAACAAGCAAGGACGGCAAGCCTCTTACTCCCGCTGCCGTCGCAAAATTGAATCTGACGACGGACGGATATGATTTTGTCGTTCTTGCTGACCGCGCGCATGTTCATATCGGACTCACAACGCATGTGCAGAATGCGGACGCATGGAGCGAACGCGACTACGGAAGGCCGGTCCGCGACGAAACCGCGGGCATGCTCCCGCCCAAGCTTGCGCGCATCTTGGTGAATCTTGCTGATATCCGGCCGGGGCAAACCGTGCTCGATCCCTTTTGCGGAAACGGCACCGTGCTCATGGAAGCGGCTCTGGCCACGCAAGCGGCGCGCATTATCGGTACCGATATCGATGCAAAACAGACGGCGTCGTCCACACAAAATATCGAATGGCTCATTACGCGGGGTATTCTTTCGCGCAGTGATCAAAAACGCATCGAGCATGCCACGGCGGATGCGCGTTTTCTTTCAAAACGTTTTGCGGAGGGGAGCCTGGACCGGATTGTGACGGAGGGATCTCTCGGCCCCCCACTCAAAGGAAGCGAGGACGAACGCGCGCTTAATATCGTTCGAAAAAACATTGAAGAGCTGTGGACCGAGACGCTCCGGGAGCTCCATCCGCTCCTATCTTCTGATGGAAAACTCATTATGGTGTGGCCGTCATTCCGGACCGCAAAAGGAAGCGCGGCCGCGGAATTGTCTTCCGATACGCTGGCAAAACTCGGATATGACCTGATTCATCCGCTTGAAGGATGGGAGAACAGGCCGCGACCGCTCCTGTATCACCGAGAGGGGCAAAAAATCGCCCGCCGTATTTTGGTTCTCCGTAAAAGAACCATTTGAACATCCGGCCAGGGAGGCTCTCGTGAAACGAGACGGAGATAATGCGTGTACAATACAGAGTCGAGAATGCCGAGTGAGGTTGACATAATGGCCTTTTTCTGGCATACTCGCATGTTCGACCGTACTGTATTCCGACGGAATATGCCGGTCAAACGCAAAAACTTGGACTTCGACATTCCAACACAGTAAGGAGAACGGAATGGGAACAACCCCTCGTCCAAAGCAGGAAACGGGTTCCACGGGTGACGGCAAGGTTCTCACGAATCTGAACCGCGCCCGGAGGCTCAAGCTCCTGCTCGAGGCCAACCCCGGCCTTGCCGCCGCGCAAATCGAAGTCGATGCCGGCGAATACATTGTCCGTCAGGGAGATTTCGATCCCGAAGGACTTCCTCACGCCTACCTCGTTTTCGACGGGGAGGTAGAAGAGCGTCAATCGCACTTTTACCCGGGCATCGGGCACAAGGAGATTACGGTTTTCCGAGTGCCGGAAGGCGGCATCGCCTTTTCGCAGGCGCTATACCCGGTGTATGCGAAAATGCCCGCCGTCACGAGCGTGGTGGCGATCACGCCCGCGCTGGTGTTCATGCTCCGGAACGAACACCTTCTGGACCTGTACGAACGGGATCCGGAGCTCTTCCAGCTCCTCAAGGTGGAATATCAAATGCGCATGCAGGTGCTCTCCACCATGCACGAAATGGCGAAGCTCCACGAGCTGAACGACCGGGCCACGGCGCTGGTGGAAGAGGCGCGACCATTCCTCCGCGAACACGGATGGAATATGAACGCCATGATCGAGGTGATGAACCGCCACACGGCGCTCATCGACGAAGCCATGGCGCATGCCTCGGATGCGAAAGGCAAGTCCGCAGAAGCGTTCATGGAGCTCGAGGGCGAACGCGAACGCATGCGGTATCGCTGGCGGGGCGCAGAAATGTACGTGGATCGGCTCCGCAACATCGCGGAGTTCGCCATGGGCGTTATCGAACGCCTCGGCGTGAATACGGAAGAGCTCGGCATCGGACGCCGGCATTTGGACATGACGCCGGAAGAGAAAACGCTCTTGTACGGAGAATCACTCGAAGAACTCCAGGCCGTCAAACACGGACTTCCGGCACAGAAAAAGCCTTTCGTCGAAAATCTCCGCGAGGAGGATATCGACGGAGCGTTATCCAAGGCGCTTGCCGCCGTGTCCACGCGGCTCGTACACCAATCCGTGCCGCCCGCAGTTCCGAGCGTGCGCGTGGGAACGAAGCCGCCCCCTCCCTCCGAGCAGGAAGAAGATCTGCCGCATGCGGAAATCTGCGAAGACCGCATTACGCAGGTCTTCGACATTCTGCCGCCCAGCGTCGGCACGCCGAATGTTCCGCCGGATCAAGCGATGCCGTCCGGGGAAGAGGCCGCTGCGCACGAAGACGGCGTGATTCCCGCCTTTGAGCCGCCTACCCTGGCTCGGCCATTCAGGCCGAAGCTGCCGCACTCGGGTCATGCCATATCGGTCGACGCCGCCCCTGCCGTTCCTACGCCTCCCGAACCTTTCACGCTCGAAGAAGCGCCCACCGTTCCTTCATCCCGCCTGGGATTCACCTGCCCGTCGCCGACCAGTCCCGGCGCATACCGGCTGTCCGACGATCACGGCACAACCACCTCCACCATGGAAACCGTGGTTCTGCCGCCGACGGAAGGTAAAAAATAATCCTCATCAAAAGCCCCGCATCCGAAAAAATGCGGGGCTTATCTTTTGAGACGTTATCTCATGGAAATACGAGGACGGAAATACAAAATGGCGTTTACGATGCGATGCTTTGGGAACCGATGTCCCTCCAGCAACGGACGCGAGTTCTGACAAAATGTACCACATCGCTGTATTGGTCAGCGAGTTTCGCGTCGAGACAATTCTTCGTTACCATTTGAGCCTTTATACTTCTGATGTTTACCTTTATCCCAGCAATGTCTGACTTCATGGTCTGACTTCATGCCGCCGATTTCGGACTTCACTTCTTGAGACTGTTCGTCAACATCGCGCCCGAACGCCAACAGCGCTTCAAAATGTCAGCATTTGTTGATTCAGTATTCATATATCAATTCAGTATCAGGCCGCGAAACCTCGTGCAAGCCATCATAACGCAGCAAAAATATCCGTGTATGCGCATCACGCTTCCGGATAGATTTGATTTCCGTCTTCGTCGTATAAAATGATCGCCTGCGTGGGACATGCCTGTGCCGCAAGCAAAATGGTCTCCGCGTCCGCGCCATTCGGATCCACTACATACGCCTTATTTTCTTCATCGAGTTGGAACACGCCGGGCGCGACGGTCACGCATGGCGCCGCGCCAATACAGAGTTCTCGGTCCACGACGACCCGGGAAATGACGAGGGGTTTCTGTTGTTTGTGTCCGTCTTCATTCATAAGAAGGCTGCGTAGGGGAAGATTATAGCTTGGATATGTTGGCAATGAGTAATTGGGAATTGATAAAAGGGCTAAGGGCACAGGGAAAAGGGAACCAGTTAAGGATTATTGGTTACTGGTTATGGGATTCGGGGAGAATTATGCTCCCTCTACAGAACCACGTCCTACGCAACGACGTACTCTCCCCCTACTTCCCACTCCCTCCTCCCGCATTGGCTCACGGCCCATAACTCATGTCTAGGGCCTACGCAACTACGCCCCCTACTTCCCTGTTCCGCACCGGTCCCCATCATACACCAAAATATTTTTCCTTATAGAACCGGATAAGCTGTTCTGCCTCCGGGATGCAGGAGGGATCGCCCGTGCCCACCTTGGTTTTTTCCTGAACTTTCTCAAACGTGTCCGCGCCATCAAGTACGGCTTCTTCGATATCTTTGTCCGTAACCTTCGTGACCTTGTCGATGAGGCGGCCGAATTCTATTTCGATGAGATCGTTTTTTCCGGTCCTACGATACCAGTCATTAATGGCCGATCGGAGCGCTTTGTCCCCCAGCACCGAACAATGAACCTTCCGGGCCGGAAGACCGCCGAGCCGCTCCATAATGTCCTGCGGCTTCAGTCGGCGGGCTTCCTGAAGGGTCATGCCGCCGTTCTCCGTGACCATAAGGGACATCATGGATGTTGACGCAATCGCGGAAGCGCAGCCAAAGGTCTGCCACTTCAGATCGGTGATGCGCTCGGTATTTGAATCGACTATGATCCAAATTTTCATGGCGTCCCCGCAGGCGGGCGAGCCGACCATGCCCATAGCCGCGTTCGCATACGCCGATTCATCCTGCATAAAATTCCTCGGATGAAAAAAATGATCCTTCACGGGATCGGCATAAAACCAGCCTTTCGCGTCTTTTGCGTCGACGATGTCGCCTTTCCGGGCATCGGTTGTCGGGCGTTGAATGGGGTCCATAGAAAGTAAGTTGTGAGTAGAGAGTAGGTTGGGTGCAGACGTGGAGCGTGAATCTAGGAACAGTTCTAGAGTTGTAGGGTTCTAGAGTTATGGGGCTGGAAACAATACCCCACAACCCTGAAACTCTAGAACACTGAAACGGTTCTATTTCACGAAATGCTTCATATCCAGATTCACGGGGCTCATGTGGCGGAGTTTTTCAACAATGCCAGGCATCATCTTAATGACATACTGAATGTCTTTTTTCGTCGTTGAACGACCCAGACTGAAACGGATGGACCCATGGGCGGCTTCATAGCTTAGGCCGGTCGCAAGAATGACATGCGACGGATCGAGCGACTGCGATGCGCAGGCAGAGCCGGTGGATGCGCACATGCCTTTTGCATCCATGTAAAGAATGGCAGCCTCGCCTTCGATGTCGAGGAAGGAGATGTTCACGATATTCGGAAGGCGTTTCTCCGGATGCCCGTTCAATCGCGACTTCGGGATGCGAAGGAGGCCTTCCGTAAGCATGTCGCGGAGCATGGCAAGCCGTTCGGATTCGAGGGAAGACATATCCTGCGAAAGATCGAGGGCTCTCGCAAGCCCGACAATACCGGGAACATTTTCCGTACCGGAACGGAGATTCTTTTCCTGCCCGCCTCCGAGAATCATGGGCCGGAGTTTGACCCCGCGCTTCCCAAAAAGCACGCCAATCCCCTTGGGACCGTAGATTTTGGAGCCGTTCATGGTGAGCAAATCCACGTGGAGCTTTTGGACGTCCATGGACAAATATCCTGCGGCCTGACAGGCATCGGTGTGAAAATACGGATATGCCGAAGCCTGCGCCGTCCGCCAGCCAAGAATCACGCGGCCGATATCTGCAATGGGTTC
The DNA here is from genome assembly GCA_003576745.1 of Candidatus Uhrbacteria bacterium. Classification (GTDB taxonomy): domain Bacteria; phylum Patescibacteriota; class Patescibacteriia; order 2-12-FULL-60-25; family 2-12-FULL-60-25; genus 2-12-FULL-60-25. The sequence goes on along the minus strand of QEVR01000003.1, from coordinate 71,895 downwards.
GATGGTGCCGATTTCATTGTTCGCATACATAACGGAAACCAGAACGGTTTCCGGGCGGAGCGCCTTTTGTACGTCCTCGGGCAATACCAGGCCATAACGGTCTGCGGGAAGAACCGTAAGGTCGATCGTTCCTTCCTTTTCTCGCCGCCGCAATGGTTCCAGAATCGCCGGATGTTCGATGGAGGATGTAATAATGTGAGCCTTCGGCAGTTTTGCCGCGCCAATCACTCCTTCGACGGCCAAATTATCGGACTCCGTTCCGCCGGACGTAAAGAGGATTTCATCCTCGCGGCAACGGAGATGCGCGGCAATGCGCTCTCGCGCATCGTGTACGGCGCGTTTTGCCGCGAGACCGAACGAATGAAACGAAGAAGGGTTCGCATAGACCTCGGTAAAGTACGGGCGCATAGCCTCAACAACCCGGGGATCGGTCGGGGCGGTTGCGGCGTGATCGAGATAGATGTGCTTCATGGGGAGAGGCGAATCGCGCAGATATCCGCCAGCGTTTTTTGGCGGAGAGCGTCACGAATATGTTCCTGAAGAAAAAACCAAAGATGCTTTGAATGGCACAGATGCGAAACGGGGCAGGAGGCCGTACCGGTTTGGCAATCCACGAGCTCCACCGGCCCTTCAAGGGCGATGAGAATGTCTTCCGCACTGATTGTCTTCGGATTCCTCGCTAGACGATAGCCGCCTTTTGGTCCGGTTTTTCCGATAACAAGATGATGCGCTTTCAGGGATGCGGCGATTTCCTCCATATACCCTTCGGAAAGACTCATGGCGTCCGCCACATCGCGAAGCGCTGTGTACTCGCCGGTTGCATGCGACTCCGACAGCTTCGCCATAAGAATCACTCCGAGATGCGCGCGGGCCGATACGCGGAAGATGCTTTGCATATTTCCTAGCTAGGTACCAGGAATATACGCACCGCCATGAAGGGCGTCAACCAGAACCTGTTATGATATGCATTATGAAACGCCTGTTTTTCATTCTCGTCATTTCCGCCCTGCTCGGCCAGGGCTGTTTCGCTGTTACCGGAACCGTTCCTTCAGTGGAGTCCGATGCACCGGCTCCGGAGGGCTTCGCGGCGTTCCGGAAAGGATTCGGTTTTATCCCGGGCCCGTCGCCGTTCGCGCGTCCGGACAGCGCCTCTCTCCCGAATATCGTGTGGAAAGAAAGGCCGCCCGCCGTGTCGAATGAAGTGACGGTTCTTCGTCAGGCGCCGACCATTCCGGGCGCACTCCTCCTCCAAAATCTCACGACAGCGCTCCGGATTCCGGCCGGCACGCTCGAAGCAAATCCTTCCGTTCAAGGCCTGACGGCCTCATGGAAAGACGGAAGCGGATTCCTGTGGTCCTATGACGCTTCAACGGGAGCGGTTGCCTTTGAACGCATGAGCGGTCAAGGCCCGCTCACCGTTCCATCGCTTCCCGATGATGAAAGAATTGTGAACGCCGCGCAGGCCTTTTTCAGTTCCCGCGGCATTGGCCAGCAGGGCTGGGGCGAACCCACGCTCGCATTCTCGTGGAATAGCTGGTGGTTCAACGAAAGCAAAAACGGAACGTGCATGACGCAGGCGTCGGTGGCGGCCATAGCGTCCATTGCCAGGGAAGAACTCCCCGTCCCGTCCGGAACGCCGCAGCTCCCTCTGCGATCACATGCCGCTTGCGTAAAGGAAGAATTTCCGAACATGCAAACCGTGGAGTTTCATCTGACCAAGGATGCGCAGGACGTGTTCGACCGCATGGGGGCGCGCATAACAGGAGCTCGGGCATTTGTGCGCGCATCCGATATGTCGGTCATTCGGGGATGGTTCCTGCTCAATCAGGACGTGGAGCGTTCCAATTATCCCGCCATAACCTCGGAAGACCTTACGGCCCAGCTGTTATTGGGCGGCATCGGCGGATTCGGCGAACTGCCGCGGAACGCGTCCGTAGAATTTACGAAATTTGAAACGGGACTCTATGCGCATCAAGCCTCCGCAGACGGCATTCCGAGGACTTTCTATCTTCCCGCAATACGGGCGCTCGGCTCCATAACGACGGAAAACGCCAGCGATTCGTTCGCGGTGATCGTCCCTCTTGTGCGGGAAGACCAGTACACCCGGACGGAATAACGCGCAAAGCGATTACGCGCATCCGCCAAAGGTAACTGCGTATAGTTGAATGCCTGCGCCAAGAGGGTGAATGGTCAGGCGCTCACGAAGATGCGTTCCTGAAGAGATCAGCCGGTACATACGGGGCTCCGTAACAGAAATAACCGTGCGTCCGTTTGACTCGGTTACATCTTCGCCGCGGACACGAGCGGGCACCGGTCTTCCATTCAGCCGGATCTCGAGAACAGCGGGCGCCCACGAACGGATGACGAGATTGACTTCGGCCGCGCGGAATTCCATGTTCAGCTCCGCATCCGGGTCCTGGCTTGATTCGATATGCTCTCCATGTACCGTCCAGCGGCCTTTTGCATACACGCGGTCCTGATCGTGCTCATTCGACGCATCCACGAACAACGTTTCGATATCATGAAACCGAGCTGGAGCATTCGCCAAACGTCCGCGGATATATCCGAGATATGTTTCCGGCGTCGTCGGATGGCACACGCGTCCCGCCGCGCGCTTGGTTTCGTCATCGGATGCGAGTTCGCCGGGAGGGAGACCAAGGACGTCGCGGATATTCCGTTCGGTTTCTTCGTAGGCGCCTTCGCCGATGTGATCGTAGACAATGCGTCCTTCGCGGTTTATTAAAAATTTCCTCGGCCAATACTGGTTCGCGTACAGATTCCATATCTGATAGTCCGAATCCATAACCACGGGATACCGGATTCCCTCTTTTTTTACGGCCATGCGGACATTTTTCGGTTCTTTCTCAAATTCGAATTCAGGCGTATGAACACCGATAATAACGAGACCGGCCGATGCATACATCTCATGCCATTGATTGAGATATGGCTGGGTACGCTGGCAGTTGACGCAGGAGTATGTCCAAAAATCGATGAGCACCGGTCTGCCGCGGAGACCGGCCATGGTAAGCGGTTCGGAATTAATCCAGGTTAGATTCTGGGGAAATTCGGGAGCGGTCATGAAGGCAGGGAGTAGGGAGTAGATACGGGAAGTATAGCGCTTTTCATCAATGAATTCCTGCTACTTTTCCCCTCTGTTTACTCTCCTCCACGCGCGCATTACGATACCCGCCATATGCAGCTCCCCAAAGACCTCCAGCATTTTCCCGATCCCACGCTTATCGTTCTCACCGATGAGCAGGAAGCGCGCATATTCCTTGCGGGCGGCGATGCATACCAAACGCTCGACAGCCTTGCTCTGCCGCGCGAATTCAAAAGCGACGCGGAAGGATCATTTGTAAGCTCGGACGGTTCGCGCGTGGGCGGTCCGTCGAGCGACCTCCATGATACGCCTCGAAAAGAGGCTTTCGCGAAAACCGTTGCGGAAGCCATCACACGCTATGTCCGCGAAGGACATGCCGTCGTCGTTCATCTCGTTTCCCCGCCGGAAATGCTGCATCTCATCCAAGCACGTCTCCCTGCCGATGTGAAACCGCATATCGCAAAGACGCTCGCAAAAGATCTCATGAAAAACGATATTCTCGATGTGATCAAACGGCTCTTTACCCTGCCGGAGGCATGATTGACGTTGTGAACAAGATTTGATACCTTCCGTCCTTCACACGGCGGATGTTTTTCGAAAGGAGGCGCCTGTGAGATACCGTATTGTGCACCATGACAAACAAACGTCTTTGCGCGCAGGCGATCGTCTGCTTGTGAACGCCGATACCGGGCACGCAAAACTCACGCGCGGCGTCGTTCATCTCCGCTTCCTGGACGAGGGCACGGATTCGCTCGACAATCAGATGGACCTGGGCTCGAATCTGTCCTCCCAGACCGTCACAAGCTTTCTCGCAATGATGTGCGCGCTCACGGGGCTCTGCGCGGAACTCGTGGAGGGCGGGGGGCGCATCTATGTGTTCGAGTTTCAAAACGTAACAAAGGAGTCGTAGCATGGAGATCCCCCAGCGCTTCGGACATATCGGGCAGGAAACCCGTCTCGAGGCCGGAGACAGAATCGTCTTCAACCGACCGAAGAGATATATCGCCTTCGTCCGCAACGGCGTTTCCCTCTCCTTCGGAACCGCGTTCGATGCCGACCGAAAACTCTCCTTCCCGTTCGGAAACACGGAGGAAGACGGCGACATCCTCGCCTTCGTCCTCAAACTCATCAAGCTTCTCACTCCGTTCGAAACTGTGGCCGCCCCTGTTACGGACGAGGCGCTTATCTGCTTCGAGCTCCGCCTCCCGGATGAAAAACACCCTGCGGACGAGGAAACGGATATCCTCCATCATCCGGCCTTTCGCTGATCTACGCGCCAGTTCCTGTTCAACGGGGACTGGCGTCTTTCGTTTTTCGCCATAGCCAGCCCGCAAAGCCGGCAAGAAGAACGCCGGTGAGTGCGGCGAGCAGCAGCGATTCGCGCGATGATTCTCTCTGGAGTTCCGGCACGGTTGCGGCAAGCGAGGGGCGTATAATCGCAATACGATTGTACGCTGTGAGCGTCATTGCTGTTTCAAAAGCCTCTCCCCTCTTATACCGGATTACATTCTCGTGCGTCGGAAAGGCATCCGTAAATACGTCCGTCTCCAGCTGAAACGGCGAGCCTTCCTTTGGACAGCGCACAAGGCCGCGAACGGTAATGCCGTCGGCATATGCGTCGACAAGCTCGGTCGGGACCGTATCCAGCATCGCGTCCCAGTCGCAGGGTTTTCCGTTTTGGGTCAGCTGTATCCGCCCCTCGACAAAGGCGGTGAGCAAGCTTCCCGATTCATGAAAACGGGCAAGATCAAGCTCTTCATTCGCGCTCGTGCGGACAATCAAAAATGCCTCATGAGGAAGCATGGAAACCACAAGCTCGGTTCCGGATGCCGCGGACTCTATATCGAACAATGAAAAGCTCTCGCTGTCTGCAAAAACCGCGTTTGAAGGAACGATCGCGAAAAGGAGGAAAAAAAGGATACGCCGTCTCATGACAGGAGTCAGTATACCCTTTCTTTTCAGAACATTCCGCTTTTTCTGGGGAAAACGAGGATATATGTCAATCCCCCTTGACCATTTTTTCAATGTCTGATATCTTTGTCATCACGTTATGGCCAAAGAACATACAATCTATAATTGTCTTCGCAATCTCCGACAGGAGAAGAAGATTACTCAAGAGCAGCTCGCGAAAGCGGTCGGCGTCAGTCGCCAGACAATTTGCTCCATGGAGAAAGGCGACTATGTGCCGTCCCTCTCTCTCGCATTGCTCTTGGCGCAACACTTCAATCATCCTGTTGAACATGTGTTTCAGCTGAAACGCGTTTGCGAATAAAAAGAAAAGAGCGAGAAACGCCGACCCAGAGGGGTCGGCGTTTTGCATTTTGCATTAGGTTGCCGACAACGGCAGAAAGACGACAGTCGCCGCTGCCATGCCAGCGAGCGTCCACATTACGCCGGGGTCGATGATCGGCTGATAGCTCGATGAGAGCTCGGTGGTCGCCATGGAACGTACCGCCTTCTTGGCCTTAGCGTGAGAACCAACGCGCAGTTCATTGATGACCGATGTCGGGTCATTTTCGTCCCAGCAGGAGCAAACGCCTTTCGAGTTCCCGGCGCTGTTGTACACCCCGATGCAGGACTGATTGTTCTTGCGGTAGATGGCAACGTGCAGATCGTAGATCGGCTTCGACAGGCCTTTCATGCTGACCCGCGTTGCATGATAGTAGACGACTTTCTTTATGCAACCGCCCACGTATCCGTACCGAAACCCGCTCGTGATTTTCAACGGACCGTAACCGCCGGGAGTAATCGACTGGGTTGAAGAACCCGGCCCGTCCGACGATGTCCCGACCGTGACGCCGACGATGTCCGCCCCTTGCTCCAGGAGGGGCCATGCGTGGGATACATAGGCATCCACGCTGTACGCATGCGGTCCCGCAACGAACTGTGCGTCGAATCCCTGGCCGTCCGGAGCCGTCGAGAGCTGATAGAGGTCTGCATCCCGATCTCCGCTCTCGGCAGACGCATTCCCCTCTCCGCCGTAGCTCGCAGAAAAACTGCATGCCGAATCGCCGTTCGTGGCGTAGTAGGCGTTGCAATCGTCCTGCGGTCCGCAGGATGCTGCCGCCATGGCGAGCGGCGCCGCGAGAATGGTGAGCAGGTTCAAACGATTTCCCATGGTACGCTCCATTGTCTGGGTTGTATGAAATGTGCCTTTCAAACGTAGTCAGATCAGGAAAGTATGTCAAACAGGGAGTAGGGTTGCGTAGGGCGTTGGCCATGCGGCGAGCAGGATGCGAAAAGTACGTGGGACGTGGTTCGTTGGGAGGAAGAGTACGTAGTTGCGTAGGGGGCATAATTCTAACCGAGACCCGAAACCCATTCCCTTTGTCCTTAGCCCTTTCCCAATTCCCAATTGCCAAAAACCCCCAGCTACACCTCATCTGACCTCTCCATTGCAAACATCGCCTTGAAACGGTCTTTTCCTCTGACGAAGGTTTATGGTTCACAAAACCTGGTGTTATAGTTGTTTGATATGAAAGCCTCTCCCGTCTTTTTCGCCACAATCACAAGTCTCGCCCTTCTTGGACAAGGGTGCCTGGCATCTCCCTCCCCTTCCGCCACCCTGCCGGAACCCGCGCTTCGAGAAACGTCTCAAACTCCCCCCGAAGAGGGGGGTCCGAAAATAGACGCTGACGAAAACCTGCTCTCGGTAAATACTGCCGGAACCGCGACATATTCCGTATACACGAAAGATGCCTATGAAGCCGCGCGAAAGAACGGGAATCCTATTATCCTATTTTTCTACGCCAACTGGTGTCCCACGTGTTCCGCAGAAGAACCCGTCTTCCGGACGGAGATTTCACAAACCGCGCGCGCGATAAAAGCATTCCGCGTGAACTATAAAGATACGGATACGGATGAGGACGAACGATCGCTCGCGAAGACATTCGATATTTTTCTCCAGCATACCTTTATCTATCTTAATAGCGACGGAACCGAGTATACGCGAACCATCGGAACACAGGGCGGCAATACCATACGCCGGAATATCGAAGGACTCCGCTGATATGCTTCAAGTATTGTTTGCCATTCTCGCGGGCGCCGTAACGATCGGCGGTCCGTGCATTCTTCCCCTTTTGCCGATTATTCTCGGGACGTCGACCGTGCGCGCTCATGCCTCGAGACCGCTGTTTATCGTTCTGGGCTTTGTCATGTCTTTCACGTTCTTTGTTATTGTCTTTGCGACGGTTGGACGTTCGCTTGGCATCGATCCGGAACTGTTCCGAAAAGGCGCGGCCATCCTCATAGGACTGTTCGGGCTTACCATGCTTTTTCCGAGCATTCAGGCTCGTATCTTCGCTGGTCTCGAACCGCTCGCTCGCAAGCTTGCGCCCAAGGCGGATCCGCAGAACGCAGGCCTCTGGGGCGGTTTTGTCTTGGGTGTTTCACTCGGACTTGTATGGAGTCCGTGCGCCGGTCCCGTGCTCGGGTCGATTTTGACCCTCATTGCCGTGGAACAGCAGCTCGCACAGACCGCCGCGCTTCTCTTCGCTTACTCTTTGGGAGCCGGTATTCCGATGCTCCTTATTGCCTATGGAGGACAAGCCGCCACGAACAAGGTGCGGGTTATCGCAAAACATGCCGCAACGATTCAACGGGTGTTCGGACTTTTTATTCTTCTGGTGGCTCTGTCGCTCTATACAGGCGCGGATACGGTTTTCCAAGCCTATCTCATTCAGCGATATCCCTGGCTCTTTCTAAACCTCAATCTCAACTTATAAAAATGGCATTCTTGAGTTTTCGGATCTCGGGGTTCGGGTCTAGGATGAAGCCGCTTACCTACGAGCCAACGGTCTTACGGACCTACGAACATACTGAGTGCAAGGGCAAAGGGCAAAGAGAACGGGTTTCGGATCTCGGTTAGAATTATGCCCCCTACGCAACTACGTACTCTCCCCCTACGCCCTACGCAACTACGTACTCTTCACCCCTGCGCAATCCGAATGATTCTATCGAAACAGGACATGTCGCGTCCCGGGAATAACACTCCAGGGAATAATGACTTCCTGCGGGCCGGCGGCATATGCCGCCACCTGATACGGCGGAAAGATCACGGCAAGCCCGGCGTCCGTGATATATACATGCCGATAATTTTCCATGGAAGGCCCTGCGCCGTTCTGTATCCATTCGGCATCCGAGATATCCCTTGCGGCAAGTTCCTTTTGCGCGGCGTCAGATGCGGCCAGAAGATCGGATGCCTCGGAAAAGACCTCTTCCGCGCTCACGAAACGCTCCTTCTGCACGAGGTAGATGAATGTTTGATAAAAGCTGTTCGGGTGCGCTCCGCCCTGATACATACTGCCGTCAATCACGACGGACACAAGCGACGGCGAAGTGTACGGAACGCGATAGTCGGATGACAAAAGCCAGTCTCCGGCATCGGATGCGCTGCCAGCGGCTTCGAAATCTTTCTTAAACTGATCGACCGTGCCGTCGATGTATGCCTTCATAGCTTTGTTGAAGGTTTCGCGGGACGACGTACTCCCGCCAGCCTGCAGTTCCGGATAGCCCATGCGGATATCAAGACTCCGTTTTCGCTCTTCGAAAATTTTTGTGGAAATGCCAATCTGCTCCGCCAGTTTTACGAGCGTCTGCTCGACCTCCGCGCGGCTCTGCTCATGCAATTCCGGGGTCAAATAATAATTCGCCGAGATGAGCCGGTCCCATCGGTCGGCACAACCCGCGCCTACGAGAGCGAGAAAGATGGGAAGAATGAATACGCGTCGCATGGTGAAGATATTGTACACCGCTTTTCAGGCGGATCGGGCTATGGATGCATTGCGAACGTCAATGCCCACGGCCTCGCGGACGGAGGCGAATCCGTCTCGCTGCAGTAATCGCGCAAGGCCGCGGTTGATTTCTCCTATGTGTTGCGGGCCATTGTAGATGAGGCCGGTTACGAGCTGCACGAGGGAAGCACCGCGGCGGATTTTTTCATAGGCATCCTCCGCCGAAAATACACCTCCACACCCAACGATGACGAATTCACCGCCCGCGAGGACATAAAGACGGGAGACGAGATTATTTGAAATGTCCCGAAGAACGACGCCGCTTATCCCTCCCTTGTCGTGTCCGGCAATTTCATCCCGGTAGAGGCCCGGAAGATCTCGGCGCTTTGTAAGATTCGACGCGATGAATCCATGCAAACGGTGGCGCCGACTTACGGAAACGATTTCCCGAAGGCCGTTTTCGCCGATATCGGCAGGCAGTTTCAAAAAAACGGGTTTTTGCGTCGGAATCGCATCCAGCTCGGCAAGCAGTGCATCAAGACGTGCCGGATCGCTGAACAGCCCTCCTCCATACGCGTTCGGGCAGCTGATATTGACGGTGAAATAGTCGCCAATGGCGGAGAAAGCGCGAAACGCCTTGGCATAATCGCGGATGCCGGACGGAATATCCACGGTCGCTGGCGAATTCGTTTTCGCAATACTCGTGCCTACTGGAAAACGGAGTCGCCTGTTCCGCAGACGATGTGCGATAACCTCACAACCTTCGTTCTTCAAGCCATAATGGACGAGAATGCCGCGGGATTTTGGCAGGCGCCACAAACGCGGCTTGGGATTGCCCTCGCAAGGCTCGCCGGTAACAGATCCAATTTCTTCGAAACCGAAGCCAATGGCAGCCATGATGTCCGTGAGCCGCGCGTCCTTGTCGAATCCGGCGGCAAGACCGATCGGATTCGCAAAACGGATGCCGAGGATGTTTTGTTCGAGCGCAGGATGCCTGTAATGGAAGCAGGCCTCCGCCGCCTTTCGCGTAACGATATGCGAACCGAGAAAACTCCCTATGTTCGTCATGCGGTCATGGACAGCTTCGGGATCACGGCGGAAAAAATACGGCTTGGCAAAACCCCTATAGGCCATGCTCCACAACGCGGTAGCGAACATGGACAAAGCATACGCCACTAAAAAAATAAGGCCAGATGCTGGATCCATAGCCAGGCCATACAAAAACGCCCTTGAGAGGGCATTTTTGTCCTGCAAACAGAGCGCTTATTTTTTAGCCCCGTTTGCGCAACACTTGCAGTTCCCGCCCATGAGCTTGGTGAGGCCGATGAGGGTTACGAGAAGCGGCCAGGCCCATGCCGTGAACGATGCGCTCACAGCATCAAAGGCCTGCAAAAGGAACACCGCGCCGATCAGGGTAATGAAGAGCGGCACCATTTTATGATGAGGGCATTTGCATCCCCCGCTGATTCCGCAATTTGCACAGGTCATTCCCATAGAAACACATTAATGAATAAGATGCTTCTCATCATACCTCAAAAGAGCCGTGGCAGGCCACGGAAGGATATGCGGATCAAAAAACACCCCGGGATTCGATAGGATGTTTATGCCTGGCCGGCCCGCTTTCGTTCATGCGGTTTTAGAAGCTGTTTCCGTATGCGGAGGGATACAGGAGTCACTTCGAGCAATTCATCATCGCCGAGATACTCCATGGATTCTTCAAGGCTCATGAAACGCGGGGTATCCAGCCCTTCGGCCACGCCTTCGCCTTTGGAACGCATGTTCGTGAGCCGCTTTTCCTTGCATACGTTCACTTCCATGTCTTCCGGACGAGAGTTCTGCCCCACGACCATACCTTCGTACACCTTGGCGCCGGGACCGATAAACAACTGGCCGCGCTCCTGCGCATTCTGAAGACCGTAGGAATTTGCCGTTCCCGTTTCAAAAGCGATCAATGATCCATGCGGAGCGGCTTCAATGGTCCCCAGCATGGGGCGATATTCCAGAAAAACGGTGTTCAAAATGCCCTGGCCCTTGGTGTCCTTCATGAATTGATTGCGATACCCAATGAGTCCGCGCGTCGGGAAGACGCATTCCAGATACGTCGTGCCACTTTCCATACGCATGTCGAGGATCTCCCCTTTGCGCTTTCCTATGTTTTCGATAACGGAGCCGCTCAAGGCTTCCGGGCATTCGATGGATGCTTCTTCGAAGGGCTCCATTTTGACGCTGTTCTCTTCGCGGAGAATCACCTGCGGCCGGGAGACCTGAAGCTCATATCCTTCGCGACGCATGCGCTCGATGAGGATGGCCAAATGCAATTCTCCGCGGCCGGAAACGATGAACGTGCTATCGCTCGAGCCAGGTTCCACCTGGAGAGCAACATCATTCTGAATTTCACGTTCCAGCCTGTCCTTGATGTTCCGACTCGTCGTGAACTCCCCTTCCTGCCCGGAGAACGGGGACGTGTTCACACCGAATGTCATTTTGACGGTCGGTTTTTCAATGGCGATGACGGGCAGGGCCTCGGGATGCGCGGGATCCGCGATGGTTTCGCCGATATTCAAATCGGAAATGCCCGCAAATGCCACGATGTCGCCGGCCACGGCCTCCTGAACCTCAACCTTGCCGAGCCCCATGAAAGAAAATACAGTGCTAATTTTAGCCGAGCTTGTTTTGCCTTCGCGATTTATCCATGCCACCGCGCCCGGCTTGAACGTGCCGCGCACCACGCGGCCGATGCCAACCTTCCCTTTGTAATTATCGTAACTGATGTTCGCAACGGACACCTGAAGCGGACCGGAGGCGTCATTCTTCGGCGCCGGTATCTCATTCAGGATGCTCTCGAAGATTGGTTTGACGTCAGTCATGGACGCGAGATTCGGCTCGGCGCCGGCTTTCCCCTGCTTGGCCGATGCATAGATAACCGGAAAATCCGCCTGAGCATCCGAGGCGCCCAAATGGACAAAAAGATCGAATGTTTGATTCAACACCCAGTCCGGACGCGCATCCGGCTTGTCGATTTTATTAATAACAACAATGATACGATGCCCCGCCTCGATGGCTTTTTTGAGCACAAAGCGCGTCTGCGGCATTGGGCCTTCTTTCGCATCCACGAGCAGGAGAGCCCCATCGACGAGATTCATGATGCGTTCCACTTCTCCCCCGAAGTCTGCGTGTCCCGGAGTATCCACGATGTTGATTTTGGTGTCTCCGTACACCACGGCGCAGTTTTTGGAGAGGATGGTGATCCCACGTTCGCGTTCCAAATCATTCGAATCCAAAATCGTCGTCCCCTCGAGGCCGCGTTCGCGAAACGTATCGCTCTGTTTGAGCAGAGCGTCGGCGAGCGTTGTTTTACCATGATCGACGTGGGCGATGATGGCGATGTTGCGGATATTCGTCATGCGCGTAAAGCGGCCGGAGTATATCCGATATCCGAGTTTTTATCAAGCCCGATACCCAAATCCACACGTTCGCATCACGCGATCACGCGCATTGCCATACGGCACAGGCCTGCTATGGCAGCAGTCGCATGCGGCACACGCGCTTCCAGACGGGTAAAAGCATCGCCCACGGCAAAATCGCAAGAACAAGAGCGAGGACGGTCACGGGATCCGAGAAATATTTTGAGGAAAGATAAATGGCGAGCGTAAAATTCATATACGTAAGACACACGGAAATTGTGAGCCTGTCCTCGCGCGTTTTCCACCAGAGCCCGTAATAGCCGATAAGATGCAGGAGGACGAAAAAAACAAAAAGGATAAAGAGCATCCGCAATAGCGCGCCCCCGGATGCCAAACTGCCGAGAATTTCCGAAGCATGCGCGGCGATAGCTGAGGCGATAACGAGACCCAACAGTACGAGCGAAAATGGCTTGCTTTTTGCATTAATCGTACGGACGGCGTTCGGCATTACGCGTTTCAAAATCATCGCAACCGCGAACGGCAGCAAGATGACGAGCAACAGGCTCTTAAACATGGCAAACGCATCAACCGAAATCGTCTGTCCGTACGCGATTTTTGTAACGATAGGGATGCTCAAAGGCGCAAAAAGCGAGCTCGTAACAGTAAGGACGAGCGCAAGCGCCTGTCTGCCGCCGATGACTTCCACGAGCAATGGCGACGTCATGCCTACCGGCATTGCCGCGAGGAGAAATAGCGGGAATGCAAGATCCGGCACTATGGACGGGGCAATGATCCTGACAGCAAATGGAAGAAGGATAATCATAATGGCATTAGACGCGAGCAAGAGCTTCCAGTCCTTCCCGTGTTTTATGATTTCCGCTCCGTTCAGCTTTAAGCTTGAAATGAGAAAAATCGCCTGAAGAAGCAGGGTGTTATACGGAACAAGCGCGCGCGTGGCGGGAACGAGCAGACCAAAAAGAATGGCGGCCGCCAAGATGGCGATATATGACTCGGACAGGAGCCGGAAAGAAAATCGCATGGGAGCAGTATAGGATGGAATGAAAGTACGGCACAGGACGTCGTTGCGTGGTTGCGCAGGGGGGAAGAGTACGTAGGACGTAGAGCGTAAAGGGTGCAAAGTCCATGCGCCGTGAGCCTTGCGCCCGAAACCCATAACCACTCACTACTAACTACTCACTTGTTCCCTTTCACCAATCGCTCATTGCTAACTCCCTATAGCTATCCCGGAACACCCGAACGTATCCCATTGCCAATAGGTTCTTATCTATTTAAGAGGAATGGTGGCTTCCGCAATGCTCCCGAGATCAGCATTGGTAATGCCAAGGCTGTATAACCGCATAACGCGATAGGCTTCGTCGCCGTTCTTGAGATAGTGCATCTCAAGAGTGTGGGGATGAACGTAATATGCCTCACCATGTTCCTGAACGCGCAGAATGATGCGACCGCGCAAACGATTTTTTATGGTCCAATTTCCTCCCGCCATAGCGGCATAATCCTTTTCCGACACCCCGAGGCCAAAGGACCTCATCATCTGATACGCCGTGGGACCGTCTTTCATGTAATACCGCTTCTCCGTTACAGGATCCACATACCATGCTTCGCCGTGACTTTGTACCTGCAAGAGGATGTACCCGCGCGTACGGGACAACATTGTTGGATCGGAAGTATATGGCGTCGAAACGGGAGAGGACGTTCCCGGTTTTATGCTCGGCAGCGTATCCATATACTCCCGGTATGAAGCCCATATTTTTCCCGTTTTCGAGGCGTCATTCTTTGCGAATTGCATGCCGATCCAGCCGCGTGCGCCATTCCATTCGATGCGATACCAGCCGTCCGTAAATCCAATGATGGAAACGGATGCGCCGGACGGCACAGTCCCGAGGACGATGGAGCCGTCCATACATGCCTCATCGCGCAAAAAAACCGCGGATGTAATGGAACCGCTCCCAGAATATTCGATAACGGGATCCACATAACATCCGCCGGCATGGGCAGGCAACATGCCGAAAAAAAGGGCTGTAAGAGTGATGAATGGAACGATAATCTTCATATGGTCATGTCTGACTTGAATGATACAGACATTCTAAACGAACATCCGGCCCCATGCGAGGCCGGACATTCCCGTCAAAGACGGCAAAGGGGTGCGGGGAAAAAGCAATTGGAAATTAGCAATGAGTGAAAGGGAACAAGTGAGTAGTAGTGAGTGGTTACGGGTCTAGAGTGAACCAGCTCATGACCTACGGACTTACGGACCTACGGACCGCTCGGGTCTCGGGGTTCGGGTAGAATTATGCTCCCCCCTACGCAACTACGTCCTTTTCGCATCCCGTTCACCGCATGGCCCAAGGCTCATGGCCCACGGCCAACCTCCCCCACTCCCAACTCCCCGTTCTCCACGTACGATGCTTCACCCATGCATCGATTGTTGCTATCATCCTGCGGACGTGCGGCGAATGCCGCATTTCAGCTGCCATCCGTTCAACTGAACGGGTTTGCACGTTCACAACTGAGAGGTGTTCACATGTCCCATTCACGACTCTTTGACGCCGTCCGGCGGGCGCTCGCGCTCGCCAAGGTCTGCGATGAACAAAATGTCTCCGCCCGGAGCGCCATCGCGCAACGGCAAGAGGCAACCGAACGCGCGAGGAAAGCCATGGAACGCCGCGCCTTCATGGGCGGCATTGCGGCCGCGGGTGCAGGCATTGCTATTGGCGGTTCATTCGGAAAGGCAAAGGCCGATCCCAAACCGCCGTCCACGGCCCGCGTGGCCATTATCGGCGGCGGCCTTGCCGGCATGGCCTGCGCAGACAGGCTTCGCGCCAAGGGCATTTCCGCCGTGGTGTACGAAGCGAATTCCCGCCTTGGCGGACGGTGCTACTCTAGCCATCTTTTTCCCGGCCAAACCGTGGAAATGGGCGGCGAGCTCATCGACAATGCGCACAAGAACATGCTCGGCTATGCGCAAGAGTTCAAGCTCGCCAAGGAGGATTTGGGCAAAGAGCCCGGAGACGTCGCATACTACTTCTTCGGCCAGCATCACAGCGAGGCCGAGGTGGTGGATGAAATGCGCGTGCTCGTCGGACGCATGCGGGACGATATCGCCCTGCTGTCGAGCGCGCCGGACTTCTACAACCACACCATCTACGACACACTCTTCGATTACACGAGCATGGCGGACTACCTGCAAAGCAGGGCGGGCGACTTGCCGCTCGTCAGCGCCGTGCTCGAACAGGCATACATCGCGGAATACGGACGCGAGCTCTCCGAGCAGAGCGTGCTGAACTTTCTGTTCTTCATCCGCGCTGACCGTCGGTCGAAATTCGAACCCTTTGGTTCAAGCGATGAGCGATACCATCTCGTGAACGGCAATGACCAGATCATCGCCGGAATCCGCGACCGGCTTCCGGGTCCGGTCGTGACGGGCGCAAGGCTCACGGGGCTTCGACGACTCGCATCCGGCCAATACGCCATGTCGTTCAGCGGATCCTCGAGCGAAGAGTACGCGGATTCGGTGGTACTCGCCATCCCGTTCTCGGTACTCCGTACGGTCGCGCTCGATCCAAGCCTGGGACTGTCGCAGGACAAGCTCCGCGCCATCACTGAGCTCGGCTACGGTTTCAATGCCAAAACCATGATCGGCTTCGACGCTCGGCCCTGGATCGAACTCCACGGCGGCAATGGAACGGCGTACAGCGATCTTCCCGACGTGCAGAACACATGGGAAACCAATTACTCGCAGGCCGTGGGGCATGCGGTGCTCACCGACTATTCCGGCGGCGATCGCGGCTACAGGCTCCAACGACCGGCGGTAGGCGGCGGCTCCACTTGCGCGAGCTGTCACATTGGCGCGCCGAGCGCGGTTGTCATCGACGACACGCAAATGCAGTTACACGCGGACGCCTTTCTCACGGATCTCGACAAGGTCTATCCGGGAGCAAAGGCTGCGGCGACGCACTCCGGCGGAAAATACGTCATGCAATTCGCGCACTGGCTGAATCAGTCCACGTCGCGCGGATCCTACACCTGCTATCTCCCCGGCCAGTTCACCACCCTCGCCGGACTCGAAGGCGAGGCGGCGGACCTCCTGAAGTTCGCCGGCGAACACGCCGACTCGTTCTACTGGTGGCAGGGCTTCATGGAAGGCGCGGTCCGCTCCGGCATTCGCGCCGCCAATGAAATTCTGGAAGACATCAAAAAAGGGCGCCTCTAGCCCTTTCTCCGAACGCCTCTCAAGCGCCAATCCGGCGAAACCCCTCAAGCCCGTCATGCCTCATGACGGGCTTTCTGTTATTGATTTCCTACAAAGGTTACATGTTAAAACGTTTGCGCCTTTCGCCTATGAGATCATGATGTGCTGAACTCTTCCTACATCTCCCGATTCCAGCCGTACTTTAATGCCACGCGGATGCGCCGCTTTGCTGGTCAAAATATCCTTTACGATTCCCTGCGTCCCTTTGCCTGTATGCTGATCCTCTTTCTTTACAATGACAACTGCAAGACCGGGATGAATGTTTTTCCGAATAGTGCCGTCCATATATTTTATTCAGCGTAATCCAAAAGCCGACACTTGGGGAGGCGTAAGCGGTATTGGATAATCTCCATCCACGAAAAACTGTCGGGTTTCCCGTGCACCCTTTCCTACGAATACGGTCGAAGAGCAAAACGCTCACCCGAACCCCATCACACTCTTTCCATTAACATCGCGATCACAAATAATCGACGGTTTATGCCGTCGATTATTTGTGGGGTGCCGTGGTAGAGGAAGTGAGAACTGTGTTCGCAAGGAAAAATGATGCGACGATCTATATTCCGGACATGAGGGAGAAGGTTGTCGCGTAACCCCACCGCGCTACTCACTATTTCTCAAAACACAAAACTCCCATGTGGGAGTTCTTTGTTGGATAGCCAGTTACTTGAAGGTCATCACCGTGCTCTTGAATGTTTCGTGCCTTTGTTCGCCTCCCCGATAAATCAGGGCTCTTGGTATACCCGTAAGTCACCGCCGCTTTTCACCGCACCTTTCGCCGTGAGGCGAATCCACCGCACAAAGGCGGATGGCGGACTTATTGCACGGCACTGTTTCCGACCTCTCGGCCGAAAAATGCCAAATCTCGCTATCCCAACAAAATGATAGCAGATTTTCCTCACCCAAGTCTTTATCTGCCGATCCAGTAGATTTTCTTCGGCTCGTCCTTTGGCCAATCCCTATTGATCCTCGGAGAAAAGGCTTGGAACTCCCATAAACCGACTTGATTGATCGTCTCGGCTTCCTTCTGGCTTTCAACGGGAATGTAGGTCACATATTGCGGGTCTTCGCCATCAATCCAATCTATCTCCTCATAGAACTCTTTGAGATAGAGCTGGCCACAGTCTTTGCACTTGATGAGCCTGCGGCTGAAATGTGAATCCTCGGAAAACGTATGCAGTACGTCGAACGCATTATCGAGGTCACCATCGGTCAATTCCTCTTTTTTCCAGAGATGACATTGCGTGGGTTTCTTGCGATCTCGTTTCAGGCTAAAAAGAGCATCAGATTTCTGTTTGTCTTTTTTTGAACCAGTCAGCTTTTCGTAGAAGTAGTGCACGTCCCATCCGCACTCTCGGTTGAACATGCGCTCCCCGACAACGGCATCATAAGGCACCTCGATCACCTCAATGTAGACGTAGATCGAATCGTATCCAGTTTTGTCACGGCGCGATGCCGCCTTTGAAAATACGATTTTGTTGAACTTGTTTGGCCTCCCGAATGGCGGTCGTACCCGATCGTCTCGTTCGAGCGGGTTCCAGTCCACCTTCGGTTCCAGCCGCTCTCTGACGCGGGCTTCCATTTCAGTCACCGCATGGACAAAGGCAGTACACCGATCCTCAAAATCTCCCAGCACCGCGAAATGGTCATACAACCCATCAATATCGAACTCCTCCGTCCATTGCGTGACGACATACCGCCATTGCTTTGCAAGCTCCTTTTTCTGCCTTTCCATTTCATCTTGGAGCTTTCCATACGCGGAATAACCAACATGACCCAGCCGCAAGAGCATGGGTGCTTTTACTTCGACCATGAACTGACGATTTTCCGGCGATAAGCCCTTGGATTGAGCAAGGTTGTCCGTCAGGTCAGCTAGCTTGATCCGCCAAGCGTCCTCGTCTTTTGCTTCGACAAGATGCACGATCATCCGTATCCATCGTTCGGTTTTGTCTTTGATGTTCATGTCATGTGAGCAGAGGCGCACCAGCTCTACCGTGCGTTTCGTGAAGCCCATTTTTTCTAGTTCCTCGAACGAGACACCGCCGTCCTCAACGATGTCGTGTAAGAGTGCGGCGATGAATAAATCGTAATCGGGATCATCCCAGTGATGACATGAACTCACCATGTCACGCACGCGGAACGAATGAAGATAGTTCGGCTCATCGGGGAGACCTTTGCGAGTTCCTTTGATACATTCACGCACCAAGTCCTCGGCTTTCTTTGTGAGTTTGTCGCATGTATCCCAGTATTCCTGCCACGGGGAGACGTTTTTTGAATCGTTTTGATTGTTTTTCATAATGGTAATCGTTAGGAGTGAGATGCCGATTTGTTCTCCTCCCGATCACCTCGGGAACGACCTTTGAAAAACAAAACGCGGCTGAAAGATTTGATCCAGCAAAAGCTGAATGAAATCTCCCAACCGCGTGCGGTTAGTCGCCATTCTTCATCTGGCTCACAGCAGATTTCCCTGTTTGCCTACCTCGCAGTATTGCGAGGAGAAGACGACGGCTCATTGAACTGCGAGCGACAGTGGAAGTTGTAATGACCTTACACACTCAAGATAACTGATTTTGGCGAAATAGTCAATGCCTGCCGAGCTTTTGCGTACCCGCAGAACTCGCAATCTACGCTCATTCCAGGCGTATTTTCGCCAGTCAGACATGCCTTTATTTTATAGAGCGTGCCTTCCACCCAGTTGTCATCTCCTGTGTACGGAAGTACGGAAACATCAAACTCTACCCTGCCATCGAAAGCCTCTTTGTCTGCCCGTCCGTTGCAATAGACGAAATAGCCCGTGTTGGACACCTTGAACCCGAGGCGTCGCAGAAGCCATTGATACACCTCCATTTGCCGTTTGTAACCCATCTGCCAGTCTGCGCTCAAATCCACCTCGGTTGCCTTTGAAGTGGCTTTGTAATCAACGACGATCAATTCCCTTTTTTTGTTCACCCAGATGTCATCCACTGCGCCAGTAATCAATAGGTTGGTCGGCTCGTGGAGGTGTTGCACGCCCTTGAAGTTCTCGCGCCATTCGTCCATCATCTCATGCTGGAACGGTACGGCATTGATCTTGTATTTCTTCATCAACGGATGTTGTGTTTTACCTGCACGGTGAACGTCAAACTCTTTTTTGAGCAGTGCATCCACGGCCTTATTGATGTTGAATGGCGGACCGGATGGCCTGCGGATGCCGAGACGATTGTTCAGGTAAAAACAACACGGACACTCTACAAACAGTTCAATCCCAGAACGACTGATCTTGAACGGGCCTTTGCCTTCTTTATACAGGCCGCGCGATTTTACTTTGAACTCTTTTTTCATGCGAGGTTTTGGATTTCCTCAAGTAGCTTCACCTGCTCCTGCTGAAGCGAAGCGTTGAACTTGATGACATACTCAAAGTTTTTGTTTGCCGCGCGGAACTCCTCAAAGCCGAGCTCTTTGGCAAAGACTTCGTTCGTCACGCTTTCCAGCGTGCCTTTATAGGATCGTTTGTTGGCTTCGTAATCCGCCTTCTCCCCGCCGTGCTTGACCTCGATCACCAAAAATCTCCCCCTTGTCGTCTCCACAAGGAAATCGGGGAAATAACGTGCAATGCGCCGTTTTTCTGGGCTCCAATACTCAAAATAAAAATCGTTGTGGGAAGTGTCGGTGACGCCACCCGTGAAATACACATCTTTGACCGCTTCTCTCTTTTCCAAAACGTCGCGCAAGTATCTGAATAGGTCCTTTTCGTCACCGCTATCGAAGTTGTATGGATTGATGTGAAAACCGATGCGTCCTTTTCGTCCGTCGCGTTCTTCGTCCTCACGGTAGACAACGAGTGCGTTTCTGCCTTGCTGAACGCTGATTTTGAATGGGTAGAGCTTTGTGAGTTCAAGTTCTTCCTCGACCGTCTCGGATTTTTCTTCGTACTTGTATGCGCTCTTGAGGATTTCTTGGATGATGAACGGGAGCAAGGCGACGTTTTCGTTGGCTTCCTTCACCAAATCAGCCCGTTTTTTGCCGCTTACCTCCATGATGCTCTCGATGACGAGACATGACAAATGCGTATAACGATTGATGATCTCGACGATCTCGTAAAACGTCCTGTCGCCTTCCTCTTTGAGCCTGCGGATCGCTTTCGCTTCCTGAAAGCCCGCTTTGCCGCCCTCGCCCAAAAAGATCGAGCCTTCGCTCACATACGACATGTAATCATCGGCTTTGAACTTCTTGAAATCTATCTTGATGTCTTCAGCTTTGCTGTCTTGGACGGCGATGATTTCTTTCAATATCTTTTTCACCTTCACGGTTCTTCGTTTTTCGACTTTCAATTCAAAATCAATCATTTTCTGATCCTGCGCGTTTAGCTCGCTGATGCTGGATGAAAAGTTGTTTTTGAGTTCGTGGTCGAGGATTTTGTAGTTCTCTTTCGACAGGAAGATATGCGCTCGCGTTGAATTGTCGCCAATGGCACGCAAGCAGCGCGTTGTGGACTGGAGGACGAGGATCGTGCTCGTCGGCTTCTTGTAGAGCGCAACCGCGACCAGCGAGCGGCAGTTCCAGCCCTCCGTACCTTTGCCGACAAGCAGAACGAACTGCTTTTTGCTTTCGGCTGTATCGAGCTTGAAGAACTCGTCGCGGTTGTCTTCCGCTTCGGTGTGGTATTCGAGAATCGTGTCGAGATTGATTTTCCGCGCGGCGAGTATCCGTTCGAGCTTTGGCTTGAGCTCCTGTTGCAGATCGGAAATGCTGGCCGCGTAAAACGCGATCTTCGGGAGCCTGCCTTCCAGCCGTTTCGCTCCGTACTCGCTCTTGAACGTATCAATGACCTCCTCAAGAAATTGCTCGGATTTCACATTGCCATAATCCAAAATGCGGACCTGTTTCAGGATGCCTTTTTCGATACCTTGCTTCAGTCCGAAATGATAGACGACATCCGCGATCATCTTGTTGTTCACATACGGCGTACCCGTCAAGTTCACGACCGCGATGAGCGGCGTGCTCTTGTGCAGATACTCAATCGTCTGGCGCGTCTTTTTGAGCGTGCCTTCGAGCGTTTTGCCGTAGGAGTGATGTGCTTCGTCAACGAAGATCATCAGCTCCGAGAGCGTGCGGATGGCATAGAGACGCTTGTTTTCCACTTCCCGCTTTTCCAGATCGCCCTTGTCGCCGAACAGCCGCATTGTGCCATTTCCATTTTCGGATCGCGTTTTCAGGATGATCTTCTGGGAGTTGGAAACGATGACGTTGTAGTTGCCATTCGGGGAGAGTGGCGTGTCTGTACTTTCGAGATAATGGTATTTGATGTTGAGCAGGATGTTTTGGTATTCCTTCGGCAAAACCTTTGCGTAGTCGAACGTCTTGATCTCTTTCAGGCTTTCGATGATCGTCGTGTCGGGCGCAAAGACAAGGGCATTTTTCGCAAACCGCTTGTCGTCTTTGTGGTAGTACGAGAGGACGAAATCGTAGATCATCATCACAGCCATGAGGATCGTTTTCCCCGATCCCATTGTGAGCGCGTAGACCTGATTTGCGTAGTCGGCGGTGCCGAACTTTTCCTCCAAAATCGCCTGTATCTTTTCGTTCTTCTTCGGATCGTAGGCGAGTTCGAGAGCCTCTTTGTCAGTGATGCCGAGTGCACGCAAAAACTCCAGCTCGTTTGCGAACGACGAACGAAAGACCTCAAGCGACAGCTTGTTGCCAACGATCTCCTTGAGATAGATATACGTCTCAAACGCCTCGAATTGCGGCGGGTGCAAAAAACCGACGCGCTTGGCGTGCGCGAGGATGTTCTGCGTCTCGCGTAGGACGCCTTGATATCCGCCTGTTCGCCAGTCAGACACCCGTGCGCGGATGTTTTGGAGAAATAAGCTGTCCATGTTCTTATGCGGTTACGTCGAACGTCTGAAAGTCCTCCTCCCCGAGCACGTCCACGATTTTTACGGCCACGGTGTACTTGCCCTTTTTCGGATACTCCCATTCGTATTTGCCTTTGATGACCTCCTTCTTGTCGGGGAGGTCCATCAGCTTTTCCTCGGCGTTGAATAGCTTGCCATCGTAGTCCACGTCAATCGTGACGCTATCAACGATCTGTCGGAAATCCGTGACCTTCGCGCGATCTTCCTTTTTCAAGACCTTCTCGTTTTCCAGTTCGAGCTTTTGCATGAGCCTCGGGGAGAAAAAGTCTTTGAGCTCGACGGTCAACTTTTTGTCTTTGGTCCTTACCTCAATTTTGGCCTCGGCTCTCTTGCGGAAGATCAGATTTTTCTTGTCCGTGATGATGTCACGCGCCTCGATCTTTACGCCCGTCTTATTCTCTTTTTTCAGGAAATCCGCCACGTCGAGTTCCATGCCTGAACAGATCACCAGCACGCCCTCCTCGTAGATCGGCTCCCCAGATTTTGATTTGGCCTTCACGGTGAATCCGTCCAGCTTATCGCCTATGTTCTTGAGGAGTGTGCGAATGTCCATCTTGTTGAGCACGCGGTTGAGCGGCATCACCTTCACGAAATTGTTATCCAGCACGCCGTCAAAGTAGCTTCGCTTGATCGGCTCAACGCCGTACTGCTGCATCACGATCTCCTTCGCCTGAACCTCGTTGTTGAACAGGTCATAGTCGTTCACGTTGAACACCTTGAATCCGAGCGATCCTTTGAAATCGCTCAAGAGCTTGCCTTTCTTTTCCTTGATCTGTTCGGCGATGATCTGATTGAGGCGTTTCGTCGTTGTCTGAATGGCTCCCAAGTTGATGTCGCAACCGATCCATCGTCGGCCGAGCTTTTGAGCTACGGCACAGGTAGTACCAGAGCCAGCGAAACAATCCAAAACACTATCACCCGCATCACTCATGGACACGATAATTCTCTCGAGGATTTCTTCGGGTTTCTGTGTCGGATAGTCAGTTTGATCCTTGCCGCCCGAAGAAATGGCAGGGATGATCCAAACGTCATCAATAATCTTTGCGCCTCGCTCGACATAGATGACGTTTCCTTTGCCATCTCGCTTTGTGGCAAACAACTGCTTCTCCGCGTCCCAATAACGTGCGTTGACTTTGATTGATTTTGCTCGTTCTTCTTCGATGCGATGGAACTTGAAATCTGGGGTTTTGGAGTACCAGTAAATGTTGTCGTGGTTTGCCGCAAGCCGATTGATATTGCCCTGTATTTTATTCGGATAATACCAAATAACTTCGTTGCGAAAATTATCCTCCCCAAAGACTTCATCCATGACCAATCGGAGATACGATGATCGGTGGTAATCAATGTGTACAAAAATACTGGCTTTTTCAGACATGAGCTCTTTCATCAAAATCAAACGCTCATACATGAATTGCAACCACTCATCTTTATCCCAGATGTCTGTGTACTGTTTCTCCTCCAACAGGCTCTGCTGTTGTCCTTCGATTTTTTCTCCTCTGACCTCCACTTTTTTCACATAGTCCGCCTTGCTGTCGAACGGCGGATCAATGTAGATCAAATCAATCGCGCCGCGATGCTCCTTGAGGAGATGCGCGAGCACTTGCAGGTTGTCTCCCCAGAACAACTTGTTGAAATCCTTTGCACTTTTATCGCCG
Organism: Candidatus Uhrbacteria bacterium; assembly: GCA_003576745.1. Taxonomy (GTDB): domain Bacteria; phylum Patescibacteriota; class Patescibacteriia; order 2-12-FULL-60-25; family 2-12-FULL-60-25; genus 2-12-FULL-60-25. The sequence goes on along the minus strand of QEVR01000003.1, from coordinate 47,840 downwards.
TAGATTTCTTTTTCCTGCGCGGGGTAATACTCGATGCTCTCAAGCGGCTTTTTGCCGACCCATTGCAAGAGCGGGCGACCCTTCGCTTGTTCAACTTTTTGGAACTCGTTTGCCATAGTAATAGTAATTGTTGGTTGTGATGTGAGCCGTCACTTTCCTTGCAGGAACTTGAGGATGTCTTCTTTTCTGTATCGCCGCGTCCGTTTCTCCCCGATGCGGATCGCAGGCAAAATACCCTTCTTGTCCCACTGACGAAGGGTGTTTGGATGACACTTTAGGATTTCGCTCGCCTCTTTCAGCGTGAGCAGTTCGGGGAGCTCGTGCTGATTTTTTGCACCGTCCTCGATTGACGTTCGGTGTAACATTTGGTAACAATACCACACGTTAGATGCCTTTCACAGGTCATCCTGTGGACGAATTATCATTACTAACTCATTACGATGGCTTCGCATTACACCGATCCGAGGGATTTTGTTCTGCACATCCGTGGGGAGCTCCTTGCCGAGTACCTCAAAGAGCGGCACGGCAAAAACAATTTTCCCATCGGCAACAAGGAGGAGACGAGCGAACAACGCGCGGATCGTTTTATTGAATACATCAAAGCGCAAAATGACGACGCATTGCGCGACAGGGTGTACATGGAGCTTGAGTACATCAACTCACTCTCGTCAGAAAACCACATCGCGGCATTTTGCACCTATGCCCCGAACATAAATCGCGACGAGCACATCGAAAAGAAGTGTCAGAACAATGACGAGCGAGCTCTCGCCGCTTTCACACAATTTCCGACCGAGTTTGATAACTACTACAGCTACGCCAACATCGAGGAGTTTGTCGTGAAAGAACTCACGCTTCCGTCTACCGTTCCGTTATCAGATATTACGGAAGCAAGAATCCAACAGTTCGAGCCGATGGTGCAAGCCGTGTATCAAAAAACGTACAAAGGCGAAAAATGTAAAATCAAATCATGGCCTGACAAGGATAAAATCATCCTTCGTGCTTATCTTGAAGACCTCCCCACGCGCGACATCGGCTTCGACGGAAAGCGTCTCGACGAGAAACGCGTCCGCAAACCCGTCTTTGATGTTGTTTTTGTCTACAAGCCAGAACTCAAAATGTTGGGTGTCCGTGCACTCGGTGGCGATCCCATCATAAAAGAAATGCAGAAATTGTTTTGCTCTCATTTCCTCGGAATAGAGAACGTCAAAACCGACGAAATCCGCTACCAACTCCCGACGACAAACGGGCTGGCAAATCTCAAGCTGGAAGCTCCAAATGCCTCTTATGGCATCGAGCGGGCGTATCTCAAATCCATCCGTCTCAAGAATAAAGGCGTACCACACACGTTATTTGTTGATGTTGGGGGTAGGGCTCAATACGCTGGGACAGGCGCAGCGCAGCAAATCCTCAAGGACCTCGGTCTCGATCTAAACAAAGACTGGGAGGTAAAGAGCATCAAAATCACGGTCGTATTCAAGCAGACGGGCAAAGGTAGGCGTAAGCAGGTGCCGGTGACTATTACCCCACCTAACACCTGTGCGCTCAAAAATCGTCCGCAAGATGATGTGGTCCGCAAGTTCCTCAAAGACTTGGGTATCTATGTTGCCTGATTATGCAGTGGTTTTTGGAACGTATCTCTGCACGATCATTGCCGATCCAGTTCGGCATCAGAGAGCGGCGTGAGCATCTTGACGATTTTGAAAAACTAATACGAAAGAAAATCCTCGTGCGTGCTGCAAATCTCGATGCAGTGGACTGCACGCTCTGTGGTGAAGATCATCAGTGCCAAGTTAGGGAGGAAGATGGTGCTCTGTTTTTTATATGTGAGAACGGATGTGGCAGACAAGAGCTCACAGATGATGACGTGGCGATTTTTGAATACGACAATGCCGCTTTTCTGCATCTCCTTGCGACCGAGTTCGGATTGAAAACGAACGACGGATCAATCAAAGACGAAGCGGACTATGCTACGGATGCCTTCTATCGTCTGGGAACGTATAAGGACAAAAAAGTGAAAGCGACCGTGTACTACCTGCGAACGGGCGATCTGCATGAGCCATCATCGTTTTTTGAAAATGCCAGCAACTCCCCGAAAGTCCTCATCACAAACACGGCAGAGCCCAACCTTGTTCACGGCAAAGAAGGCACGCGCTATTGCATACTCGCCGACGCGCTCGTCCCTACGGCCAACAAGGAGATTTTCTACAAGATGGGGATTGTCAGGTGTTTCGACGACGTGCGTCGAGTCCAATTTGATAAAAAGAACGGCCACCTGTCGTTGGATGGCAAACGTATCTACACGGCCGCACTTGAAAGCCCACAATACTATTTCCTACTTTACCTGTGGGATAACTGGATGAAGCAAGTACCCCACGGTGACATTCACTATTTTGTTCGAGGTAAGATGGGAAAACAGGTTGCTGATGATTCACAAAAGGACTGCCAGAAGATAAAGGGTGAGATAAAGCAGAAATGCAAGAAAATTGATGAAGTCATTTCTGTTCCGACAGTCGGCCATTACATGATGGCTGATCCAGTTTAGGAGAAACGATGGAGAAAAAGGTGAAATCGTAGACCGACCGCACAGAGCCCAAGACGCATCCTCAAGATGCGTTTTTGGTTTTCACCAAAACGTCATTACTCACCTTTTTCCATCATTACTCTATGACGCGAAAAGATCAGCGGCCATCGCGGGAGCCGCAATACATCCCGCTCGACGATCCTTCGTTTGTGTTCACTTTATATGACTTGAACTGCGCCGCAGCTCTCGTCTGTTCAGGCTTTGAGCTCTTGTCGGTGGGGAGAGACAACCCACGCAAGTGCCTTTTCATTTTCAGAAAACAGGATGGCATCGAGGAGCTGTGCGACCTGTACTGGTCCGACCGTTTGGAAATCAAGGCGAGGGCTTACGCGGACACGATCAAGGCGTTGAAAAATAAATTGTACAGCGAGTGATGTCGTTATGGTCTTGAGCGACGACGACATCCGAAAGTTCCAATACATCTATCGGGAACGGTTCGGAAAAGAGATCAGCAAACAGGATGCCTACGAGCAGGGCATCAAACTCTTGCGATTGCTCGCCGTCGTCTACAAGCCGATGACACAAAAGGAGTTCGATTTTATTCAGGAGCGGAGAAAATTATCTCCCCCATTACCCGAAATTACAAAGCTATGAACCTACAAGACATTTCCATCCGCGACTACCTGCGCGACAAAGGCGTCGAGTTCCGCGAGAGCGGCGAGGAGCTGGTCGCTAAATGCGTTTTTGCGGATTGCGATCACGACAGTCGCCCGAACGAGGGGCATCTCTATTTCAATCCAGAGACTTCGCAGTATAACTGCAAGAAATGCGGAGCGCAGGGCAATTTGAAAACGCTGATGAAACATTTTGGCGACGAGCCCATGTTTCAAGATGCGCCACGGCCGAGAAAGGTCACACGTTTTGATGCGAGCTTGGTTGAAAAATGCCATGAAGCGTTGCCGCAGCCAATCCGCGAGTACCTACATAAGCGCGGGTTGACCGATGATGTGATTGATAAATATAAGCTCGGCTACGGCCAGTTTTATCGCAAGCAATGGATCACGATCCCGATCAAGGATGTGTACGGCAACTATTCGTATTTCAAACTGCGCCAAGACCCTGCTGATGGCGACGAAAAGATCACCTATCCAAAAAGCGGCGCGGAAGCCCAGCTCTACGACTGGGAGATACTGGAAAACCTGAACGGACCTCTTGTGGTGTGCGAGGGCGAGCTGGATTGCTTGGCTCTTGTCTCAAAAGGCGTTGCAGCCGTGACGAGCACGCATGGTGCGATGACGTTCAAAGAGCAATGGGCTGAACGCATCCAAAAATGCGGCAAGGTTTATATTTGCTTCGACCTCGATGATGCGGGACGGAAGGGCTCGGATCGCGCCGCGAAAATGTTTGAAAATGGTGGAGCGTGTGAGACGTACATGGTCGCGCTTCCATCGGAGCTCGGGGAGCACGGTGACATCACGGATTACTTCGTGAAGTTCGGCGGCACGGTTGAGGACTTGTTCGGCAAGTACGCCAAGCCATACCCCGAACGGATTGATGTCACACAATTCTCTCCCATGACCGCAGACCAGCTCCTCGATACGCTTGGGCTTACGATCAAGTACGACGCAGAAAATAAGCTCTCGACCTTTTTATGCGAGTTATCCGCCTACACTGAAAGCTCCCAGTTCAACATCAGCTACAACGCGCCGAGCTCGACGGGCAAAAGCTATATTCCAACCGAGATCGCCCGCCTGTTTCCCGAGGGCGACGTTATGGAGATCGCCTACTGCTCACCGACCGCGTTCTTTCACGATGTCGGGGAGTACAACAAGGACAAAAATTGTTATCTGGTGGACTTGTCCCACAAGGTTCTGATCTTCCTCGATCAGCCGCATAACGAGCTCCTTGCACGCCTGCGGCCGCTCCTCTCGCACGACAAAAAAGAGATCATGCTGAAAATCACGGACAAGTCGCAAAAGTTCGGCATGAAGACCAAAAACATACTTTTGCGCGGCTATCCGTCCGTCATCTTTTGCACGGCAGGTTTGAAAATTGACGAACAGGAGGCCACCCGTTTTCTACTTCTCTCCCCAGAGGTAAGCCAAGAGAAAATCCAGCAAGGCATCAGCGCGACGATCCGCAAGGAAGCGAACAGCGAGGAGTTTGTCGGTTGGCTGAACGAGAACCCAGACCGTGCATTGCTCAAGGAACGCATCCGCGCGATCAAGCTAGAAAACATCCAAGAAATCAACATCCTGCATCACGAACGCATCGAGCAACAGTTTTTGAGCGATAACAAGACGCTCAAGCCTCGTCACCAACGCGACATCAAGCGTCTGCTTGCTCTCGTCAAATCCTTTGCCTTGCTGAACGTCTGGTGGCGGGAACGAAACGGCACCACGATCACTGCCAACGATGAGGACATTGATGCGGCGTTCAAGCTCTGGGAGAAAATCGCTGTGAGCCAAGAGCTAAACCTGCCGCCGTACATCTACAACCTGTTCCGTGAGGTCATTCTCCCCGCGTGGCAAGCGAAAAACGTCTTGAATAGCATGTTGGCCGAACCCGTGGCAAAAGTTGGCGTCTCGCGGCAAGAAGTCTTGGAGAAACACTTTGCGGTCTATGGACGAATGCTCGACAGCAACCAGTTGCGCCAGCAAATCCTCCCCATGCTCGAAACGGCTGGACTGATCGTTCAGGAACAGGACCCCGATGACAAACGTAAGATGATGATTTTCCCTGCCTCGCTCTACCAGCTTCCAAACAATAGTGGAAACGAGAGTGGAGTGAACAGCGACAGTGTAGGAAATAGTGCAACGCAAGGTGGGGAGAAAAACGAAGCCCTGCCTTTCTAACCCACCCACCCCATAACTTATGTTGTGCAAAGCACTGACAACCACGGGAGAACCCTGCCAAGCGCAGGCGATGCAGGGCGACGAGAATTGCTATCTCCACAATCCTGCCGTGAGCGAAGACGAAAAACGCGATGCTCGTTCGCGCGGCGGCAAGGAAAATCAAATCGTCGTCAAAACCCCTCTCCCACCGATCAAGCTCACGAGCCCGAAGGACGTGATCTCGCTTTTGGAAGAAACGATCAACGCCGTGCGTAGCGGGGAGATGGACGTGAAGATCGCTAACTGCCTCGGATTTCTGACCGACAAACTGCTCAAAGCCTACGAGATCAGCGAATTGAGCGACAAGGTTGAGGTCATGGGGTTGTTCTTGGAAAAACGAAAAGGACGCTGACCACTATGAAGAAAAATCTCACCAGCCTATTACAGAAAGGCAACCTCACCCCGAAGGAACGTTGCCAGATGTTCGTGCAAAACGTCGTGACCGAGGAGCGCGAAGGAAAAGGATTTTTGAGCGATGCGGACAAGTACGCTCTGGTCGAAGGATGGCATCCGAAGGACAACTACGAGATCAGGGAGTACAACAAATACAACGGTGCATGGCGGACGGCTCTGCTTGCCGAGATTGATGCCCAGACTGCCTATTTGCGAGCGCAGAACGCGCATCTGCGAGCAGAAGTCGCGGCTACTTATTACATGTTAGCGGATGGTGAACTCGCCAAAAAACGAAGCAATAAAGACGATCTGAACACCATACTGGAAAATACTGGATTGATCCACGAATACGTCACCTACCGCTATGCTTTCGATCTGATGGATGGTGAGTTGCGGCAGGACTTGCTCAAGCTATACCCAGACATTGAGACCGAAAGCGATTACCTCACGTCGGAGCTCGCGCTTTATGAATTGCTCGGGGACAAAGGCGAAGCGACCGACGAAGCGAAAGATGAGATCGCCGACCTGATTTCAAAACGGGCGTTCAACAAGTACGCGGCCGCGCTTGCAGAAAAGAAACCGAGCGATTTCATAAAGCCGTGGAGCTTTCACGGTTACTTTGCAGACATCCCGCTCTTGGAGGTAGCGAAAAAATGGGCGGAGTACGAAGGCATTGATCTGCCTGATAAGCAGGACGATGATGTGGCGTTGGAAAAGTTGCTCGTCGAGAAAATCACGGGCTGCGCCGAGGAACGGAAAACGAGCGTGGGAGAATTGATAAAACGCGCGACGCGGAAATGGCTGGATGAAGGATTGCTGGAAGAACACGCGCCTCTGTTTTTGAGCGACAAACACGAAACGGTAAACGATGCGAGCACGAAACTGCCACATAAAGCGGTTTTCAAACGGTGGCTGGAAGCCAAGACTAAAGCCGAACAGAAAATCCAACAGATGATAGATGATGGGGAGTTGGAAACGCGCATCATCACTGACAACATTTTCGGGATTGAGCGCAAACACGAAACCATCCTCGGCAAGAGTCTCTATCCGATGAAGGGTGACTACAAGTTCGTCACGGATTACAAAAACCAAGCGGAAGCGTTTATGCCCGTCGGCACCCTGTTCGACATTATCAAGCGCGGCGATCTAATGAATGAGTACGCCTTGCTGCTTGGTTTTCAAGACATCTTCGCTCGTCTCTCCAAAATCTACGATGTTGACCTGACCGAAAAGGTGAACATCTATCTTGAAAAGATAAGACACGACATCAATATGCTGAATGACGGCTTGCGGTTCATCAAAGACAAGTTCGGCAGCGAAGCATACATGCTCTACGACTGCCGTTATTTCATGGACGCGCCGCAAGCCAATTTCGTCATTGACCCTGACGGGATCGAGCCCGCGAAAGACAGGCTCAAAATCTACTATGACGAGTTCGAGAAGGTTTTGGGCGACGAGTTCGGGACCGTTCACAAATGAGGCATAATGAGCTATGATGGCAATGTTGATCCAAGCCACATCTGACGAGAGTGTTTTACTGTATTTGCCACCCAAGACGGGCGGCTCTGCCAGCAAAACAGCACTCTTGTGTTGTGGCGATGGATCAACCAGAGCCGTCCTTTTTGGTCGGCAAACCCTATGACGAAGCCAAACCAACCAAACCTGCACTACTTCCTGTATGCGCGTAAGTCGTCCGAAAGCGAAGACAGGCAGGTTCAATCCATCGAAGACCAGGCCAACCGCCTCAAACTCTTGGCGGCCGATTTGAAGATCGAAATCAAAGAAATCATCACCGAAGCTAAGTCCGCCAAAATGCCCGACTGCCGTCCCGAGTTCACCAGCATGTTGGAACGGATCGAGAAAGGCGACGCGAACGGTATCCTGTGCTGGCAAATCAATCGCCTGTCGCGCAACCCGATTGATAGCGGCAAATTGAGCTGGATGCTCCAAAAAGGCATCTTGCAATCCATCCAGACGATTGATCGTCAGTATCTCCCCGACGATAACGTGCTCCTGTTCAATGTGGAGAGCGGCATGGCTAACCAGTTCATCATTGATCTGCGTAAAAACAGCAAGCGTGGCATGGAAGGCAAAGCGGATCGCGGTTGGCTGCCGTCACGCGCTCCCCTCGGTTATTTGAACGACAAACTGGAACACACCATCTACCCAGACCCAGAGCGTTTCGATCTCGTCCGTAAAATGTGGGACATGCTGCTCACAGGCAATTACACCGTGCCGATGATCCTTGAGATTGCGAACAAGGAGTGGGGTTTTCGCGTGCCTACCCGCAAGCGTGGAGGCGGTGGGGAGCTCGCACAAAGCGTCGCCTACAAGATGTTCACCAACATTTTCTACACAGGCATGTTTGAATGGACAGGGCGAAACTATCAAGGCAATCACAAACCAATGATAACGATGGAAGAATACGACCGCGTGCAGGTCATTTTGGGGAGAAAAGGCAAACCACGATCTAAAAGTCACGACTTTCCATTCACGGGCATCATACGCTGTGCCGTTTGTGGTTCCATGATTACGGCTGTCGAGAAGACAAAAATAGTGAAAGAGACAGGGAAGCTCAAAACCTACGTCTACTATTACTGCACGAAAAAGAAAAAGGGCATTGCCTGCGATCAAAAGCCAATGACCGCAAAGGAGCTTGAGGATCAGATCGAGGCGGAGCTCGAAAAGCATACCATTCTCCCCCAATTCAAAGACTGGGCGTTGGAAATCTTGAATAGGGATAACGACAAAGAAATCGAGGATCGCACGAAAATCTACGAGAATCAGCACAAATCACTGGCCGAAACGCAAAGGGAGCTCGACGAGCTTTCCCGTATGCGTTACCGCCAGCTTATTGATGACGCCTTTTTCGTGAAGGAACGGGACGCTTTGCAGGAAAAAATTGCCAAACTCAAAAATAACCTGCGGGAAACGGAAAGTCGTGCCGAGAAATGGTTGGAGCTCACCGAGCGCACGTTTTGTTTTGTTACCCACGCTCGCAAAGAGTTTGCTCTAGGAACTTTGGAAAAGAAGCGCGAGATTTTCTCCGCACTTGGTTGGAACTTCCTGATAAAAGATAAAAAACTCACGATTTCGGGCTGTGACTGGTTCGTTCCAATCAAAAATAGCTATTCCGCTATCGAAGCGGATTACAAGCGGTTGGAACTGACAGAAAATGGCTCTATAAACGAGAAAACTCCGGCTTTTGCCGAAGTTATTTCTCGATGGGGTGACCAATGGGAATCGAACCCATGATAACGGGACCACAACCCGCTGTGTTGCCTCTACACCATGGTCACCATGACGCTCTTAAACTGTACCTGAAGCGGCCAGATCATAGCCTCTTTTTTGGCTTGAGGCAAGAGTTTTGCCCATGAACGTAGCCAAAGGTCGCGCCAATTGGTCAGGACTGTTTGCGTTTCTATGTTTTTCCACCCCACTTCTCAAATGCGCGAAGCACTTCGAGCGGTACCGCGAAGACAACCGTATTAGACTGGTCGCTCGAAATATCGTTAATGGAGTTCAGCGTTCGAAGGTGTAGGGCACCGGAAGAGGACGCCAAAATTTCCGCCGCCTTGCGGAGATTTTCTGCTGCAGCCACTTCTCCCTCGGAATTGATGATAACGGCCCGGCGCTCGCGTTCGGCTTCTGCCTGCTTGGCAATGGTGCGCTTCATGTCTTCCGGCAGCTGGATGTCCTTGAGTTCGACGTTCAAAATTTCAAGACCCCATGCCAACGCGTCCTTTTCAATAATCTCTCGTATACGCGTGGACGCTTCATCGCGCTGTGAAAGAAGTTCATCGAGCATAAGCTGGCCCACCACATTGCGCATGGTGGTCTGCGCGAGTTGGCTCACAGCCATCCAAAAATTCTCGACTTCGAGTACGGCCTTGGCCGCATCTGTCACGCGGTAGTAGATGACGGCGTTGATGCGACAGCTGACATTATCTTTCGTGATCGCCTCCTGATCGGGCACATCCACGGCCTTGGTGCGGATGTCGATTCGACGCATACTCTGAAAAATCGGAAATACAAGCCGCCAGCCCGGGCCTTTGACCCCCGTAAACTTTCCGAGCGTCAGCATAACGCCTCGCTGATACTGGTTCACCTGACGTATAGAAATAAGGAGAATCCCGAGTATGACGTAGATGAGAATATTCATATGGACAAACCCTAACCCGGACCGGTTCCGTGGTCAACGCACTTCTGATGAATAGAGAAAGCGGGGACGAAACGGGAATGAATTCCATCCCCATTCTCGCTCCGTAGCTTCGTATGCGCGCATGAAACCAAAAACAGCAGCGCACGCTGCTGTTTTTTGGTGGTGCCCCCGGTAGGAGTCGAACCTACATCGCACGGCTTAGAAGTCCGGCGCACTATCCATTGTGCTACAGGGGCAAGGGAGCGAGTTCATGAAAGCGTATCATGCTTTCATGAACGAGCGAGCGCAGACCCTGTATGAGGCTTTGCGACATACAGGGGCAAGGGAGCGAGTTCATGAAAGCGTATCATGCTTTCATGAACGAGCGAGCGCAGACCCTGTATGAGGCTTTGCGACATACAGGGCAAGGGAGCGAGTTCGCGGAAACGTAACATGCTTCTGTAAACGAATTCGAATCTCGAATGTTTTCTAAAAATACGAGAAAAGAACGCTGGAGAATAACCGGGATTTCCCGTTTCGTCAATCATGCCTGCGTTTTCATTTTTGCGGCCGAAAAATCTTCTTTCCATCGCTCCAGCTCCTTCAACTCCTCTCCAAGTTCGCGTTCAGCATCTCCGAGAAGCTTAATCTTCTTCCAATGGATGCTGATGAAGACGAGCTTCGTGAAGGCAAGAAGGGCCATGACGCCCAAAGCTACATAGAATGCCTCCAAGGCGCCGAAATCCGGGATGGAAGAGAAAAGCCGAAACGATGATTTTGGCACCAAGCCGAGTAAATCAATAAGACGCTGATCAATGAATGGAACCTGAATGTGCGTGGCGGACACGATGCTATTGTAAAACCTCCCGAGTTCAGCAATGGCGCTAAAAAACCATGCAAGGAAAAATGCCACGGCGCCGGAGAGGACGAGGAGGCGCATCGTTTCCCATGGATGCCATGATAAAAGCGCTCGCGCTTCCTGCGTGCGGATAAGCTCGCGTTTGCGTCTGATGACTTCATATTCCAACAGGTCGGACGCGCGCGCGGGAACGCGGCTGATAAGGTCGACGATCGCAAGAAGGCCCGGGGGACAGGTCTGTATGTTTGGCTTTGGAAGAGACTTTGGCGGCATAGTTGCGTCGTGCTTCAGAGAATTATACTCCCTGCTTCCCACTTACTCCTCCTCATCCCTCTGTCGCGCGTGAAAGGCCTGATGCACTTCGCGAAGCTGCTGATTGGTAACATGCGTGTAAATTTGCGTTGTGGTAATGGATGCGTGACCGAGCATCGCCTGTACGGAACGAATGTCTGCGCCGTTCATCAGGAGGTCGGTCGCAAAGGAATGACGCAGCGTATGCGGCGTAACCGTTTTTGGAATGCCTGCGGCCGCAGAATAATATTGAACGAGCCGCTCAATGGAGCGCGGCGTAATGGGTCCAGTTTCCGCATCGGCTTTTTTCGCGCGGTCATGACGAACGAAGAGAAAAGGAGAGTCATCCTGCCGGCCTTTCAGGTATTCGCGGAGGTAGTGTTTGGCCTGATTCGAAAGAAAGACCACGCGCGTTTTGTCACCCTTTCCGCGAACCGTAAATTCGTTGCGGTTCAGATTCACCTGATCGATTTTCAAATTCGCAAGCTCGGACACGCGAAGGCCCGTGGAAAAAAAGAGTTCAAGAATGGCACGGTCGCGGGCTTTCAGGATTTCCGGCGCATCGCTCTTGGACGGCGCTTCGAGAAGGCGCGACAGATCCGATGCGTCGAGGAAAGCCACGTCGCGCGTCCCCTGCTTTGCGAGTTCGATCTTTTCTGGCGCCAGGGTTTTTACGTCATGCTTGGCGAGATATTTCAAAAAAGATCGGAGGGCAATGAGGTGATAATTTTGCGTTGTTTTTTTGAGCGTCCCGCCTCGGCCGTCATTAAGCCGGTTCAGGTACAAGCGATATTGACGGATTATGTCGCTTGTAAGCACGTCCGACGAGGGATCCTGCGCCCATTCGATGAATCGTCGAAGATAAAACTCATAATTCCGGATGGTCATTTGCGACCGTCCTTTTTCGATCTCGAGGTATTCGAGGAAATTCCGAAGATACGAAGAAAGCTTCAGTGCCATATATTTTTCAGAGTATACAAGAGTGTCGTAAAATGGAGGAGAGGCGCCCGCTCCTCTTGACAAAAACGTCTTTTCTCCATACGATTTTCCATCGCTCGTTCAAAGATCATGTCCAAGCAAAACGCGCCGATCGCGGGGCTCCCTCATTGCGATGTGTGCGGACGCGTTAAAAAAGACGGCCGCCATCCCGAATGCAGAAAATTCGACGATGTCCGAAATGAACTCCGCTCGGACTTCGCCTCCATCCTGATATTGCGCAAAGAAGCTTCCTTTGCCGCATTCGATGCTTATAATGACGCCAAAACCGTGCGCGACATGATAGACCTGCTCGGAAATCTCATCGGCGATAGAGACGCATGGATGCATGACAGCGCCCTCACGCTCTTGCGTATTCAGCGCTGCGCGTTTCTCAAAATCGTTCCGAACCACGAGTACTGGGTACATCCGCCGGCATCCGCCGACGATGAAATCGACTAACGCTCTGCCTGCCCGCGGAGCGTTTTCATGTCTTGCGGTCTTGACCAAAGGCCTGATTACTGATAGCGTGAGCGCGCTCTCTCTAACTCATTACGTTCATCCGGCTCCGGCTGGGTGTACGCGAACGCGGAAGCTGACCGAGCGACCGGATTCATCGCGGATCCCGCGCAACAGCCAGATTCCGACGAGTATGCTGACGCCGCAAAAAAAGAAGCGGATCATCGAAAAGTACAAGGCTCACGAAACCGATACCGGTTCTCCGCAGGTGCAGATCGCCATTCTCACCGCGGAAATCAAAGACCTTACCGAGCACCTCCGCATGCATAAGAAGGACTTCAGCTCGCGCCGCGGACTCATCAAAAAGGTGAGCGAACGCCGAAAGCTCATGAAGTATCTGAAACGCGAGGACTCCAAGGCCTACGACGATCTGATGGCGGAACTGAAGGTGTGAAATAGAAATCCCGACCATGCGTCGGGATTTTTGTTGTAGCCTCGGCGGGTTACGGAGAAGATTATAGGTGTTAGCTTTTGGCAATTGGGAAAAGAGGGCAAAGGGAACGGGTTATTGTGCATGGCCCAAAGCTCATGACCTATGGATCTACGGACGTACAGACACAAGGACAAAAAGAATGGGGTACAGGTCTCGGATAGAATTATGCTCCCCCTATGCAACGACGTTCTACGCAAGCCTTCTCCTCACTTCCGTTATCCACCCAACTTGACAAATCCGCAGACAAACAGTATACTGTTGTTATCATTGGAACGATTTTTCGTAAGGATACCCCATTTTTTTACCCAAAAATCGTGCTCCAGTGCGCCCACCAAAAAGGAATGGGCGATTCTTTACGCATTATTCCTATGATCAAGCGACCGGATCAGCGCGTTGTCGTTCTCATCGACACGCAAAACATGTATCACTCCGCCAAACATCTGTATGGAGCTCATTTGAATTTCCCGAAACTCGTGGAAATGATCACCGAGGACCGCAAGCTCATCCGCGCTATCGCGTACGCGGCGACCTCCAAAGGAGGCGAAGAGCGCGGGTTCCTCGATGCCCTGAAGGCATCGGGCATTGAATGTAAAACAAAAGACGTGCAGGAATTCGCCTCGGGAGAACGCAAAGCCGACTGGGATGTAGGCATGGCCGTGGACGCCATTACCTTGTCGGAACGTGCAGACGTGGTGGCGCTTGTCACCGGCGACGGCGACTTTGTGCCGCTTGTCCAATACCTGAAGAACAAAGGTATCGGCGTTATCGTCGCGGCCTTCGGCGAATCTACGTCAAAAATGCTCCGGGAGGCCGCGGACGAGTATTTCGATATCTCCGACCACCCTGTGGAATTGCTTATGGCCATGGGAGCCGTCAAAGTGAACCGCGCAGCGCGCGTTCAGCCATCGCCGAGCCACCCGGCACCTTCCGCGCCAAAGCCGGCGGAACCAGCAAAACAACAGGATCTCCCAAGGGACGCTTCGTCCCGAAAGAAGGGTGGGCGACCGGACGGGTCTGGAAAACGTCAGGTTCGTGTGACAATATAAGCCCGGTTCGGGCTTCCTTGGCGGCCGTCGCCTAAATGACGACGAGCGCCGTATCTGAATCTTCATTCACGTTCCTCGACAGACAGTGATTCGCGACACGCGGATTGTGTCTGTTGAGGAGCCCTTACACAGTACTGTATGGACTCTCAAAAAGAGTATTCAATTGAGGTGGCCGGACGCCGGCTTACCATCGGCGTTGGACGTCTCGCCCAGCAGGCGAACGGCAGTTGCACGGTTCGGTATGGAGATACGGTCGCATTGTGCACGGCGACCATGGGAGATGTGCGCCAGGGGATAGATTTTTTTCCCTTGAGCGTGGATTTCGAAGAACGCATGTATGCCGCGGGGCGAATTAAAGGTTCACGGTTCATAAAGCGCGAAGGCCGACCGACTGACGAAGCGATTCTTTCGGGTCGCCTGATCGATCGGAGCATACGCCCGCTGTTCGACGATACTATCCGCAGGGAGGTGAATGTCACGACCACGGTCTTCAGCCATGACCAGGAAAATGACGCGGATGTTCCGGGTCTCATCGGGTCTTCTTGCGCCCTTATGCTCTCGGATATTCCTTGGAAAGGTCCGATTGCGGCCGTCCGCGTTGGACGCGTGAACGGCGAATGGGTGCTTATGCCGACCTATCGCGAAACCGCGGAAGGCGATTTGGATTTGGTTGTGGCCGGGACGGCGGAAAAAGTCATTATGGTGGAAGCAGGAGCCAATGAAATTCCGGAGGAGGATATGCTGGAGGCCATGAAGCTTGCCATGAATGCGCTCGGGCCGATCATCGATCTGATCAATAAAATCGCGGCAGAGCATGGAAAAGAAAAATGGAATCTGTTTGCGAACGATGAGGCGCGCGCGGCCGAGGCGGAACGGAACGCGTGGAAGGATCGCGCTTATGCCATCCTCCGCGAAAGCGCCAAAAAACACATGCGCAGCCGCCCGCTTATGAGCAAAGCGGAGCGGAAAGAAGCGAAGGCGCATTTGGCTGCGGACCTGGAAGCCGGGCTCAAAGCGGCCGGCTCCTCGGATGCCGAACGCACCTATGCTCAAGGACTGTTGTACGGTTTCATGAATGATGAGGCGAGCCGCATGATTCTGGATGAAGGACGGAGGGTGGACGGCCGTTCGCTCACCGATATCCGGCCGCTCGCTTCGATTATCGACGTTCTGCCGCGCACGCACGGTTCCGGTTTGTTCGAACGCGGCGAAACGCAAGTGCTCTCAACGCTTACGCTCGGATCTCCCGGCATGGAGCAAACGCTCGATACCATGGAATTCCAGGCAACGAAACGGTACTTCCATCACTATAATTTCCCCGGATACTCCGTGGGCGAAGCAAAACCAAACCGCGGTCCCGGCCGACGCGAAATCGGACACGGCGCGCTTGCAGAACGGGCATTGCAGGCCGTCCTGCCGATCCGCGAATCTTTTCCGTACACCATACGCGTGGTATCCGAAGTGCTGGGTTCGAACGGATCCAGTTCCATGGCTTCGACCTGCGGATCTACACTCGCTCTTATGGACGGCGGCGTGCCCATTAAAGCCCCGGTTGCCGGAATCGCCATGGGCCTGGCCTCGGACGAGGAAGCCGGAACCTATGTGGTTATTACGGACCTTCAGGATCTGGAAGACGGCAAAGGGGGCATGGATTTTAAAATTACCGGCACATCAACGGGCATCACGGCCGTACAAATGGATACTAAAACATCCGGCCTTCCGTGGGATGTAGTTGTCCGAACCCTGACGCAGGCTAAGGAAGGGCGCATGAAGGTTTTGGAAAACATGCTTGCATCCATTCCAAAGCCGCGAGAGAGTTTGAGCCGATGGGCGCCGCGCATCGAAAGTTTCCGCATCAATCCGGAAAAAATTCGCGACGTCATCGGTCCAGGAGGCAAAATGATCAATGAAATTATCGGCCAGACCGGCGTTCAGATCGATATCGAAGATGATGGTCTTGTCTTGGTAACCTCGCCGAATCCGGAGAGCATGCAGAAAGCCGTGGACTGGATTAAACAGCTCACGCGGGAAGTTGTGGTGGGTGAAATTTTTGAAGGACCGGTAACGCGTATCCTCGACTTCGGCGCCTTCGTCGAAATCCTCCCGAAGCAGGAAGGTCTCGTGCATATTTCCGAACTGGCGGCTGAACGCGTAAATAGCGTCCATGACGTAGTTAAACTTGGAGATATGGTAAAGGTAAAAGTCATTGAAATCGACAGCATGGGACGCATCAATCTTTCGCGGAAGCGCGCGCTCCTCGGCTATGTCGACAATGGGGAACCGCCGGCCACAAGACCGCCGCGCCGTAGCGGCCCGGGGGGGCGTCCGCATGGAAGACCGCCGCATGGCCGACGGCCGTAGCCTATGGATCACTTGGTCATCGATACGACGCCGAAAGGCAGCGCCATTCTGGCGTACGGCACGTCGCGAGGACCACGCAGACCCGTAAGAGTCCTTGCGATCATCGCGGGGCTTTTGCTTTTGGGAACATTTCTTGCACTTTGGCTTTATACCCTGCTTGCAAGCATATTATTGCCCGCAAACACCATTTTTCTTGCGGCAATGAAACCGAAAACGATTCAATCAAAAATGCCGGCCGCCCTGCTGGAGGATCTCCCTTTCGCCTGGCGTACGGCTCTGCAGCGCGGGGGTTCTGTACCCGTCGTTCTTGGCTATGCCTCAAGAGAAAGCGGGGGTCCGCTCTATTACGCCGTCATGCCTGGGAGGATATTTGCCGCAGACGCTCCCGGAATTTTTTCGAGGCGTGAAACGATATTTACGATTCTCGCGGACACAAATGAATACGCAAACGAATCGTTTCGCGTCCGATCGCTTTTTGGACTTATGTTCCGTCTTCGAGACCATGACGCATCATGGCAATTACGTGCCGACATTTTGAGCGATCTCTCGCTCGGCATACAAACCGAACGCATGACGATCATCGGCACCTGGGACGGCATACACGGCGAAGTGAATCTTCCTCCGGATGGGATCCAGATAGCTCCCGTATTTCATGACGCGCTCGTGGTCACCCTCGCAAGCGATCGACGTGAAGCCGATCCTGCAATCGATGCGCTGCTTAGTCAGGGAATCGATCTTCGGGGGATAACAACGCCACCGTCCATGATCGGCATTGATGCATCCTCCAGTCCGCTCGTACGCTGGTACGGCCAGCTTGGCACGGAGGATGACCTGCTCGCTCTCGGCGCCTTTGGAAAAACGACGACAACAGAAACCATTCTCCCAGATGGGACAATTGCCTACACGCTTCGTCCTGTTCTTCCAAAGGCTACCCATACAAGCGACGAAACATTCTCAAGAAACAGAGAACGCATGCCTGTTTTTAATGGCGAATCTCCCGAAGGCTGCCCCGGCACAATACGACTTCGTCTTGCAGATGAGCCACTCAAAAATCTTCTCATATCCTGGGGTTTTTCTGAAAACTGGCAGAAATTCCTTCGCGCCTTTGAAATACGCGAGTCGGAAAAGGTATGTGCGCGCATTGAAACGAAAGATTTACAAAAATAATATCCGCAAACCTTCATGAACGTGAATAATCCACAGTTCTGTGGATAAGTTAGGTTTTTGCTACATTAAGCTCCATTTTTCCGCATCTTTCCGCTCTAATTGATGAGTTATCCAAAAGGGAATATTATATACGCACGGACTTTACACAGCCGTCCAAGTACGGATGGCAAGGCATGGCCGCGATTCGAGGCTGGGAAATTCAGCCGCAGACCTGTTCGCCCTCTGGCGGACCACGAAAAGCGCGTCTGTCGAACGCACCTTCAAACTGCAGAGGGACGGATATCCAAACCTGTTCTGTGGATATCTGATCCGCGTATGAACTCGATTCTCGATTCCCGCAACACGTTGTGGGTTGAGAAAACAAAAACCAAACGTAAAGTCTCTTTGGGTATTCCCCAATGGAGGTTTATCCTCCCACGGGGCTCTGCCGGAATCAGGTTCATGCGGCAGTACCTTTCTTGTAGCCTGGACGCTCTCGTATGGGTTGAGCACAGCACGCGTCGAGCGATGTCATTTCCGCTCCGCAACACCTGTGATCCTCATCAGCGTCTCGGCCAGGGGGCCTCGACGCCACATTTGCGCATTATGCATTAGGGTAGTTCGAGGCCCTTTTCTATTTGGCGATTTCTTATTAATAATTGGCATTTAGAAATTGGGAATAGGGAATTGGAAATTAGTGATTAGCAATGAGCAATGAGGAATTGATAAAAAGGCTAAGGGCACAGGGTAAAAGGAACGGGTTATGGTGAAGATTGTAGGTAGAAGCTGTTGGCAATTGGCAAAAGGGCAAGGGGTTAAGGGAAACAGGTTATGGGGAAGATTATGCTCCCCCTACGCAACCACGTCCTATGTACTACGCAACCCCCCATGACTCACGACCTACATCCCGCGCAACCACGTCCTACGTACTCTTCCCCCCTACGCAACCCAACCCCCTACTCACGCCCCCAACCCTCCCCTTGATCATTTGATCTTCCCCTTGTACCCTATTCGGGTTATACAGAATATATGCCGCACAATCCTGAATTCGTTGAAAAAATGAAAGCGCGGCTTCTCGACGAGAAAGCCCGTCTTGAACGTGACCTGGGGGATATCGGCGTGAAAAATGCGTCCACGGGGCATTTCGATGCTGCCTATCCGGAATCAGGCGGAAATTCGGATGATGATAATGCTATGGAAGTTTCCGAATACAGCGACGAGCTTTCCCTCGACGCGCGACTGGAAAAAGAGCTTCGAGATGTTCAAAAAGCGCTTGAATCAATCGAGAAGGGAACATACGGCATCTGCAAATACTGCAAGAAAGACATTCAAGAAAAGCGGCTTGAGGCGCGTCCAGCCTCCTCAAGCTGTATTTCATGCAAAAAAGTACTCACGCAAGAATTTTAGACGAATCCGTTTGGCTGCCAGCCGTCCTTGTGGCGGCTGGCATTGTCTTTGGGGACATACTGAGCAAGGCATATTTTTTTACGCATCTCAAAGAGGGGGTAACGCCGCTCTTCCAAGGTGTGCTTGATCTTGTTATTCATCGAAATTACGGCATCGTCGCAAATGCGCCACTTCCGCAGCCGATCACGATTTTTCTGACCGTGACAGTCATGCTGCTGATTCTCCGAGGGATCCGGAAGGCGGATCAGACACGAACATATCGAGAAGCCTTAGCTCTTTCCCTCATTCTTGGAGGAGCCATTGGAAATTTGATCGACCGCGTTCTGTATGATTTTGTGCGTGACTGGATGCTTCTTTTTGGAAGAAGCGCTATAAATCTTGCGGATATCGCCATCGTCGCCGGCGCCCTTTGGTATATCTCTCTCAAAAAGAAATCGCATCTGGCGAGAGCCGAGTCATCGTAATATCGCATAAAGCGCGAAGACAAAACGAGAGCGTGTCGGCAATATGTCCTCGGGAGGCAGGGGACTGCATCCGGAATCCTGCAATACGGAGGCAAAACCAACCATCGATACGCAGTCTCGCGAATGACGCAAAATGCCGTCTGCTGATATGGCGCATCCCGAATACTGGGTGATGCCGGAACCCGAGGGAGACGTAGGCTAGCGCATCTGCTAAGAAATACGCCGTCAGAAACGAGTTGTTTTCTTAATAAAAATAGGTATTGCGGAATATTCCGATCCGTGAGACGGACTGGAATATGGCAAGCAAAACCTTTACCGGATCCATTATTGGCCTTGATGCAGAACGCGTTGAGGTCGAAGCTGATGCCCGACCGGGGCTCACCCGTTTTTATGTTGTTGGATTGCCGGACGCCATGGTGCAAGAAGCGCGCGAACGGGTAAAAAGCGCGGTCAAACACTCAGGGTTCCTGTTTCCGCGCGGAACCGCCATTGTGAATCTTGCCCCGGCCGATCTCCGAAAGGCCGGGACGCTCTACGATCTTCCCATTGCCGTTGCGCTTATCGGTTTACGGCATCCTGCGAGTCTTGCGACGCAACATGCCCTGCTTGCGGGCGAATTGTCCCTTGACGGGCAGCTCCGGCCGATACATGGAAGTATGAGTCTCGCAGCTCTTGCAAAACATTGCGGCGCCTCCGAGGTCATCGTTCCTCGAGCGAATGCGAAAGAGGCCTCGTTAGTCCCTGGTATTCGGGTATACGGCGCCGAATCGCTCTCCGAGGTCGTCGCGCATCTTGAGGGACGAACGCGATTACCAAGAACGCCAACGCAAATCCTGGAGCGCGGCCTCATACCGCGGGCGTTCCCCGACTTTTCCTCGGTTCGAGGACAGGAGCAGGCAAAACGCGCGCTCGAAATCGCGGCGGCAGGCGGCCACAATGTGCTCATGCAGGGCCCGCCGGGCAGCGGGAAAACGCTTCTTGCGCACTGCTACCCTTCCATTCTGCCTGCGCTCGAACCGGAGGAGATTCTGGAGGTCACGCGAATCTGGAGCGTGGCGGGCAAACTCGACTCCGGCAAGGGAATCATGTCCGAGCGTCCATTCCGGACGCCGCATCATACGGCATCCGGCGCTTCGCTGGTCGGGGGCGGAACGGTTCCGCGTCCCGGCGAAGTTTCCATTGCGCATCGCGGCGTTCTCTTTCTAGATGAATTTCCGGAATTCGCCAGACCGGTGCTGGAAAATCTCCGGCAGCCGCTCGAAGATGGAACCGTCACAGTAACGCGCGTTCAGCAGTCCGTAACCTTCCCCGCGCGTTTCAATCTGATTGCCGCCATGAACCCGTGCCCATGCGGCTATGCCACGGATCCGGATCATGAGTGTTCCTGCACGCCTATGCAAATCGCGCTCTACCGCAAACGCATTTCCGGACCCCTGCTTGATCGAATCGATCTTCTTATCGAGGTTCCGAGGGTAAAAACATCCTCCCTGCTCGACCAGTCGGATGCCGAAGCATCCGCCGCCATACGCGAACGGGTCTGCGCCGCCCGTGACAGACAAATGGGTCGTCGCGGGGAAACGGGCGTCCTCCTGAACAGCGAACTGCCTTCGCAGGTTTTCCGGGGACCTTTCAAACCCCATGAAGATGCGAGAAAGCTGTTGGAACAGGCTGATGCGCGATATCACCTTTCCGGCAGATCTTATTTCCGTATTCTCAAAGTTGCTCTGACCATCGCCGATTTATCCGGTTCCGCACACATCACCATGGAACATGTCGCCGAGGCTCTTCAATATCGGCAAATCTTTGAATAACCAAAAAGGCCAGGAAAATGAGCAATGTGTATTATTTTTTCTCTCAACACAGCAAAATAATACGTCTCAGCCCTTGACCGAAACCCCCTGCGCTGATAGGTTTTCCCGCGCTCTGCCCCGAGCCCGGGGCTTTGGAGGAGCACGCAAAGGCCACGTGAGGAGACCCTGGCCAATGCACAAAACCATACGAACAGAACGACAATACATTCGCTGTTGAACCGGGCAGTCCTTTGGCTGCTCCGCTGCCTTCAAAAAGCCGCAGAGAATGTCTGGCCGTCCCTCAAACGCGCGGCTTCCGGTATCGGAAGGCTGCTGGTTCGCGTGTGTATCCTCCCATTGTACAAATTTTTCATTATTATCAGGCTCCGTTATTCTCGACTGGCAATTCCCGCGCATGGATCTTTTGTATATGTAGCCAGCCACCGATATCTGTTTCATGCAATTGTCGCCGGCATGACCGTTATCACCATCGGACTGAACCTGCTTGGTCATACCGCCAAGGCGCAGGATATCGGCCAGAACAGCCTGCTCTACGCCATGGTCGCCGGCGAGGATAATCGATCCACGGAAGAGAGCGTGAATCCCGACACGCTCGCTCACGATACACGGCACACGGCCGAATCGTCCCTTGTTGCCATTCCGGACATCGACTTTATGTATGACGACGTGGATGAACCCCCGCTCACGACGGTGTACGCTCCAGGAACGCTCGTGGCGAATTATGCCGCGCATACACCGGACGAACCGGCAGGGCCGAGTTCGGAGAGAACAAAAACGGAAACCTATGTGGTCCAACACGGAGACACACTGGGCGTGATTGCCCAACGCTTCGGCGTGAATATCGGAACAATTCTGTGGGCAAACAACCGTTCGGAAACGCAATATATCCGTCCTGGTGACACTCTACGTATTCCGCCTGTCTCCGGCGTGCTCATTACCACCAAAAAGGGAGATACCCTGTTGTCACTTGCCAACAAATACGGTTCAACGGTGGGCGAAATTATCCGCGCCAATCGCCTGCCACAGGACGAGACGCTCCCCGTGGGAATTGAAATCGTCCTACCGGGCGGCAAGCCGCCTGTAACGCCGCCGTCTTTGGCGTCGCGCATGCCGCCCTCCTACGCCAAAGAACCTTCGGCCACGGCACCGAATCCTAGTATCGCAAAGCCGCCGGACGACACGTCATCCAATCTTCCCTCCGGAAAACTCCTGTGGCCTACAAGCGGCCGCGTCATTACGCAATACTACGGATGGCAGCATACTGGCCTCGATATCGACGGGCATTATGACTCGCCGATTTATGCATCGCACGATGGTGTCATTACCACGGCGGGATGGAATAAGGGAGGATATGGCCTGCAGGTAGTCGTGACCGGCGGCGGCGTTATGACGCGCTATGCGCATGCCTCCAAACTTTTCGTAAATGCCGGAGAAACCGTAAAGAAGGGACAGGTACTGGCTATGGTCGGAACAACGGGACGTTCAACAGGAACGCACCTGCATTACGAGGTCTATATCAACGGCAAGCGCGTGAATCCGCTTGCATATGTACGGTAAGTGAACGATAGTGAACATCAAGCATCACAAGCATCACGGAAG
The DNA here is from genome assembly GCA_003576745.1 of Candidatus Uhrbacteria bacterium. GTDB lineage: Bacteria > Patescibacteriota > Patescibacteriia > 2-12-FULL-60-25 > 2-12-FULL-60-25 > 2-12-FULL-60-25. The sequence continues at coordinate 24,980 of QEVR01000003.1, read as the reverse complement.
CGGGCACTAACCTGCTTTTTTTGCGCATTCGGGCGGTTGACAGGAGGCTCAATTCCCTTTATCCTCCGCCCCCTATGCAAATCCCCGCGCCGGAAACACTTCCGGGCTCAAAACTCAAGCTTGTTTTTACGGTCACGCCCGAGGAAGCAAAGCCCTACATCGATGAAGCTGTCCGCGCCTTGGGAGAAGCAAAGCCGATTCCCGGCTTTCGGCCGGGCAAGGCTCCCTATGCCGAAATCGCAAAAGCCTGCGGCGGGGAAATGCGCATTTGGGAAGCTGCTCTGGAACGCATCGTCAAGGCTTGGTACATGCGCGCGGTGCTGGATCAGGACATAGATACGGTCGGTTCTCCGGAAGTGCAGGTGGATCAGCTCACGCCCGGAAGTGATATCAAGTTCACCGTTATCGCCCCGATTGCTCCGAATGTGGCGAGTCTTGCGGATTATCATATTCCTCGCGTCACGTTTACGGCGCGCCAGGCAACGGATGAAGATGTAACAAAGGCGCTCGAGGAACTCCGCCGCATGCAGCGCAAAGAGGTCGTAAAGCTTCAACCTGCAACGAAAGAGGATTTGATTGTGATCGATCTTGAAATGAAGCGGGATCATGTCATTCTCGAAGGCGGTACGGCTCAAGGGTATCGCGTGTATTTGGCGGAAGAGCATTATATTCCCGGATTTACGGAAAAGTTGATTGGCATGTCCACGGGAGAAGAACGAACATTCACGCTCGCCTTCCCCGAAGGCCATTATCAAAAACATTTGAGCGGCAAGAGCGTGGATTTTACGGCAAAGGCAAAACAAATATTCGCGCTTGAACTCCCCGAACTCGATGATGCGTTCGCCAAAAGCCTCGGACAGGAAACTCTTGACGCGCTGAAAAGCGTGTTGAAATCGAATATCCAGCTTGAAGAAACGGAGCGCGCCAAGGATAAGAGCGAAATCGAATTGCTGGAAAAGTTGGTTGACGCATCCGGCTTTTCCGACGTCCCCGAGCTCCTCGTGAATGAAGAGGTTGCAAAGATGCTCCATGAATTGGAGCATGCCGTGGAAGATCGGGGGATGAATTTTTCAGACTACCTCGCTTCCATAAAAAAATCGAAGGACGAACTGAAGCTGGATTTTGCGCCACAGGCGATTCGAAGAATCAAAACCGCGACCCTCATAAAGGAGATCGCGAAAAAGGAACAGGTGCGCGTTACAGACGAGGACCTGGACCGGGAAATCGACCGCATTCTCTCCGGTCTGCGTGATGATGATAAGGATACGCGCGAGCGGGTGAGCTCCCCGGAGTATCGCGAATACGTGGCCATTCTCCTGCGAAATCAAAAAACCCTGGATCTTATCAAACGCGCGGGGATCGAAGGATATCCGGCGACGGACGACAAAGAAAAAACGCCCTTCTAACGGGGCGTTTTTTCTTTCCGTGTTATGATATTCGCATGCGCAGACTGATTGATGCGCGTCGCAAAAGACGATGGCTCGGCATTGCGCGAACGGCAATATCCGCCGGGGAGGAAAATGCCCTCCGGCATTTTGATTACCGCGCGACAAACGGATATTCCTATAAAGCGCACGGGGAAATCGTTACGCCCGTGGACAATGCCGTGAATGAAGCCGTGCGAAAGAGCCTGCGCAGGCTTACACCGGGCATTCCGGTGTGTTCGGAGGAAGGCGGCGATATCTCCGAGCAGCAAATCGCGAAGACAGAACTCGCCTGGGCGCTGGATCCCATCGACGGAACCACGAATTTTGCCGCGCGTATTCCGCTTTGGGGCATTTCTCTCGCCCTCCTTTATCACGGCGAACCCGTGGTCGGACTCATTTCCCTGCCGGCGCTTCGCCAGCGCTATCATGCTGTCCTCGGCGAGGGCTCTTTTATGGGAGAACATCGGCTCATGGCCTCGAAAACCTCCAAGCTCCATGAATCCCTTGGGCTCATGTGCTACGGATATCTTGGCAAGCATATCGGCAAAGGGGTACGCATGATTACTCGTTTCAGCAAGCGAGTGAGGTCAGAAAGAGTGCTGGGAGCCGCCGTGGTGGAAGCCGCCTGGGTGGCGGCTGGACGCGCGGATTTTTCCATTCTCGAAGGGGTTCATGCATGGGACGTCGCGGCCGGCGCGCTCCTCGTTCGCGAAGCGGGAGGCAAAGCATTAAATGGAAATGGAAAACCTTGGAAACCGGGAGATGAAGAGATTATTTTTTCAAACGCAAAGCTGTCGGAGACGGTGCTCTCCCTGTACCTTCAAAAAACATGAAGAGCATTCGCGTGAATCTCCAGCCGAACGCAAAGGCCGACGAGATTGTTGGCATGGATAATGGCATCTGGAAAATACGCGTCAAAGCGCCGCCCGTGGAAGGAAAGGCAAACGAGGCGCTCGTAAAACTCCTTGCAGAGTACTTCGATGTCAGCCCTTCCCGAATTTCCATTTTGAAAGGCCACGCCTCCAGGCTGAAAAACATTCGGATTTCTTGACGTTTTCGCTTTTTCGTGATAGGAGGATTCCGTTCATTCCACATCCGACCAGGAGAATACATTGGCAATTATTACAGCGGTCACAAAGGACAAGGCCGGCGTCCGTATGATTTTGCCGGTCGCCGAGGAGCTCCGAAAAAGGGGCCACGAAATTTCCGTGTGGGCCGAGGGCCTATCCGCCGCTATCTGGAAGAAGGCGGGATGGGAACTGCAGGAAGAAGGACCGGTGGATGCGACGAGACCCGTCCCCCTCTGTCCCGGTTTCCGAGCCGATGCGATTCTCGCGGGATTGAGTTTTCCGAATCACTGGGAGGACGAATGCTCCTCCTTCGCGAACAAACACGCTATCCCGATCCACTGGTTCGAAGACACCTGGGGGGCGCATACGCGGTCAAAGGCCGTGCCGACGACCATCTTCGTGATCGACGACATCGCCAAGGAGATCATCGCGCAAGAAGAACGTTTCCGGACTTCAACAGAGGTGGTGGTCTGCGGCGACCCGGCCATGGGCGAATTCGCAGGCGTGGAAGAGCGAAAGGCATCGCGATTCCGGACGCTGCAGAACCAGAGAATCTCCATTCTCTTCTCCGGGCAGGGAGAACACACGGCAGAGATGCTACAGTTCCTGCTTCTCTCCGTGGCAGATGATCGCGAACCTGTCATGATCATTCCGCGCTTCCATCCCAAATACGCCTCCAAGCCCTTTGCGGCAACCTGGGCCATTCAGCTCGAACTCTTCGCGTCGTTCCGCAAGGACATGCTCGAAGATCCCGCGGACTTCACCACGGACGAGCTCGCGAGCTTGTGCGACATCACGGTTTCCTGCTTCGGCACATCCCTCCGCATTGCGGCGCAATGCGCCAGGGTGCCGGTGAGCATCAAGGGACCAATGGCGCAAAGGGCCATGGTGGAGAATTCCGGCTTGTATACCTACCCGCTCGTCACGGTAGGTGCGGCCATCCAGACCTTGGGGCGCTTCAGCATCTCGGACGCCCTTGCGCGCCGAGAGGAGCTCCGGGAAGCACAGAAACGCTACCTGAACGCTCCCGTATTCGACCCTGCGCGCTGCGCCGACGTAATCGAACGTCTCTGATACAAAGGCGCCCATCCCTTCTCCGGGGTGGGCGCTTCTCGTTTATGGCACCGGATCATGTCCGCCATGCGACCAAGGATTGCATCGTAACACTCGCCATATCGCCATGGGAACGCCCTTTATGACGCCATATTTCCCGATAGCTGTATATCCGTATTCGCTGCAGGTTGGACGGAAACGACAAACGCGGTATCGAAAAAATCTCGACATCCACCCATGATCCGGGGAGAGCGTATATTGATAGGCTACGATCATCGCTTGAATGATGCGGCGCGGAAAATGCAGGATGGAGGTGAGCATGAGGGGGAGAGGGACGGGAAGTAGGGAGTGGGGGTTGCGTAGGACGTAGTACGTAGTTGCGTAGGACGTGGTTGCGCGGGGAAGCACAATCTTCCCCGAAACCCGTTCCCTTAGCCCTTGGTCTATACGTTCGTAGGTTCGTAGGTCATGCGCTGTTTATCCAAGATCCGAAACTCTTGACCCTAACCCCAGAACCCTAAAACTCTGGAACATTAGAACGGCTACATTTTCAATCATCCCATCAAACCGCCACTCTCACCGGCGTACTGCAAAAATCATGACTTTTTCTTTTCCTGTGGCGGCCTGCCCGGCGGCCTCTGAACACCGAGCTGCTTTGCATATTCAATCTGCCCTTTCCGGCTTTTCGGGGCTTTCGGCCTTCTGATGTATGGCCGCTCCATTTCTTTGGGCATTTTTTCAATAAGATGCTCCAGGGATTTCCGCATTTCCCCGAAATCGGCCTTTTTCGCCTCCGGACGCGCCACAAAAATCATGTCATACCCATGAGGAACCTTGGAGAGCAACGGGCGAAAGGCCTCTCGCATGCGACGTCGGACAAGATTCCGTTCCGTGGCCTTCCGGAACATTTTTCCGGAAGCGACAAAGCCGATTTTGGACGGTGTTGATCCGGATTTCCATGCACGAAGAATGCAAAACGGTCCATAAAGCGGCCGCCCTTTCACGGACAGCCGCGCAAAATCGGATTGATGTCTCAGGCGGACGATCTTCGGAAGCATATCGCCCCATCCCTGCTTATCTCGCTTTTTTCACCGCAACGGATTTTCGGCCTTTTTTCCGTCGTCGCGCCAGTACCTTTCTCCCTTGCTTCGTGGCCATGCGGGCCCGGAAGCCATGGACCTTCGCGCGACGCTTCTTTTTTGGTTGATAGGTTCTTTTCGGCATATTAGGTATTGACTAAGATAATGCCACTTCTCTACAAAAGAGACAAGCGTGAGCTTAGCCTGGTCGATAGGATTTGACGTTTCCTTGTAAGATATACACAATTGCTCCACAGATTTGACGAGTGCTTGCGCGGTTGTTGACATCTAAGCCTCTCCCTAACCTCTTTTTTATGGATCTCCAGGCCATATGGCTCGCGGCCCTCGGCGAGCTCGAACTCACGCTTTCCAAAGCGAACTTTACCACCTGGTTCCGCAATACATCCATTTCCTCGTTTGATAATGGCCGCGTGATTATCGCCGTTCCCAATACTTTTACCAAGGCTTGGCTTGAAAAAAAGTATCACGACGCCATCGTGAAGGCGCTCCGCCACGTCACATCCAATGCCGTACGTGAAGCACACTATAAGGTTGAAATGCGCACGGCATCCGACGTACAGCATTCACCGCCTGCAAGCGAACCGTCCACCGGCTGGGAGCCGGACACATCTCATTCTCCGGCGCCGCAGACAGAGCCCGCGGACGATGCCGGCCTGAATCCGCGATACGGTTTCGATAATTTCATCGTGGGAAAAGGAAATGAGCTTGCGCATGCTGCGGCCATGGCGTCGGCTACCAATCCCGGAGAAGCCTATAATCCCCTGTTCATTTATGGAGGCGTAGGCCTCGGAAAAACGCATCTTCTTCAAGCCATCGGCCAGCATGTCCTCAAAACCCGAAATGGAGCCGTGGTCCGTTACATTACCTGTGAGCGCTTTACGAATGAATTCATCCAGGCGGTCCGCGGAGGGCGGGTGAAGGAATTTAAGGATCGCTATCGGAATGTGGACGTTCTCCTCGTGGATGACATCCAATTCCTGTCGGGCAAACAGGGAACCCAAGAGGAGTTCTTTCACACATTCAATGCTCTGCATCAGGTAAATAAGCAGATTGTCCTTTCCAGCGACCGTTCGCCGAAAGACATTCAATCCCTCGAAAGCCGGCTCTTGTCCCGTTTTGAATGGGGCATGATTACGGATATCTCGACCCCGGATTTTGAGACACGCATCGCTATTTTGGAGGCAAAATGCGCAGGAAAAAGCTATCCGCTGAATGCGGAAATTCTCCGCGCCATTGCCGGAACGGTTCAGTCCAATGTGCGGGAGCTCGAGGGGACGCTCAATAAAATTATCGCCTATCACCAGTTCAAGAATATCCAGCCGACCATGGATACGGTTCAGACGCTTCTCCAAAGCTTTGTCCCGACCGTCCAAAAACGGAGCATCACTCCGAGGAAGCTTTTGGAAATCGTCATTCAATACTATGACATCACCATGGATGACGTGCTTGGAAAAAGCAGGGAAAAGCGCTTTGCCTTTCCACGGCAGGTGGCCATGTACCTGCTCCGCGAGGACGCAAAATGCTCTTACCCCGCCATCGGTACCCATGTCGGCGACCGGGATCACACGACCGCCATGCATGCATGTAATAAAATCCTTTCCCTTCTGGAAAAGGATGAACAAACAAAAAGAGACGTGGCTATTATCCGAGAAAAAATTTATTCGGATCAGGCCGCCTAAACCATCCACATGCCCGTGGAAGACCTGTGCGTGCAACGTGGCCGACCCGGAACATTACGGAACCGTCCACAGTTCCTCACAGCGGCATACACAAAACATCTGAATAATTTTCAACCTTCCTTCGAAGAAAACCGCTCTCTTTCTCCCTTATCCCCGCTACCCACACGCTTACTACTTCCACCCTTTATTCTTTTCTCTATTACTTATGAAGTTCGTGTGTACACAAGAAAATTTAACACAAGGGCTTTCCGTTGTGAGCCACATCACGAACAAAAGCGTAAACCTTCCGGTGCTTGGAAATGTGTTATTAAAAACGGAAGGGGGAAATTTAAAATTATCTGCAACAAATTTAGAGTTGGCGGTGAGCACAATAGTTCGGGGAAAAACAGAAGTAGAGGGCGAATATACCGTGCCGGCAAAACTCCTTCAGGAGTATGTCTCCCTCCTCCCGCAAGGAAAGGTGGAGCTGGAAGTTCTGGATGAGGGTTTGCATATTTCCGCGAGCGGGCAGGAAACGGTTGTTCGGGGAATGACGGCGGCGGAATTTCCTTTGATTCCGAAATTAGCAAAATCAGGAGGAATTGCATTTAAGGCGGAGGATCTGCGTCACGGTCTTAGCCAGGTTGTCTTTTCGGTTTCGACATCCGAATCACGGCCGGAACTTTCCGGCGTCGCTTGCTGGTTCGGGGGCATATTAGGAAAGGATCGGGTCGCCTTTGTGGCAACGGATAGCTATCGGCTCGCCGAACGGATCCTGAAGCCAAAAAATGAATCCAAGGAGTTGAAGCTGATTGCGCCGGCCCGGGCTATTGTTGAAATTGGACGCATCCTTTCTTCTTATAAGGACGAGTTAGGCGTGCCCGAGGATGTGGAATGGGTGATGACGGAAAATCAGCTTGTGGTGAGTTACGGAAATACCGAGCTTGTTTCGAGGCTAATCGAGGGATCTTTTCCAGATTATCAGCAAATTATTCCAGAACACTTTAAAACCACGGCGATTCTTGGGCGGCAGGAGCTTCAAAAGGCCGTAAAGTCTGCGTCCCTCTTTTCCCGACAGGGCTTGTATGATGTCCATCTGGACTGCAAGCCGTCCGAGGGGACGCTTACCGTGCATTCGGCAGACCAAGGTACGGGGAAAACAGCCATGACGCTTCAGGGGGATATTTCCGGCGAAGATGTAAGTGTTATCGTGAATTTCAAATACATAAGCGATGGCTTGTCGGCCATCGCCACGCCGAAGGTGAAACTGCTCATGAATGATCCCATGAGCCCCGTTCTTATTCTTCCGGAAGGCGGGGAAGAAACCTATAGGTATCTCGTGATGCCGATACGGCAGTAAGGGAACAAGTGAGTGGTGAGTAGTGAGTGGTTACGGGGTTCGGGTTACGGGCGAATGGCTTACAGACTACGGTCTTACGAACCTACGAACGTATAGACTAAGGGCTAAGGGAACGGGTTTCGGGGAAGATTGTGCTCCCCCTACGCAACCACGCCCTACGTAGTCTTCGCATTCCGCCCGCATGACTCACGACCCATATCTCACGACCTACAGCCCCTACTCCAGTAATGGCGGCGTGACGGAGATGTTGATGCGCGGACTCTCGATCGTGCGCCCGTTTTCATCCGTTACAATCGCATAAAGGGTATAGACGCCGGGACCCTGAACATAGGACCATTGGAATTCAACGGGATTTTCCTGCGGCTTAATATTCGATCCGATCAGCCGATTTTCTCCGGAGGGGGATTCAAGCCGGAGATCTGCGCGGACAACCGCACTCAAATCATTCACTTGGAGATATATGCGCTTCGGAAATGCATCCAGGCCCAAGATCGTTCCCGGAGGGAGATCAACAAAGCTCATGAGCAAGGGCTCCGGATCTGCCAGTAGGTTTATGGTCAGCGTCTCTCGGCCCACATTCCCGACATCATCCCGTGCCTCAATCACCACGTCATGAAAACCCTTTTCGATGGCATTCGGAAGCGCCGCTATAAAGGACCATTCGTTTCCGTTTGAGGGTTGATATGAAGTTCCGATGACATAATTTTCCATAAGGGCGCGAACAGAACGGATGGTCCGCGGCGCATACACCTCTGCACGGACGGAAAAACTGCGGCTTTGCATTCTGTCGTTTCGTACGGGGCTTTGGACGCGGATCGCGGGGATATTTTCTTTTGTGTGTACGTCATCATATTCCGTGGGCGCGGTTCCGGTGGCGCTCCATTCATTTTTTGGATCTTGAACCCAGACGTACACCGCGCTCTCCCAGCGATTGTATTGCGGATCAGCGGCAGGATTGGTCGGCACGGGCCCCTTTGGATCGTCTTTGTTCACGTAATGGAGAATAGAGTGCGCCTCGCGGAAGACTTTTTCTTCCACATATTCCGGAGGAGTGTATTCCGTGGCGAGTTTGCCGGTGACCGTGTCGATTTTCACCGTTTGTTCGAAGGCTTTCCCCAAGAGGACTTCCTTTGTGGTGTCTGGCGGGGAGGGCGGTGTAAATGATTCCACGGGAGTATCTTTGGTGGCGGCTTTCATGAATTGTTGCCAGATGGGTGCGGCAGCCATGGATCCGCCCGACCCATGGATCATTTCCGAATTATCGTTGTTTCCGGCCCAAACGCCCACTGCGAGCGACGGCGTATATCCCATGGTCCAAGCGTCGCGATAGCTGTTCGTTGTCCCGGTTTTCGCGGCCACCGGCCTGCCGGGAAGCGTCAGATTGTTGTTCGCGCCGAACACATACGCACGCGCAGCATTGTCCGAGAGAACATTGGAAAGAAGCCGCGCGATCTGCGCATCCATTACTTTTTTCCCTTCGCCCAATGTCCATTCCTTGAGCGCTTCCCCCTTTGCTCCTTCGACCTTCAGAATTGCCGTGGTGGGGTGGAGGACGCCCTCTGCGGCAAATGCGCCGAAGGCGGCCGTGTGTTCCAGGAGCGTTACTTCCCCTCCCCCGAGAACAAGCGAGAGTCCAAAGCGGCTTCGGTCACCGAAGGTGGTATAGCCGAGCTGTTCGGCAAAATCGAGCACCGATCCCACGCCGGTGAGATACAGCATTTTGACGGCGGGAATATTCAGGGATCCCTGAAGCGCAAGACGAACGGAGATGGGCCCCCGTTCCTTTAGATCATAATTCGCGGGCGTGTAATCTTTGACGTCTGTTTTAAAGCTCGTTTTTACGTCCCAGAGCACGGTGTCCGGCGTATAGCCTTTTTGGAATCCCAAGGCATACACGATGGGCTTGAACGAGGATCCCGGCTGCCGCGGACGGAGCGCCACGTTTACCTGGCCGTCAATCTCTTCGTTAAAAAAGTCCTTTGAGCCAACCATGGCGATGATTTGTCCGTCTCTGGGGCCGATGGCGACCAAGGAGGCATTGCTGAAGCGATAGATTTCCCCTTTTGCATCCACATATTCTCTCACAATCCGTTCCGCCTCCTGCTGCAGCCGCCAATCAAGGGTCGTGAGTACCTTGAGCCCGCCCGTCTCCACAGCGCGCTGTCCGAATTCGTCGGCAAGCTGTTCGCGTACCATCATGACAAAATGCGGCGCCTTGATATTCCCCACCTGTCTCGGGACGAGTTTTGCGAGCGTGTCGATATTTTTTGCCTCCTCCGCTTGTTCTTTCGTAATGTAACCCTGCTCCGCCATTTGATCGAGCACATACCACTGTCTGCCGACCAAAAGCTCCCTGCTGTCTCCGCGCGATCCCGTACCATATGGGTTGTACCGGCTGGGCGACTGGGGAAGGGCCGCAAGGAGCGCGGCTTCGTCCAATGCAATGTCGCGCACGGATTTGCCGAAGTATCCCTGGCTCGCGGATTCAACGCCATACAGCGTCGAACCATAAGGAATTTCATTCAGGTAAAGCTGGAGAATTTGATCCTTGGTGTATTTCCGTTCGATTTGCAGGGAAAGCAAAAGCTCTTTCAGTTTGCGCGCAACGGACCGTTCATTGGTGAGCACGGCATTTTTTACGAATTGCTGGGTGAGCGTTGATGTCCCCTGTACGCGCTGGCGCTTGATGGCGCTTGTGAGAAATGCCCGGAAGAGTCCCTTCCAGCTTACTCCGTGATGTTTATAAAAATCCTTGTCCTCAATGCTTACCGTTGCCCATTTCATGACGTCCGGAATTTGATCTATGGTCACGAGCGTTCTTTGTTCATCTCCGTGGATTTCATAGAGGAGGACTTCGCCGGTGCGATCATAGATTTTTGTGGACTGTGCGACATCCCTTTCAAGAAGGGCATTCGGATTCGGAAGGTCCCTGCTAAACCATGCCAGCGCAAGGGTCAAGATAAAAAAGCCTATTAGGATGACAATACCGGCCAGAACTGCGGCGCTTGTCACCATGGCTTTCCAGGGCGGCCGCTTGGCTGAGGATGAGGTTCCGGAACCGCCTTTTCCGATAGACTGGAGATGCTTTATGGGCATAGATGTTGGAACTAAGCTTAGTCGTAAACAGCATATTGGTAAATGGGAGACGGCCGTGTAGGATAATGCCTCGTGATATGCTCGATTTTTGGGTAACGTTTATAGAAAAGTGGCTAAACATAGCTAAAAAAATAGCTTCAACCATTGACATAATGGGTAATTTCTGCTATGCTCTTTTTTCTCTGGCTGTAAAGGCGGCTTTGCAGAAAAACCCATTTATGAACCCTTCTACGTATTCACCAACCATTCCCGTTTCTCTGATCGGCCGGCGTCTTTTTGTGATCACGCTGGTCTCTGCCGTCCTGTCCGTTTCTCTTCCGACGCGAGCCGTTGCGACAGATGCGGATGTCTTTCCTGTTGTTGCGTCGGTTCAGGCGCCCGTGGCAGAGGAGGAGGTCGCGGATTATCATTTTGAGGTTCCGCAGTATACAACGGTGACAGTTTTGCGAACCTACAACTATGTGCCTATGACGGCCTATACCTCTCGGCCGGAGGAAACCGATGACACCCCCTTTATTACGGCTGACGGTTCGCATGTGCGCGACGGCATTATCGCTTCGAACTTCCTTCCATTCGGCACAAAGGTTCGGATTCCCGAGCTGTACGGCGACAAGATTTTTGAGGTTCATGATCGCATGAACAAGCGGTATACGTACAAGATCGACATTTGGATGGAAAGCCTTCCCGAAGCCCGCAAATTCGGCGTGCGCTTTGCGCATGTCGAGATCGTACGAACGGAAACGAATAAATAAGCGCAGCGAACGGCTCCGATATGACGGAGCCGTTTTGGTTCTGGACGGAATGCGCAGAAGCCGCTACGATTCGACCCGTTTGCGGCGTAGTAGCCAAGTGGTAAGGCAGGGGTCTGCAAAACCCCTATGCGGCGGTTCGATTCCGCCCTACGCCTCCAAAGAATATTCCGTCGAAATGCCCGGCGGAATTTTTTTACGACGAGATGCGAGAGAATATTCTCTGAGAGCGAGAAATAGACGCTCTCGTGCCCGCACGCTCCTTGCCGTATTGCCGATTTCCCGATGTTTTTGAATAAAGGATACGCGGGAATAGTCTCTTCTCCCACGATCGATGCTTTTTTTGTGAGGATTTCACATACGGTGACGGAAAGTCCGTTCCGCGCTATGCTCTGGGCCATGTTGATTTTTGCGCATCGTGGCGTCGCATCTAAGGGCGTGGATGAGAACTCGATTGAGGCCATACGCCGCGCGGTAGAGCTTGGAGTGGACGGCATTGAGCTGGATATTCATCGCAGCCGCGACGGGCTGGCGATTGTCACTCATGACAAGGACCTTCGCCGCATTGCCGGAGACAATCGTCGTATTTCCGAATTGACCCGGCGCGATTTCCGAAAAATTCGGTTACGCAAGGGCATGGGTATTCCCATGCTCGATGAGGTTACGGCATCCGTTCCGGCCCCGGTTCGGCTTGATTTCGAAATCAAAGATCGCGCGGCGCTTGAATTACTGGTTCGAAAGCTTCGCACGAGCGCGGGACTGCGCTCACGTTCCCTCATCTCTTCTTTTCACAAGGATGTTCTGAACGACGCTGCCGCCTCGGTGCCGGATGTCCCCCGTATTTTTTTAATGAAGCGATGGCCCCGTCGGATCGGCCCGGCTTCGGAGTGGTTTTTGCAAAACGGCATATTCGCCGCCGGGCTTCCGTCCACCTTTTGGAACGTTGATCGCGTTCGAACATTGAAAGAGCGAGGAGTATGCGCGGTCGCCTGGGAGAATTGGCCTATGCGGAGTACGGAACGCAGAGCCAAACATTTGCGCGAGATAGGAATTGATATTGCCATCGTGAATCAACCCGATACGTACCGTTCGACAGGGTAGGGCCCTGTGCTACCATTCGGGCATGCCAAAAAAACGGCAAAAACTCTTGTTATTGGATGCGAACGCCCTTTTGCATCGGGCGTGGCATGCGCTTCCGCCGCTTCAAGCGCCTGACGGTACAGTGGTAAATGCCGTGTATGGAATGGCGTCGGTCGCATTGAAGCTTCTGAAAGAGGAAAAGCCCGATGTGTTTATTGCGTGCTGGGACACGGCCGCTCCCACATTCCGTCACGAGGCATATAAAGCGTATAAGGCGACGCGGGAAGAAAAGGAGCAGGAGCTGTATGATCAGATTCCGTTTGCAAAAGACCTGCTGAAAACGCTCGGCGTGCCTTCAGTGGAAAAAGACGGGTATGAAGCGGATGATCTTATTGCGACGCTCGCGGAGCGTGCGGATAGCGAGGGCTACTATACGCGCATCGTTACCGGCGACAGGGATACGCTACAGCTCGTGGGCCCGAACGTGGACGTTCTTACCTTTAAAAAAGGCGTAAGTGAAACGAAACTTTTTGACGAGAAGGCCGTGGAAGAAGAATACGGCGTTCCGCCTACGCGGCTTCGCGACTGGAAGGCGATCAAGGGCGATCCATCCGACAATATTCCGGGGGTGCCGGGAATCGGAGAAAAAGGGGCCACGGAATTGCTCCGGGCATACGGAAGCTTTTCCGGAATTTTCAAAGCGGCGCATGATCCGTCTTCCGATATGAAGACGGGTCTTCGCAAAAAACTGCTCGAGGGCGAAGCAAGCGCGAAGCTCGCGTATGAACTCGTGGATTTGGACAGGCATGCGCCGATGAAAAAGTCGATTTCCTTTTATGTTTCCTCATTAGACCGGCAGGCCTTTACCGAAGCGGCTGCGCGCTTTGGATTTCGGTCATTGTTTTCACGGCTTCCCGATCAGGTGGACAAAAACGAATCGTTCTCCCGGCGCCCAAGCCCGGCGCAGACAAAACAGTCCGTGTCAGAGCGATTAACGGCTCTTTCGGAGAAGGATGCATTGGCGTTTCTTGCCCGCGCAGGAGCGGAAACGGAGATTGCGATGTCGGTATTGGAGCGTGAGCAGGGTTCGCTCTTCGGCGGGGGCATCCGCGGCATCGCTCTTGGCTGGAAGGCGGAATGCGCGTTCATTCCGGCCGATCTTTTCAGGAATCATCGGGTCAAAGGCGAGCTTCGGGAGCTTCTGGCAAATCCTGCTATCGGGAAAATCTTTCACGACGCAAAGCGGCACATGACCCTTTTGGAGCACGAGGGCTTTGCGTTGGCGGGCATTTCGCATGACACGCTTATTGCCGCATATCTTTTGGCCGCCGGCGAACGGAATTTGGACGCGGACGCCCTTGTTCTTCAGTATCTTCACTCCCCCATTCCGGAAGGAGAGGATCGGGAAATCCGAACGACGCAGGCTCTTGTTGCCATTGCGGAAGAACAGCGGCGCGAAATGAAGAAGACGGGTGCGGATCGTATATTCCAGCGCATGGAACTTCCGCTTATTCCCATTCTTCGCAATATGGAACGAACGGGTATTCTCGTTGATCTTCCTTATTTGAAAAGTCTTTCCAAAGAGATGAATGAGGAAAAGCGCAAGATTGAACGGCGCATGGAAAAAACCGTCGGTCACGCATTTAATCCCGCATCCCCCGCGCAGCTGGCCGTTATCCTTTTTGAGGAATTGGGCCTTCCAGCCGCAGGCATCAAAAAAGGAAAAACCGGATACTCCACGGCCGCATCGGAACTCGAAAAACTTCGCGGCAAGCACGAAATCATCGATCTCATGTTCCAGCATCGGGAAGTCGCTAAACTTTTGTCCACATACGTGGATGCGCTTCCGGGTCTTGCGGATGCAAACGGCCGCATTCATACAACATTCAATCAGGCCATTGCGGCCACCGGCAGGCTGTCATCCTCCGAGCCGAATTTGCAGAATATTCCGGTACGGACCGAACTCGGCAGAAAAATCCGTCGGGCCTTTATTGCCGGCCCCGGCATGGAGCTTGTGGCGTGCGATTATTCCCAAATCGAACTCCGGGTCATCGCCGCCCTGTCCAAAGACCGCGCCATGCTGGATGCCTTCCAGTCGGGAGCGGACATTCACACCGCCACGGCGGCCCGCATTTGGGGAATTGATCCCCGCGACGTACGCAAGGATCAGCGTCGCGCCGCCAAGGCGATTAATTTTGGCATTATTTATGGACAGGGACCCATTGGCCTTTCCCAGTCTGCAGGGATTTCCTTTGCGGAAGCGAAGGAATTCATTAAAAGATATTTTGAAACATATAAAGGCATCAAAACATTTCTTGAGGAAACCAAAGCGCTGGCGCATCGCTACGAATACGTGGAAACGCTGTTTGGCCGGCGCAGGCCCATTCCCGACATCAATAGCAATATGCCAGCCTTGCGTGCGGCTGCGGAACGCATGGCAATTAACATGCCCGTTCAGGGCACTGCGGCGGACTTACTGAAGCTCGCGATGATACGCGTTTCTGAAAACCTGCAGAACACGTCTCCGGATACTCGCATGCTTCTGCAGGTTCATGACGAATTGCTTTTCGAGGCGCCGAAAAAAGACGTACGGAACATTGCGGCGTATGTTCGGAATGTTATGGAAACGATTGAAGAAATCGGCTGTCCCATTGTGGTGGAGGCCAGGCACGGCAAGCATTGGAATGCGCTCGAGCCGATTCTTGATTAAAGACGTCTTTAGGACGCGCTTTTGTATCTTGCTATTTGAAGCACCGCGGTTCACAATCGGCTCATGCTGATTCTCTGTACGGGTGAAGATTCGTATCGGAGTCTTGCGCGAGCCAGGGAGCTTGAAAGCGCATTCCGGATGAAATTCGACATGTCCGGCAATTTTGTTACCCGCGTTTCTTCCGGAAAGGACGGCGTCGAGGAGCTCCTGTCCCTGCTTTCCAGCGCTTCCCTGTTTTCGCCGAGACGGTTTTTTCGGTCGAGCGATCTTGTTTCATCCTGTCCGCAGATAAAACGCAAAGCCCTGCTTCAAGCGCTTTCGCGCGACAGCGACATGACCATTGTGGTAAGTGTGGAATCCAAGCCCATAAAAAAAAGCGAGCTTGATGCGTTTGCGGCTTTGCCAAATTTTCACCGCTACGATTATCCCGAACTTTCTCATGCCGAATTCTTAACGTGGGCGCGCGGCTTTGCCGCAGCGGCCGGCATACAAGACACGTCCGCGGTTACGCGCATCGCTGAAAGGGTGAATGATAATACATGGGATTTTGTTCAGGAATTCGATAAATGGCGGGCTGGTGGGATTCTTGAAAAGACGGAAGCGTCTGTATCGATCTATGATGTAACAGATCGTTTTTTGGAAGGACGACGCGATCGCTGGTCTAAACTCCGTCTGTTCGATGATGCTTCGTCCGTTCTTTCATCGGCTCTTTATCTCGCGCGTTCGTATGTCCATGTACAATCCGGCGATCGGAACGGCATTCATCCATTTGTCGCCGGAAAGCTTTCCAAACTTCCGAAAGAGAAAGCCGGGTTACAATACGCGCGTCTTGCAACGGCATTCTTGTGGTCGAGAACGGGAATCGCTGATGCGGAAGAGAGTCTTACATCGCTTTCATAAATAAAAAACATCCTCTGCAACAGAGGATGTTTTTGAATCACGCCCCGGCAAGACGTTTCATGAGACGCGATTTCATCCTGTTTGCTTTATTACGATGAACGGATTTTCCTCTTGCGGCCTTGTCCGCTGTTTTTTGAAATGCGAGCAGCGCTTGCGTTGCTTCTCCTGTTTTTCCCATGCGCAGAAGCGTCTGAATGTCCTTATACGAATGTTTTACATGCGTTTGCATTTTGATATTGCGTGCCTGCCTTTTCTTCGACTGGCGCAAATCTTTCATTGCGGCGCGTTTATTTGGCATAGATGGGTGGCAGAAAAATATCTTATTTTTCGTAGACCGTCAATTCGTCTCCTCGCCGACGGATGCGTAACCCTTTCGTGTTTATTGAAGTTGAGTTAGAATCAGCTAGCTTCTTTTAGGATAACAGGCAATGAGTACAGATTTAAATATTTTACGACGCATAGGTTCATTCAAAATATATATGTCCCCGTAGTTTAATGGATAGAACGAGAGCCTCCTAAGTTCTAGATGGTGGTTCGATTCCACCCGGGGACGCCATAAATTGTTTCACGTGAAACATTCCAGGAGATATTCCTGCATTCATTGAAAGAAGAATTAAGCTCTAACATCTCTATCCACGCGATATTATTGAGATGTCCCCATGGGAGATATCATGATGTTAATAAATACAATTGTATTCTGTGAAATTTGTAAAATCAATAATTTGCATTGTTTTTCGAAGGAATGTTTCACGTGAAACAATTATGGGCCGGTAGCTCAGTTGGTAGAGCGCTGCATTCGCATTGCAGAGGTCAGGGGTTCGACTCCCCTCCGGTCCACCAACTTCCAGGGCTCCTTACGGAGCTACGGAAATGAAAGAAGTCCTGCCAAAAGGCAGGACTTTTGTTTTTAAGCTCAATATACGGTACTTTAAAAAATTTTTTATCGTTTGTAGATGCTGGCTTTTCGCTGGGTTGTTTGTAATTGGGAATTGGGAAAAAGAGGGCAAAGGGCAAAGAGAGCGGGTTACGAGTAATTAGTTATGGGTTAGGTGGAAGATTGTAGATGGGAGCTGTTATCAATTAGCTATTGGCAATTGGTACTGGAATCGTTCTAGGTTTCTAGAGTTGGGAAAGAGAAACTCTAGAAACCTGGAACCCTGAAACCCTAGAACTGGTGGGTAAAGAGAAAGGGCACATGGCCTATACCCCATGGCTCACGAACCACGGCACATGACCCGTATCTCAAGACCCAAGACTCACAGACACCCCCCCACTTCCTCCTCCCTTCTCCGCAGGGCTCATGGACTACGCCCACGCCCCCTACTTCCCACCCCCCGTTTTATGCTCTAAGCACTTCTTAATCTGCGCATTCTACCAATCCCTAGACTGTTTCACGTGAAACAATGTAAATCATTTCTATTTTATACGAGTACTTGTGAGAAATTTAGAAAAATATTTTACGAAACTATAAAAGTGCTTAATGTAGGGCTTTTTGAAAGAAGTCGAAAAATATGTTATAATAGTAATTATAATAGAGAAGAATGAAAAAAGTGCTGTGGACAGTCATTGCTTTGGTTTTGGCTCCAATTTCGGCCCTGGCTTTAGGTATGTCCAGCACGAATTATCTTATTGAATGGGACTCCATCAATGCCGGGGGCGATGATGTGAGCAGTTCAACGAATTTTCAAATACGGGACACGCTGGGGCAATTTGTGAGCGGGGACGGGCAGAGCACGAATTTTCAATTAAGGGCCGGGTATCGCGTTGGTGAAACGCAGGAGCCATTTCTTTCCATTGATAACGGGACGCAGGAAAATAGCACCGAAACTACGTGGACGTCCTTTTCCAGTTCTACGAATCAGGTTGATGTGGGGAACCCCACTGTTTTTACCGTTGATAACTATATTGGCCTTGTCGAGAATAAAGGTTTTGGGCAATTCCTCGTTTTCGGAAAGATAACAGGTATCGCTGGATCAACCATTACTGTGGATAAATGGGATGGTGATACGAATTTACTTTCAGGCTCACCTGCTGGAGGAAATGATTTTGCTTATAAGGCTAATGGAAATGTCGCGGCACTTGGGGTGCAAGCCCCGGGCCAGGAGAGCACCTCCTTTACGTTGACAAGTATCGCAACAAACGCACAAAACGGGTATACTGTGACGGTTGGGACAGATGGCGATCTTCGGTCTGGGAGTTCGACGATAAGAAATGCTGCCGACGGCACGGTTACGGCCGGCAATGAAGAATATGGAGGAGAGGTCGTCGGCTCATCTGCGACAGGCACGGGGATGGACTTTGCACTGACCACGTCAACGCGCGACATTCAGCTTGGCTCTGCACATGCAAGTGATGAGCGCACGGGCCTCATCTACAAGCTTTCCATCGACGTTTCAACGCCAACGGGGAACTTTTCACATAATGTTCAATATCGTTTAACGGCGAATTTTTAACTTTTGAGCTACGGCATCGCTGCGCGGACAGGCGTGAGTCGGTGTCGTTCCTTGAAAGGTCGAAGATCCCTACACAAGGGATCGGGGAACGAGCCGTTCATTCGAAACAAACAAATAAATATCAATATGCGATAAGCTCCGTACTGCATCATGAGAGAAGTAGGGAGCGTATCACAAACGCCGCTCATGAAGGCGTTTACCTATATAACTATTCGCTATGAACAAAAGATTACTCACAAGATTCACCGCGCTCCTCGCCGCATCAGCGCTCCTGGTATCGCAATACCCGGC
The DNA here is from genome assembly GCA_003576745.1 of Candidatus Uhrbacteria bacterium. Lineage (GTDB taxonomy): Bacteria > Patescibacteriota > Patescibacteriia > 2-12-FULL-60-25 > 2-12-FULL-60-25 > 2-12-FULL-60-25. The sequence goes on along the minus strand of QEVR01000003.1, from coordinate 6,033 downwards.
AAGCGCGGCAGGCGTTACCGTTTCCCTGAATGACAATTCGGGTACGGCAGATGCGGGGGCGGGCGGTCAAACGGAAATCGATACAAGCTTTGTGACTTCCGGTTTTTATGTCACCGGCACCACATTAAGCTTGACGATTTCTCCGGCCGCAACGTCAACCATCAGTCATTGCGGAACGCCGGACTTCCTCTTTACCGCAACGCATACGCTCACGGCGGCAACGAGCTCCTGGACATCGTCCGAGGCTTCATACACCTTCAATGAGTCCGTTCCGACGGGCACGGGTGGCACGGTGTGCTTAAGCTATGGCCTCGTAACCACGCCGGCGAACTATTCCGTTGCTATCCTGACAACGAGCTCCACCACTGCGTTCAATACCACGGACTTCGGCGCGGCGCTCTATTATGTGGCAGGAGGCAACCAGATTATCGACGTGTCCGCGCAGGTTCCGGCAACGCTGTCATTCGTTATCCGGAATACCGCTGACACGGCTGCAACGAATATTTGCCAGCTTGGCGTGCTCTCGCTTTCGCAGGTGAGTTTTTGCTCTTATCGCCTGCGCATTGCCACCAATGCGGCGAATGGATTTACCACCACCATTCAGCAGGATGAGGAGTTCAACTCCACAGGCAATGCCACGATGACGGCTATTACGAATGACACCGCATTCGCAACCGGAACGGAAGCGTATGGCATCGCATTCCTCGAGGGCGCCACAACCGGAGGCCGCTCGATTGCAGGAGACTTCGATGAGCCTGTAACGGAAGCGGGCACATCCACGGATGCGTCGCTCACATTCAGCAATGATTCCACGCCGCTGAATTTCTCGAGCGCGACGACTATTATCTCGCATGCCCGACCGTTTGCTACTGCATCTGCGCCAAGCTTGACGACGACGTCGCTCGTGGTGCACGGTGCCGCTATCGATGCCGGGACGCCAACAGGTAACTACAGCCATATCATTACCTATCGTGTGACAGGTACGTTCTAGGCTTTGGTTCCGCCTTGTCGCTCCAGACCATGCTTTGGAGCGACGGCCGCGAAACTAAACACCATTAACCCATACTATGTCGCCATGGAAACGGTTTTCGTTCATCGTCTGGGGGGCAATCTTGGTGTCACTTATTCCGGCCGCTACGCAGGCCATTACCGTGTCGCCGGTGCTGTTCGACTTCGACATACAGCCGGGGTCAAGCCAGCAGGCAAAGATTACCGTCGTAAATGATTCGAATGAGACGCAGTCGTTTACCTTGCATACGCAGAACTTTATCGCGAGCGGGGAAGAGGGGAGTCAGGAGTATTTGCAGGAGGAACAGCCGAGCGATTTGGCGTCTTGGGTAATTCCCGATCAGCCGACCATTCAGATTGATCCCGGCGCATCAAGGGATTTTCCGTTCCTTATTAGCGTTCCGGAACATGCAGACCCGGGCGGCCACTATGCCACGATTTTCTTTACCCGCGCGCCCGGCGCATCCGGAGAATCCGGCGTGGGCATTGCCGAACAGGTTGGTGTATTGCTTCTGGTGAATGTTCCTGGGGATATCGTGGAATCCATCGAGGTCGATTCTTTCCGCGTAAAGCATACGGTCGTGAACCGTCTGCCCGCTGAATTCGAATTCCGCCTGCGCAATTTGGGCAGCGTGCATGAAAGGCCAAAAGGAACGCTTGTCATCCGGAATATTCTTGGAAGCGTGGTTGCGCGCGTGCCGGGCAATCCGAATAAATCCGCCATTCTGCCGAATAGCGTACGTCGCATCGACAGCGGATGGGCGCACACGCTCGATATTCCCGAGGATCGTGGTTTTTGGGCGGAGACCAAGAACGAATGGAAGAATTTCGCCATCGGACGCTACACGGCGAGCATCGACATGACGTATGGAAGCAACAATGTCCAGATTCCGGTTCATACGGTTTCCTTTTGGGTTCTGCCATGGCATTTGATGCTGCTCGCGCTCCTTGGCCTTGTCGGCATTGTTCTCCTCATCATGCTGTATAACAACTTGCTCGTGCGAGCCGCGCTCAAGAAATCCCAGGCATCGTAAGGGCGCGCCCATCTTTGACGTTGGGCTCGCGGGGAATCCGGTGATGCCTCCCGAACCGAGCGTCAACAGACGCTCGGTTTGTTTGATGAAGATCCTTTTGGAGAAAATTGGGCATCTTGCACGTTTCATGGTCGCCGCGCTTGCGGCAGGGTTTTTTATATACGGCTCCCTTGCCATTGCGGCTCCACTGGTTCAGGTGAGCGATACCATAAGCGATGCCCTGGCCAGCAACCCGTCCAATCACACGATTAGTTTTATTACCCCCACGGGCGTTGATGCGTCATCCGATACCATTACAGCCACCTTTGCCACAGGATTCGACCTTTCATCCATTCTTGTGGGGGACATTGATTTGAGCCATGGGACGGGCACGGGGTTTGAAACGAGTGAAACGCTGGCGGGCGCGGCAGGCGCGGGCGTGTGGGGCGTAGGCATTTCCGGACAGGTGATAACGTTTACCGCGCCTACGGATGCGGCGGGCGGAGAAATTGTTGCGAGCAGTACGGTGAAAATTCTCATCGGCACGAATGCGGCTGGCGGGGTGAACCGTATTGTGAATCCTACGTCCACGGGGTCGTATCAAATTTCCATCGCCGGCACCTTCGGAGACACGGGCGCGGCCGGCGTTGCCATTGTGGATTCGGATCAGGTTTCCGTAACGGCGGAGGTGCAAGCGCCGGCCGCGCCCGGTCAGCCGTCCGGTAGCGGCGGCGGACCGCCGGCAGACACCACGCCTCCGCTTATTTTTAATGTGCAGGCCACAAGCACATCGTTTACGACCGCAAAGATTACCTGGCAGACCGATGAGAGCTCTACGTCCATTGTGGATTACGGCCATACGGCAGCTTATGCGTCGGGTACGGCGAACAACGCGTCCCTGGTATTGGCGCATCAAATAGATCTCACCGGCCTTTTGTCGTGCCAGACATATGTTTTCCGCGTTACGTCCGCGGATCAGCTTGGCAATACCGCCATGTCGGGCGGCTATTCTTTTATCATGCCCTGCGATACCACTCCGCCCGTTATTTCGAATGTACAAGCGTTGAATATTACGGATTCGAGCGCGGTGCTTACATGGAATACGGATGAACCTGCCACGAGTGTGGCGGAATTCGGACTCACGAATGCGTATGGAAATCAGGCGAGCGCATTGGGTTTGGTAACAGGGCACGCTCTTCCCATTGCGGGATTGCAGCCGGGCACGACATATCATTTCCGTGTTCTTTCCGCGGATGCATACGGCAATGCATCCGTATCTTCCGATTTCACATTCACGACGCTTTCCGATACCACGCCGCCTACAAATGTCACGCTCACCGCAACGGCCGGAGATGCGCAGGTTGTTCTTGAATGGACGCTGCCCACAGATCCCGATTTCGCCGGTACTCGCATTGTACGGAAGACGGGGGGTTTTCCCACCGGGCCTTTCGATGGGACGCTCGTATATGCCGGTCCCGGCACCTCGCATACGGATTCGGGTTTGACGAATGACACCGCGTATTATTACGGCGCATACGCATACGACACGAATGCGAATTATGCGTCCGGCGCTCTGGCACAGGCCACGCCGCAGGCTTTGCCGCTGCCGCCCCCAACGCCAACGCCCACGTCGCCGCCGCCCGTGGTGCCTCCGCCCGTTCTTCCGCCCCCGGTTCTTCCACCGCCCGTGATCGGAGGCGTTACCACAACGCCTCCCACGCCTGGCGCCACCATGGAAGTGCTGCTTTTCGGCGCGGGCGGAACATTGCCGCTCGTTGCAGACTCGCGCGGCTATATTGTGATTCCCGCGCATTCATCTATTCTCGTGGTGGTGCCCGTGTCGTCCATGAATGGAGCGCCAGAGCAGGTGGCTTTTGTGGTCTTTAGCCCGGATACATACAGTTTGAGTTATGATCCGGGAACGAATTCTTATCGCGCGACCATTCCGGCGCCTGAAGAACTGGGACTGCATCAGGCAAAGGGGCAGGCGGTGTTTGCGGACGGGCGCGTTGCCGAGGACGCGTTGCAGCTTTTCGTGCTTTCCGCCGGGAGCGTGTATGAACGTCCGCTCATTGGCGCGCCGAGTACACCCGTGCCGGACGCGACCATAACGCTCTTTCAGCGCGTGGGCGGTACATGGGTGCAATGGAGCGGCGCGCAATACGGACAATCCAACCCTACGTTGTCGGGTTCTGACGGCGGATATGCGTATGAAGTCCCGCCCGGCGAATATTATGTCCGCGTTGAAAAAGAAGGTTTTGAAACCTTTGAAGGAGCGCCGTCATTCATCGATTCGAATGTCTTTGCCCAGCACATAACGCTCATCAAAATTCCTCCGACGCCGGAAGAGGTCGTTGAGGGGCTGGCGACGGCCACGCCGATTGTCGCTGCCGTGGAGGTTATACAGAATCTCGGACAGCAGGCGGCATACCGCATTGAACAGCTCCAGCAAATTCTGGAATCTCCGGCGGTGCAGTCCGCGAACAAAACTATACTTGCTCCCGCCGTGGCGACGGTTGCGGTATTGAACGCCGCGAGCGCCATATCCCTGCTGAATCTTCTATCCTATCTCCAATATCTTTTTACGCAGCCGCTCTTGTTCTTTTGGAGGCGCAAACGGAAAAAATTCGGCGTAGTATACAACTCTCTTACAAAGCGGCCGGTCGATCTTGCCATTGTGCGCCTTATTCATGCGGAGACAGGGCTCACGGTGAATACAAAGGTGACGGACAAGCTCGGGCGCTATGTCATGTACGTTCAGCCCGGACGCTATCACATTGAGGCCGTGAAGCCGAATTATGTGTTTCCGTCCCAGTACATGAAGGGACGCTCTGTGGACATTGATTTTGTGGATTTGTATTACGGAAATGACATACGCGTAGATGAAGCGAGCACGCTCACGCTGAATGTTCCGCTGGACCCGGTTGTGCCGGAAGAGACGCCCAGGCAGGTGATTCTCAAATCATTTTTGCGGAAGGTTCAGCATGCCGTCGCATTTTCCGGCGTGCTTCTTTCCCTTGTGGCGCTGTTGATTACCCCCACCGTTCCATTCGCGCTTCTCGTGCTTGCGCAAGCGGCTATCTATTTGCTGTTCCGCAGGCTTTCCCTGCCGCCGAAGCCGAAAAGCTGGGGCATCGTGTACGATCAAAAAACAAAGAAGCCTCTTGCCCAGGCGATTGTGCGCATTTTCGATTCGAAATTCAATAAACTTTTGGAAACCCAGCTTACGGATGCAAAGGGCCGCTACGGATTTCTCGTGGGCAAGAGCGTGTACTATCTTATGAGCGAAGCGCGCAACTATGCGCGCATCCGATTACCCGATATTGATTTGACGGCAAAGGCGGAGGGCATTGTGGAGCAGGATATTGCTCTTATGCGTCAGGACACCGGAGCACACGCGCCGTTAGCTCCGCAGAACATTGCAACCGGCTCCACAGCTACGACGCCGCCCGCTTCGACAAAGGCAGGGATTCGAACATCCGCGGGTTCAGGGCCGGGAATGCCGTCTGTGGATACGGCGAGTGGACTTTCTTCTTCCATGGGAGCTGAAGCGGAGAAACTTGCGCGCCCTGATTCGGACACTGGGTCTATTCCGAAAAATCCATCACAGCCAAACAATCGAAACTAAAAAAGTAAGGAAAGGTGGTTTTGTATAAAGATGCACATGTTGTCCACATGTGCTTTTTGCTCTGTAGAGCTAAATGCCATAGAAAACATCAAATAATGGGAAAATATCGTTGAGCAGAAAATTCCATGTAGTCAAAGGCAAAAAGCTTTTGTCCAAAAATTGGAAAAAATTTTGCTCAACCAAGCCAAAAACGCTTGGGAATATCAAATAAAACAAAATGAAAAACAGGACTTTTTATACCAAGTCCATTGCATCCGTATTTGGCACGGCCATTATTTTCTTTGCTTTCCTCCTCTCCTTCCACCCCTCCCTAGCCGCCCAGGGAATCACGCCCCAGATCAATTATCAGGCCAAACTGCTCGATAGCGGCAGTATTCCTGTTGC